>JAJDCH010000015.1 GCA_029260905.1 Candidatus Levyibacteriota bacterium | reverse complement strand
TCTAAATGGAAAGATTGTGATAGATACAGATGGCAACATGACAGTTGAAGGTGAGGTAACAGTCAAGAAGCTAAACATAGAAGAAGATCAGGAAGAAGTGGCTGGAGCAGCTGTTGATCCATCAATTGGGGAAGGGGTAATCGAAAAAGGAACCAGAAAAATGATTATTCAAACAGCAAGTGTTACTGAAAAATCCAAGATATTTATAACACCAAAAACAAAAGTCGCAACACCTCTTTCTGTTACTGATCAAGTCCAGGGAGAATCATTCACCGTTGAAATTAACTCACCAGAATTAAACGACATCAAGTTTAACTGGTGGATAGTAAATTAGACCACCTTCCTAAATTTGTACCGATGGCGGGAATTGAACCCACAACCTTTCCCTTAGGACGGGACTGCTCTATCCGTTGAGCTACATCGGCATAGATTGTATTTTAGCAGAAAAATATCAAAGGTAAAATTAAAAAAAGAGGATTATTTCAGCTCTTCCTCAATGTAGACGTGCTTGGAGTCAATTTTTTTCCAGTCAAAAACTTCCTTATCATCAAACATTATTTTTTTTTCTCTTTCTGCTATCTCAGCATTTTCAGATGCGTGGATCAAATTGTACTGCTGACTCATCGCAAAATCGCCTCTAACTGTGCCCGGTTCTGCATCTCGTGCTTTGGTAACTCCAATCATTTTTCGAACAGTTGCAACGCAGTCTGCTCCATCCCAAATCATAGCAACAATCGGATATGACATCATGTATGATTTAAGACCAGGAAAAAATGGCTTATCCTTATGATGCGCATACCATTCATCAATAAGCGCGTCACTTACTGAAATCATTTTCATTGCAGAAAGCTTAAGACCTTTTCTTTCAAAACGATGAATAATCTCACCAATTAGACCTCTTTGTACTCCGTCTGGTTTTACCAATACTACTGTCTGTTCCATCATTATAATTTTAATAAACTTTCCAGCTTCTGTCTATCCTCAAAATCACCAATCAAAGCAAGATTAAGTCCCTCATTTTTGAAAAACTCCTGACCTGCTGCCTCTATTTCTTCCTTTGTTACCTTTTCTATTTTTTCAATTATCTGATCTGGATTTTCAATTTCTGGCTCCAGAAGTTCCTGATGTCCATAAAATCCTGCAACCGAACGGCTATCTTCAAGCTCAAGAACAAGATGTCCCTTAAGATACTCTTTTGCTTTTCTCAATTCCTCATCACCAAGATTCATCTTGCCACCTGCCACTTTACCATACTCCATAATCATTACCTCAATCGCATCAACTACCCTTTTGGGGTCAACACCAGCAGTTGTTACGAGAGTTCCTGCATCTTTGTATTCATCTGAGCTCGTACGTACATAATAAGCAAGTCCTCTTTTTTCCCTTACCTCATGAAAAAGCCTACTCGACATTCCGCCACCCAGAATTGCAGCTAGAACTGAAAGCGGGTATTTCTTTGGAGAGTCTAGTGGGATAGTTCTTACACCAAGCGCGATATGAATTTGTTCTGTCTTTTTTTGTTTCACAAGAATTTCAGGCTTTGCTTGATTTATTGATACACCCTCTGCTTTTTTTATCTCAAAGCGCTTCATTGATCCAAAATATTGCTCGATCTGCTCCATGGCTGAATCGGTTTCAATCCCGCCTGCAGCGATAACAGTAATGTTGTGCGCGCTGTAAAGACTGTTCATATAATCCCTGAAGTTTTCACGAGTTATTTTCATGATTACTTCCTTACTTCCTGCGATGTCCCATCCCATTGGCGTGTCCCCAAAAAGCAAATTTTCATAAATATCCCCTATTTTTCGCATTGGCAAATCTTCATACATATTTATTTCTTCAGTGATAACTCCCCGCTCCTTATCTATTTCTACAGGATCAAGCTTGGAATTCATCAACATATCTGAAAGCAGATCAAATGAGGTAGCTATTCTGGTGTTTGCAGATTTGATGTAATAACCTGTTGTTTCTTTACCAGTGAAAGCATTGAACTCGCCTCCCATCCCATCAATAAGACTTGAGATATCCATAGCGCTAGGCCTTTTCTCAGTTCCCTTAAAAGCCATATGCTCAAGAAAATGAGAAATCCCGCTATTTTCTTTAGTCTCGAAACGAGAACCTGCTGATACTAGAACCAAGACAGTTGCTGATTCAAGAGAGGGCATCGGGATAGTAAGAGCTCGTAAACCATTTGGGAGAACTTTTTTATCAAACGTCATAAGAGTTATATTCTAGCATCTTTAAGCCGTGCTTACAATCAAGAAAGCTGCAAGCTGGCTATATTCCCTGCTGACTGGAAAGTTCTCTGAGGAAAAGATTGTAATCTGTTTGATTGACATAAGTATCATCGTCAAGATCAGAAAGGATTTTATCATCACTTGCGCAACTTACAGGCGTTGAATTAAGATCCTGATAACATCCCATCAAAAGATTATAATCAAGTATGTTTAACTTATTATCTCCATTTATATCTCCCACAACAAGCGAAACAGCTGGCAAAACATGAGTCTCACCTGATTTTATATTTATAATACCTCCCACCTGATTACTGATATACCTGTCAGCCTTTACGCTCACAAGATATGTACCTGTTGGAAGATTTTCAAAATTTACAGTACCCTTAAAACTTCCCGATGTAGGATCATAAGTAATTCTTATTGCCTTCTCTACGACAACCTGCTTGCTTCCGCTTAGAACCTGAACAGTCAAGGTTCTTTGTCTATAATAAGGATCCTGATTTCCTCCACCATTAGGATTTACACTATCTCCTCCTTTTCCAATTCCATGAAGAAAAACATCAAACGATAACTGTGTATATTGATTTGTGCCAGTTCCAGAACCATTACAACTATCAGCTTCGATTGTTATTTTATATAAAAGTCCTGCAGGATTATTTACAGGAGTCCCACCAGGAATTGAAGAATTTGTTATCTCAAAATTAATGGCGTTTTCTCCATTTACAAATTCCTTGTCTATTACATAAATCTTTTGTTTTTGCTTTAAATAACTATCGCCTGCTGAATCTGATCCAAACTGCTTTCCGTTCAACAACAAATTGTAAATATTATCTGCTGCTATCTCAACATAAATTTTTTTGATTCCATTAGCAGTGAATTTCTGAGTGAAAACCTTTTTCTCACCAGCTGCTGGATTTTGTACAAATTCAGAACTCCAAATCCAGGTCGCATCTGCAATGGTTGCAGTCCACTTGTTGTGGTCTTTATATGCCTCAACAGCTTTCCCACCACCTTCAACATCAGTAGCTGTACTGCTTACAAATCTGCATTCTGCTGGAACTGTTGGAATCGTAACGGGGGTGCCTGTACTAGAACCAGTTCCAGATCCAGATCCTGTACCAGAACCAGTCCCAGTCCCAGATCCAGAACCTGATCCGCTTGAACCAGCAGAACCAGGAACGCCACCCGTACCACTACTGCTTGAGCCTGAACTTCCCGCGCCTGAAGAGCCTGCACTACCAGATCCTGCTGATCCCGCAGTCCCAGATCCAGAACCTGATCCGCTTGAACCAGCAGAGCCTGCTGCGCCACCTCCTGTTCCTGAACTACTTGATCCTGCTGATCCCGCAGTCCCAGATCCAGAACCTCCAGAACCAACCACTCCACCTCCGATTGATCCACCAGTTGCTGCTCGGGTTCTTCCATCTTGTACCGATTGGGCTACAATAACAGCCAAGAACAAACCAAATGAAAGAAAAAAAACACCAACTACTGATAGCTTGGCTCTTGAAGAAAGATCTTTAAATTGTACTATTTTCATGCGTAAATCAAAATTTGATATCCTTTGTACCTCTTATTTATAGTTATTTTAAACTACTCTACCTTTATAGTACATCAAATTAGAGCAATGCTTGTCAAGCAAAATATTTATCGCAAAGACACGCGATACCCAAGTAAATAGTACCTGAAGGCGAATGCGAAGATATGACCATGTCAAAGAACAGAAAACACAAAATTCAATATTTCTAATATAGAAATGCTCTTAGTGCCAAATAACTAAAAATTGAGGCTAAAATAATCAATTTTAATACTTGACAAATCATCTAAAATCCTATACTATGGGGCTGTTATGGGATCTGCGAAAGAGGCTAATTCAAACCCTGACCACCATGTTGGGAAAAAGCAAAAAAAAACACTCACTATTGCAGTTAGCTTGGTTGCTATTGGAGCGCTTAGTTATTCAACAATCAGAAACGATACCTGTAATGTTGTGGGAACAGAAAATGTACCAATTACAGAATCAGGAACTGTTTTAGGACCACAATTAGGAGTTGAGAGTCTTGTAAGAAGAAACTTAAAAGGAAGAGGTATGGAAGACCAAGACCCTCGTCCTTATACTGATTGTACGATTGGTAAATTGCCAAAAGGGGCAATAGTGTATCCAGGTCAAGAAATAACAATATTGGGTCCTAAATAACCTACATCCTCTCAGGTGCTTTGATGCCAAGGAGATATAAACCTTTTTTAAGCACTTTGCCTGTTTTTTCAGTCAGGAATAAACGCAAATCTTTTACATCTCCTTCAGCCTTAAGAATCGGCATTTTCTGATAAAAAAGATTAAAGCTCTGCGCAAGTTCAAAAAGATATGTAGCTACAACATTTGGCGCATACCTTTCTGCTGCCTCAGCCACCACCTCTTCAAATCTTGAGAGCAGCAGTAATAGCTCCCGCTCCTCCTTCTCAAGCGTTAAGGGTGAAGCGTTAAGGGTAAAGTTTTTTTCTTCCGTCTTCACGCTTTCCCCTTCACGCTTTCCCCTTTCTAGCACACTTTGTGTTCTTACATACGCATACTGTATATACGGACCTGAGTTGCCCTCAAAACTAATCGATTCTTCAAGATTAAAAACAATATCAGACCCTATGTTGCTTTTAAGAAATGCATACTTAACCGCTCCCATTCCTACTTCTTCTGCAATTGACCATTTTGAGTCAGAATTAATTTCTTCTGGTTTCAGGTTCATTTTTTTCGTTCCAATTTCATGCTTTGCGTCTGAGATAAAAAACATTCCTGTCAGCTCTCTATTTATGCCAGCTCTACTACTCATCTTTCCACCAGGCAGCCTCACCATTCCATGCGGCAAATGTTTTGTCTTATCCGCCAGATCAGGATTTATAAGAGATAAAGCTTTTAGCAGCACCTTGAAGTATTCAACTATTTCATTTCCGGTAACGATTATAGAAGTATCATACTTAAAGTCTTTATACTTAGTCGGCGCTAGTCCCAGCTCTTTTGCCTCATACGTTGGAAGTCCTTGTGAATTTATGAAGACTCTGGTGTGAAGTCCGTACTTTTCACCCTCAAAAACAATCGCCCCCTTACTCTCTGTGAAAACCTTTCCCAAGTTATCCTTGACATACTTTGATCCATATAGACCCACTTCTGACTCAAAATAATATTGCTTGAACTCAGTTCCAAGCCTTTTATAAATTTCTTCAAAGTATTCAAGAGACCACTTCCTCCCTTTTTCATATATCTCCATCACTTCAGGATCTTTATCGTAAACTTTTTTATTTATCTCATTAATTTCTCTCCTGGCCTTTTCATCATCTTCATACGCCCTCGCCCCATAGGCATACGCCTTGCCAAGTATCTTAACTTTTTCATCCAAGCTTAATTCATCAATTTTTTTCAGTTCTAGGTTCTCAGTTTTCAGTTTTTGGAATAGTCCAAAAAGTGCTTTTGCCACGTGCATTCCTACATCTCCCTGATAATTTACCCGCCAAACCTCAGCTCCCTGTGATTCCAGAAGACGTGAAATAGACTCACCGATTATATTGCTATAAAGATGACCGATATGAAATTCCTTAAAAGGATTGGGATCAGTAAACTCCACCATTATCTTTTTACCCGCCAGTGCTTTTTTGCCACTATCAAACTTATTCAAACTATCAAGCAATATATCATTTGCTATCGTAAAATTAAGAAATCCAGGCCCTGCCACTTCCACCTTTTCAAAAAGCCCTAATTCCTTATTCCTAATTCCTAATTTCTTCTCAATCTCCTCCGCCAAATCCCGCGGATTCTCTATCTCTGCACCCTTCACACTTATCTCCTGTTGCTTATCACTTGTTGCTTTTTGCTTTTTTGCAAACGCCACCATCGCCACATTACTTGAGTAGTCTCCATGCGAGCGCTCCCCCGGATACTCCACCCCCGGCTCCACGCCCTCAATCCCAAGATCCTTCAAAACAGAACTTAATTGATCTTTTATCTGTTGCTTAATACTCATAACAAATCCAATTATATCACTAATTCGAGGTTAATACCTTACTGGCATATCGTAAATCTATATTTATATATTAAACTTCTCTCAGCTATAATGAAGTCATGGAAAAAGAAATTAATTATCCTTTTTTAAGATTTTTAAAAGACATATCAATATTTGTTAGGCCCTACCAAAAGAAGTTTTGGCTTGGTTTTATCTTGCGGTTTTCATCTGACATCGCGCATCTCTATCCTCCATTTGCTATCTCCCAACTAGTTTTGGTTCTCAGCAAGAACCTACCACCCGAACAAGCACTTCCCCAAATCATAACAATTCTGACCATCTGGGGAATTGCCAGTGTTTACGTTGGGATCGGACAAGACGGAGGAAAATATTTTGGTTTTCAGGTTGCAGAGCAGGCCGGTCTTGATATTTACAAAAAAACGCTCAAACACATCCTGCGGCTTGATCTTGCCTGGCAGGAAATTGAAAACAGTGGTAATAAAATGAAACGGATTGAACGCGGACGCGACGGTGTAAACGAGATCATCAGAAGAGTTTTTGAGGTTCTTATATCAGTTCTTGTCAATACTGTTGGTGTTTTATTTATCTTTTTTACACTTGAAAAAGCCTTGGGTCTTGCAATCGTTTTTTTCATAATTTCGTATTTTACAATCGGTACAATTCTGCTTAAAAGAGCTGTCAAGCAAGAACAGATTGTAAACGAGCGATTTGAAGATTTGGGAGGCATCACATTTGAATCTCTTAACAATATTCAGACAATCAAATCACTTTCAATCAGCAATAAAATCAACAAAACCGTATCTGATAAATCAAACATCCTGATTGAGGAGATAAAAAAAAGAATTTTTCTTTTCAGAAGACAAGGTGGTTTTCTGGAATCATATTTTCACTTTTTCGAGTTTCTAATGGCCTCACTTATCGTCTGGGGTGTTTTCCAGGGAAGATATGAAATAAGCTTTTTGATCTTATTTCTTGGTCTTTTTAATAGAGTTGGGGAATCAACAGATGAGCTGATAAGTGTCGGACAACAAATAGTTATTGCCAAAATCTGGGTTTCACGCGCGATGCAAATTCTACAGATAAAACCCGTTATAGAAAACGAAGAAAAGCAAACATCACAAATTCTCTATCCTAAAAACTGGAAAACACTAAAGATCAAAAATCTGAGCTTTAATTATAAGAAAAAAAAAGTTCTTGATAATATCAGTCTGAATATAAAACGTGGTGAGAGTATAGGAATTGTCGGCCTGTCTGGCGCGGGTAAATCAACTCTTTTCAAGCTACTTCTTGATCTTTATGAGGACTATTTGGGTGAGATTTTGCTTGATGATAAAGTTCTTAAAAATATAAAAAGGGAATCATATATCCAAAACATTTCAGTCGTTCTTCAGGATACTGAACTTTTCAATATGTCACTCAGAGAGAATATCACAATCGCCCAAGCTACGTCTGACGCGGCAGGAGTCGAAGAAAAGCCACAAGACAAACTCACAGAAGTTATAAGAATGAGCCATCTCACAGATGTTGTTGCCGATTTGCCTGAGGGGATTGAAACCTTAGTCGGTGAAAAAGGAATTAAATTATCAGGCGGTCAGAGGCAAAGACTTGGCATAGCAAGAGCGCTTTTCAGAGAGCCGGATATTCTCTTTCTTGATGAGGCAACATCACATCTGGATGCATACTCAGAGAAACAAATCCAGATAGCAATCCATGAAAATATCCATAAATTTACGACAATTGTCATTGCTCACAGGCTCTCAACGATTAAAGAAATGGATAAAATAGTCGTTCTGGAGGGAGGAAAGGTCAAAGAACTAGGCACGTTTGATGAGTTGCTAAAAAAGAATGGAAGCTTTGCGCGCATGTGGCACGAGCAGAAACTGTAGAAATGCACAACCTACGCTCCTGCCCCACCTGGTTGTGATCTTCTAAAACCATGAGGAAGCCTTAATTTCTTAGGTTTTTCAGGAACGCCTTTGCCCATTTGATACACATCCAAATTAGTTACTCTGCTCATATAGTTTGGCGGAATATGTATAACTCCCCCAACCGGGAAGCGATAAGATGGATCTTTGTAGCCAGGTGGCATTGGCGTTTGCCCAATCAACATTCTTTTTGTTGTCTTTGCTTCGTATTCACTTAAAACCAATCTTTCTCTCGAATTTTTACCTACACAAACAACCCCCAGTCTTCTTCCTGTTCTATATCCAGCACTAGATAATGACTCTCTATCAAAACCGATCACAGTTCCCGGTGGATAGTTTTCCGCCTCAAACATCTCCCCACTTGCAACTCTTACATGAACCGATCTATCATCAACCGCCAAAAACTCCTGAAGTATCTGATTTGCAAATTTTGAAGTTCTAGGTGGAGCGAAATCATGTCTACCGCTTCGCGGGAGGTCTATTTTTACGTTTTCATCTGGATCACAATCATCATCCGGTCCATGTCCATCCCAATACCCTGCTGTTAATACTTCTTCTGGAATCTGTGGTTCCCCTCCTTCTCCTTCTACCATATCTATTATTTATAACATAAAACATCAAACTATCTGCACGGGGAAAAGTTTTAGCTACGGGTTTTTGTACATCGCCCATTGTCCATTCAGACATTTGGAAAATCCCATTTTCTCAAAAAACAGCAGTAATATCATCTGGAGTATTGCGAGCTTTTCTTATCATGCGCTAACGCGAGTACCCACTCTCGCACCATTTAGAGCATTAGATAAATTTGAAAGATCAACAATTGTTGCACCACCTGCCCTAACTGCTTCAGCTGCTTTCCTCCTCATTCCTCCTGTTATTTCTATTGATCCTAACTGAACACCTGACAATTTTTTCAAAGTATTACCACCCGACAACACTCCACCAGTTCCTGTAATAAAAATAATATTCGCGCCTCCATCCTTTCCCCCCATTGCCTGAGCAACAGCAACTGCTGCCGTGTCTGCATTAACATTTAATGCTCCATTTCTTACGCTTGCAGCAAGAGGTGCTATCACAGGCCAATTACCCTCCTCATAAAGATCTGATTCCAAACGTAAACCATCTACTCTTAACGAGCCTGTTCTTGCTACCAAATTTTCTGGACTAACCGCTTCTCCTTGAATTAGACCTGCTTTTGAGTGATACTCGATAACAGGAACTCCATTCTTTGTTAAAGCATTTGCAAAACCTTCATTTACCTCATCAAGAACCTTTATTACAACGTCCCTTGTGGCTGAATCACTAACCCTGTTTCCTTCGTCATCAAATCTGGGTTCTAGCTGTTTTTTGCGCATTCTATCGCTTATCTGACCACCTGCACCATGCACAATTACAAGATCATGATGGCCTTCTTCATAAACCCCTGCTATGGCATCTGAAGCTCTATCAACTTCACTGCCACCAATCTTTACAATAGATAATGGCTTTCTCGCCACATGCAAGCCTGATTTTGTCTGATGATCTACTACTAGTAATTCTTTTTCTGCCATTTTTTTATTTTTTTCCCGCTTTTTGCGGAAAATTACTAAAGTTTATTGTATTTTATGCTCTGTTTTTTGTCAATAAGCAATATTTTATCGAAAACTTAACAAATTTTTAAACATTTATTTGCTTTGTGGTTTAAATTTGCTCGATTTGAGGATTTTGGAAGAAATCGAAATTTAACTTTTTAGCTTTTCTAGGGCTTCGTGAAAATGTTTTTTCTTCTTGTCCCACCAGATTTGTTGTTCTTTGATCTCATTTGATATATTCTTAAGCTGTAGATTACCTGGTCCGCCGATATGAGCTGATTGCTTCAAAACATCAACTGCATCATATTCGGGCAAACTATCAAGCGACAATCCGATTTTTTTATATGCATCCCTGAAAGGCATACCCTTTTCCACCAGTTCATACGCAGCGTGCGCTGCAAAAAGATCAGAGGTCATAGACTCTTTCATTTTTTTTTCATTGGGAGTAAGTGTTTTGAGAACCAATCTCACGATCTCAACTGACTCTATCGCCACCTCAACACTGTCCATAAAAAGCTCTTTGGTTTCACCAAAATCAACATTATAGCCACTCGGAAGACCTGATATCATACTTGATGCAGTCTGAGTATGCCCTATCACTAGATGAGATCTTGCTCGAAGAACTTCCATGATATCAAGATTTTTCTTCTGCGGCATGATCGATGATCCTGAACAAAGTTTTTCATCCACATCAAATAGATCATACTCGCTCGTTGTATAAAGAAGCATATCTTCTGCAAATCTAGAAAGAGTTATCATTATTTGTGAGCAGGCATGCATGATAGCGATTTGGAATTTGACACGCGCTGTTTGGGTATAAAGTGAATTATTCTGAACTTTTTCAAATCCTAGCAAATCTGAAACCAATTGTCTGTCAATTGGGAGTGAAACTCCATACGATGCGCCAGCGCCAAGTGGAGATGCATCAGTTATCTCAAAAGCGTTTTTCAAAAGACGCAAATCGTCAATCAGGCTTTCTGCAAAACTTCCAGCCCACATTCCGACACTTGAAGGCATAGCCTTTTGCATATGAGTATATCCTGGCATTGGCAAAAATTCATGTTTTTGAGCAAAATCTCCAAATTCAGTTGTCAAAAATGAAGAATACTCAAAAAGCTCAATCAATTCCTTTTTTCCAAACAAGTGCAAATCAAGCGCGACTTGGTCGTTTCTGGATCTTGCGGTATGAATTTTTTTGGCCGCATCGCCAACCTTTTCTGTAAGCACAGCTTCAATCTTAGTATGTACGTCTTCATCTTCAGGACCAATTAAAAACTCATCTTTTTCAAAAAGAGCAAGAATATTTAAAAGTTCTTTTTTAAGCGTCAAAAACTCATCCTCAGTCAAAATACCAATAGTTGTAAGCATTTTTGCATGGGCAATCGAACCGAATATATCAGCCTCAATCAATTTACTATCAAGTTGCGCAGAGCGGGCAAAGCAATACATTTCAGCCTGCTTCTCCTGTGTATAATTTTTATGCCAAAGTTTTTTCATAATTTTATGCTTTAATCATAACAAAAAAGCCCTTGCAAATTTCCAAGCAATGCTTAGAAACTTACAAGGACGGTCAGTTACCGTGGTACCACCTTGTTTTTCCTGATCCAATCAGGACTCAATTTACAGATTTATCGGTTCTCACCGGAAAGTATTTGACTCCCTGCTCCCAAGTCGCGAGCTTGATCAACGCATTTAACAAATTTTATCACAAATCTCCACACCCGTCAATACCTATTATAGGATGCAAAAACCTTCCTTGCTTGCTTTTTAATATGAATAGTGTTAATTTTAATTTAGGTTTGGTTTCTAGGCTTATTTTTATTATTTACCAAACTTTACCCAACCACTAAATCTTATGAAAATTCTTATAATTGACGATGACCAGATGATTGTTGATATCTGGACTCTTGCTCTTCAAAAAAACGGATTTGAAGTGATAAATGGAAAAAACGGCCAGGAAGGAATAGATGCTGCCAAAGAACACTCACCTGACTTCATAGTTCTTGACCAAATTATGCCAGACATGAAAGGAAATGATGTTCTCAAAATACTTAAAGGAGATCCAGCAACGTCCCCCATTCCAGTTGCAGTTGCTTCAAATTATTCAGATAATGAATTAATGGATGAGTCAATTCAAATAGGCGCAGTTGATTATATCCTCAAATATCAAGTAGAGCCTGGAGATTTGGTAAATAAAATCAAATCTCTAATCCAAGGCTCAAAGGCTGCATAATAGCCTGAAATCAACAGATCAACTAATTTCAAATAATCCAATTAACCAATAATTTGTTTATTAGCTGATTGGATAATTTGTAGTATTGGTTTATTATTTTTATGTCACTGCCTATTTTTTTTATCATCTCTGCAATAATCTTTCTAACGCCTATAATCCTTTATAGAAACCTCCTTGATAAAAAAAAGAGGGAATTAAAATTTCTGAAAGAAAAGGAAAAATATAACGAGTTAAAGATAAATGCTCTTCTTGAAATAAAAAATCAGATTGACTACACCCTTGATTTAGAAAAAATATTTGAATCAGTTTTGCTTTCTTTTAATGATGCTTTTCCTTATTCTGCAATCTCAGCCCTATCAATTAAAAATCAGCTGGGTATTTTTAAAACTCAAACCAAAGATGTTGTAAGCAATGAATTTGTTCAACACATAAAAGACTGCATGAAAAAAGTTCTTTTTGACGATGCAAACATACCGCCCCTTTCCAATGATTTAATTGAAGAAAAAATTGATGGTGTACCACTTGATGACAGAGTTGATTCACATTTGGGGTCTTTCTTTTCAGCCCCCATCATCATCAATCATCAACACGCTGGCATAATCGCAATATCAAGCACCAAAGAACAGGCTTTTACTGAAAATCAACTTGATCTGATTCGTTCTGTTTGTGAATTTTTATCAAGCGTTTTAACCAAGTTTGCAATCGGTCTTGAAGTCGAAAAAAACAAAACCAAAACAATGATTGAAAATTTCACTGATGGAATATTTATCGTTGATACAGCCTCAAATGTTAATTATATAAATAAAGCAGCGCGTGATTTTCTCAAACTTGATAAGCAAAACCTGAAAATTACTGACATTTTATCAGGACTTCCAAACACTTATGATTTTAAGGATAAAATATTGGGTGTGATAAACAGGAATCAAATTTTTGAAGAAAAAGATGTTCAAATTGATGAAAAAACTTTTATCATTAAAATAAGACCAGTTCATGAAACAGAAAATCAAAAAGTGATAGGTGCTGAGATTCTTCTTCAGGACATAACGCTTGAAAAAACAATTGCCAGGATGAAAGATGATTTTACCAATGTGATGGTTCATGAACTTCGATCTCCACTTACTGCCATCAAGGCAAGCTCAGAGCTTCTGATCTCTCCTGCTGATCTGACCGATGATGAAAGAAAAAGAATGATGAGACTTATTTATGACGCATCAGACAAAATGATTTATGAGGTAAGTAAGATCTTGGATGCTGCCAAACTTGACTCTGGACTTTTTAACATTAAAAAAATGCCATCTGATCTAACCAAAATTATTACAGATCGAGTCAACATCTTTCAAGCATCAGCTGATGAAAAAGGAATTAAAATTCAAACTGAGCTTGATCCAAATATTACTACATTTTCATTTGACGGAGTTCAGGTAACTCAGGTCATAAATAACCTGCTTTCAAATAGCCTCAAATTTACACCACTTGGCGGAACAATAACAGTAAAAACTCAAAAAACACCAAGCGATATTACAGTTAGTGTCTCAGATACAGGAGTTGGTATTCCAAAAGAAAAACAGCATCTTCTCTTCACAAAATACTCACAGGTAGAAGGTGGTGGTGGAAAAATGGGAACAGGACTTGGCCTTTATGTTGTAAAAGGAGTTGTAGAACGTCACGGCGGTCGAATTCATCTAGAATCAAATCCAGGCGAAGGAACTACCATCTCATTTACCCTACCATTTGAACATAGCGAGACACCCATGGAATCATCAACACCTGGAATTGTACTAAGACCTCACTCAATGAATAACTGAAGGGTTGCCAAGCTTTAGCTCTTGTGTATAAAATGTTTAAAGCGTGTCAAATGAATTATTAATTGCAATTATCGCAGGTCTTGGCGGAATGTTTGGTTGGGGTTTTGCTGATTTTGCAGCAAAAAAAACCGTAGATAAAATAGGACCAATATCAAGTCTTGTTTGGGCTCATGTTTTTGGAACTTTTATTCTTCTTATAATTGCTCTGGTAAATCATTTTTCATTTAAAAACACCTTTACTATTCCAAATGATCCGAGCGAGTGGGTTGGTCTTGCTTTTTTCGGAACTCTTCAAACAATAGTTTACTTATTTGTTTATAAAGCTTTTGAAAAAGGAAAAGTTGCTATTCTTAGTCCTATTTTCGCATCATTTTCCGGATGGACAGCTCTTATTTCAGTAATATTTCTTGGTGAAGTGCTTAGTCTTTCTTTTGTTCCTGCACTTTTTCTAATTTTTGGTGGTATGCTTCTGACAAATCTTGATCAAAATCACTTAAAATTAAAAAAAATAAAGATAATTGGAGCTTTAGGCTTTAAAGAGATAGCAATAGCTACAATTTTAGCAACAGGCTGGACACTCGGATGGGCAAAATTTTCAAGCGGACATGACTGGGTTTCATACGCCCTGTTTATGTATGCATTCATGACTCTTTCTGCTTTTTTGCTTGCAAAAATTCAAAAAACTGATCTCTCAAATGTTAAGAGCGGTGCATGGATCTTTCTTTTTTTGATTGGTCTTGGCGAAGCTATTGCCTATCTTGCTCTAAGTCTTGGCTATGCAACAACCTCTTTTGTTAGTATTATTGCACTTTTGAGTGGTACTTTTTCTGTTCCAACCATCATACTCGCATATATATTCCTGAAAGAAAGAGTCACAAGAGTACAGACAATTGGAATTATTATAATAATTTTGGGCATCATGCTACTTTCTTTTAGCTAAAATTATGATTAAAAAAGCTGTTCATAAATTCAAAAAAATTATTAACAAAAATCCAGACAGATTATTTGATCCAGATTTCCTCGAAAGCATTAATTACAAAACGCCATTTTTTCTGTTTAGCAAAAAAAGAATTGTTGATAATTATAAACAATTCAAAAAATTATTCCCTAAATCAATAATTAATTTTGCAATGAAAGCTAACTCAGAAGTAGAGGTATTAAAAATACTAAAAGAAGCAGGATCAGGATTTGAAGTAGCATCAATTTATGAGCTTGAACTATTAAAAAAACTCCATATTCCACCAAACAAAATAATATATGGAACCTCAGTAAAGCCCTCTGATCAAATAGCAAAATTTTTTGAATATGGAGTTGACAGATTTGCCTGCGATTCATTTTCTGAACTTGAAAAAATTGCCATCAATGCTCCAGGCTCCAAGGTCTATATCAGAGTTATTGCAAATGATGCAGGTTCTGTTTTTAAATTTTCAACTAAGTTTGGGACAGAAACAGCATCCATAATACCACTTCTTTCAAGAGCAGTTGACTTAGGACTTAAACCATACGGTATTTCATTTCATGTGGGGTCGCAAGCATCTGATCCTGAAGCTTGGGCAAATGTTATCCAAAGCCTTCGCTCTATTATAGAAGATCTTAGAGACCTAGGAATTAAACTTGAAACACTCAACCTTGGCGGTGGCTATCCTTGCCATTATTTATCAAGCGAAAATGCTCCACTTCTTTCTGAAATCGCATCTGCAACTATTAAGCAGTATAAAAAACTTCCATATCAACCAAAACTAATACTTGAGCCAGGTCGAGGAATAATTGCCAATGCAGCAGTATTGGTTGCAAGGGTGATTGCAAGAATTGAAAGGCGTGGAAGCACCTGGCTTTTTCTTGATGCGGGATGTTACAATGCCCTATTTGAAACAATGGCTTATCAAGGATCTACCCGTTATCTCATCACAAGCATGAGGCCAACAAAAAATTCTGGAGAGTCACTTTTTGCTGTTGCGGGCCCGACTGGTGATAGTCCTGATATAATCAGTCGCGAAGTCTTGCTCCCCTCTGATATTGATGTAGGAGACAAATTAATTATCCATGATACCGGAGCATATTCTCTTTCTACATCAATGGCTTTTAACGGATTTCCCAAACCAAACGCATACTATGTATAAATTAGGTTGCTAAATCAATCAAACCTAAATTACTTGACACAATCTCAAAAACCTGCCTAAACTATATATATGAAGGCAAATTTTTATCAAACAGTCTTATTCTTCTATTTCCTTTTTTTAGTCATATTTTGGATGTTTCTTTATGCAAGCGGGACCAAAACAGACTTTTTAAATTATCTATATTCTTTTCTTTTTGGTCTTATACCATTAATCGGTGGATTTTTTTGCATGATAAACGCCAAGATTTGGGGGGGAATGAAAAGCTCAATTGGAAAAGCAGTCTTTTTCCTGGGTCTTGGACTTTTCCTCTGGGGAGCTGGAGAAACCATTTGGTCGTATTACAACTTTTTTCTCAACGAACCAGCTCCCTATCCCTCAATTGCTGATTTGGGCTTTGCGCCAAGTATATTTTTCTATGGACTAGGAGCAATTTATCTCTCGCAAGCAACAGGCGCAAAGTTTGGCTTCAAAAGCTTGACTGCTAAATTGCTTACTGCAATTTTATCAATTGGACTTTTTTTCTTCTCATATTATGTTCTCGTAACTATTGCAAGAGCTGGCGTGATAGTTCCTGAAGATGAACCAATACTGAAAGCGATACTTGATATTGCTTATCCCCTTGGAGACTTCCTCGCATTTGTAATATCTGCTGTTGTTTCGGGTCTTTCATTCAAATATCTTGGTGGGAGATATAAAATTGATACTTATTCAATTCTTTTAGGTCTTTTTGTTATGTTCATCGCTGATTCTGTCTTTTCATATACAACAACTATTGGAACTTTTTATAATGGAAGCTCTGGAGACCTCATGTTAACAGTAGGACTTTTCCTTATCACCTTTGGCGCACTTGGATTTAACACCAAACCCAATGTAACAGAAACAAATTAGCATGGAACCATATTCACAAATAGCAAATCAGATTATTAAAAGTCAGGAGGTAATAATTGGACCTATTGCTTTTGAACAAGCAAGCAAAATAAGTGGTCTTAAAATAGATTTAGCAAAACACGAAGTTAGTCTTGAAGGCGATAAGAAAGCTGTGCTTGAAACCCTTGTCAGACAGTATGAAAAACTCTTTGGTAGAGCCTCAATTGAGGTTTGTCGTGAGGCTGTAAAAGAAAGTAGAAGCGAGATAAAACCCTCAGATCTTCCCGACGTATTGAGATAGTATCAATTTTTAAGCTACAATGATTGTAGATGAATAATATTTTAAAAGTTTTCAACAATTTTTTTGGATTCGACAAACCCAAATCCCAGGAGCAGTCTCAGGAACTTCTCCATATAAATCAGGAGATTTATAAAAAATCAGCTGAGCTCTCAGAGCGCAACAAAACCCTTTCAATCCTTCGAAAGATCGATGAGATCATACTTGGAACAATTACCCACCTTGATCAGACCACACAAAAAGTAACTGACCTAATTGTTACTGATGTAAATTTTCAAATCGCATCAATCTTTGTAATGGATAAGAAGGATGGTGTCTTAAAAAGAATTGCCAGATCTGAAGCAGGTGTAGAAAAAAATAATCATCAAGAAAAACAGATCAGTATCCCACTTACAAAAACCGAGAACATAATGGTTCAATCTATTCTAGAAAAAAGGAAGATAGTAGTTAAAAATTTTAAAAATGTGTTGATTGAACCAGCGCACAACAACATTGAAATAAACTCAGTTTTTGTTTATCCCCTTCTGGTTCGCGATGAAGCAATTGGCGCAATGTACATTGGTCTTATTGAAGACCAAGACAGCTTATCAAACTACACAATAGATCTTCTTGAAAGACTTGTTGATGTTATTGGAATTGCGCTGGATAACGCACTTTTGTACAACGAGGTTCAGTCATCAAATGAAAAACTTAAAGCGCTTGATAAGATGAAAGATGAGTTTGTTTCCCTTGCCTCACACGAGCTTCGAACACCTCTAAGCGCCATCAAATCCTACCTCTGGATGGTTCTTCAACAAAAAGAAGATACAGGAAAGCTCAATCCCAAGCAGGAGCTTTTTCTAGACAGAACTTACTCTGCAACTGAAAGACTAATCAATCTTGTGAGTGATATGCTTGATGTATCTAGAATTGAATCAGGCAGAATGCACCTTGAACTCAAATCCTCAAATATTGAGGGTATTGTTGCAGACATACTAACCGAGGTTCAACCAACAGCCGAGAATCAAAAAATAGAAATAATTGTAGAAAAAAACAAAACGCCTCTTTCTCAGGTCACAGTCGATCCAGACAAAATAAAAGAGGTTTTTATGAATCTGATTGGTAATTCACTCAAATTTACACCTGAAGGTGGAAAAATTACTATCTCCTTTAAAGATCAAAGGGATGAAATAATAACCACAATTGCAGATACAGGAAAAGGGATAAAGCCTGAAGATCAAGAAAAACTTTTCAAAAAATTCAGCATGATCAGCTCCAATTATCCAACTGAATCAAGCGCCCAAAAAACAGGCACAGGACTAGGTCTATATATATCAAAATCTATAATAACCATGCATAATGGAACAATAACTGTTGCCTCAGATGGAGAAAATAAAGGTGCGGCATTTTCATTCAGCCTGAAAAAAGCAGGCTCAGCCAACCAGCCAGAAGAAGAAAAAAATGAACCTAAACAGATTGCCCAAAAATTACCAAATACCTCTTTACCTCATCAACCAGGTCCCCAGGCGTAATCTCACTTTTTACAATAATATTGTATCCAAGGTCTTTAACATGCCTCACATCTCCTTCTTCATCTGATGCATTTGTTAGGAAAACAAGTGGCAGTTTCTCACCCTGACTGCTTTCTTTTAATTTATCAAGCACCTCAAATCCATTTAACTTTGGAATAAAAACATCAAGAAGGATAAGATCCCAACCGCCAGTCTGAATTTTTGACAACGCCTCTTCTCCGTCAACTGCTGTCTCAACCTCAGTATCTTCAATTTCTTTTAGCGCCTCAACATATATCTCCCGAAGCAGTAAATCATCCTCAACTAGAAGAACTTTCTTTTTGGAATCCATGAGTTCAAAGTATCACGTCTGAGGCTAGGTGTCAATGAAGGCAAGTTATTCTTTTACAATCAAAGCTCAGGTATTGGGACTGATAGTAAATCATTCCTAGTTGGTATTGGGTAGGATTCTATTCTGTACGGGTCGTTACCACCTGCTGCTGCGACAAATATAACTCTCCTATCTCCTCCCTCATGCTGCTTCTTCAGAGAATAATCAACCCATCTGACTATTTTCTCAGCTCCTGAAACAACCATCATTGCGTATGGATCCTTCCTTAAATCAGGACAGCCAGGATTTGTTTTCTTTGTATATTCAAAAACAATTTCACTTCCGGTTTTGCCATTTTCGTGAACCCTGCCTTCTTGAGATTCAATTCTCAAACCGGCGGGCCTTGCAAAAATCTGAATCTGGGTCACGCCTGCTTCTGGAACATCAAATGCCCTTCCTCCCAATAAAACAGCACCAGCTAGCCTCAATTCCCTGATTATCGGATCTGTGTATAAATGATCTTTTGGATGGTACTCAAGAACTTTAGAAGGTTGTACTAAACGAAGCTGCGGGGGAGATTTACCGAGCAGGGAGCCATCAGCCCCTTTCCCAGTTCTCAAACCCTGCTCCCCAATTCTAACTTCTGGTAATGCCACTCTTATTCCAAGTTAAACCCCACAACAAGCTTTGTCAAGTAAGCTTCGGTCTTCTTTTCATTTATTGCTTCATGCTACTTCCGCTCTGAAGAGACTTATAGATGGTGCCACCCAAGTATGGGTGGAGCTTGATAAAGGTAAAAAATCAATAATCATCAGAGAGCGGAAAGAGACTGATTGGTAATCATCACTCAACCCTCCACCCCTCCCCATCACTCACGATCTGAATGTCGCCATGCTCATCTGTTCGCAAAACCCTAATTCGTTTTTCCTCCAAAAGTTCAAGAATGAATTCTTTGGGATGGCCAAAACGGTTTTTCGCGCCTACTGAAATAATTGCTAGCTCGGGATCAATCCCGTCCAAAATCTTGGAGTCCAAACCCGATGCTGAGCCATGATGTGGAACCTGCATCACCTCAATATCTTTCTCAAACTCGCTTAGAACATCAAGAAGTCCCTCTGTTTCATTATCCCCAGTAAATAAAACATCAAAATTTTTATACTTCAGAGATGTGATAAGCGTTACCTGATTTGTACAATCTGATATCATGCCATCTATGCAATTTAGCTTTAAAAAGCTTGCATCCGGTCCCTTGATATCAATTATCACACCGTCTGACATCTTGAACTTGTCACCCCTAGCAACAAATTTTCTAGGGATTTTCTGCTCATCTATTCTTGCAATCAGATCTCTATAGCTTTCAGATGTATTAGCAACATTTTCTGTTACAAAACCTTTAAATTCATAACGCTCCAGCGCAAAATAAAGACCTGAAAAATGATCTTGGTGTGGATGCGTAAGAATAGCGAGATCAATCTTATTATCCCAAAAAGGCATATTTCTTGATAAACAATCACTAATACTTTTATCAGGTCCGCCATCAATCAAGATCTGTTTCTTACTAGGGGTTGTGATAAGAATTCCATCTCCTTGTCCCACATCACAAAAAACAATATGCAACTTCCCATCATTAAATTTTATTTCCTGATAAATAAATAACACTGACAGAACAATCAAAAGGACGAGAATATAGATAGAATATTTCTTCATATGTCTTTATTAAGATCTAAATCATAATTCTTGTTTCCTGCGCTTGTTTAAAAACGCAATAAATCCTGCCAAAATCAAATAATAGCCTATCCAAACTGGTGGGGATAAATTTTGGATTGTCCAAACAAGGCCAAAACCACCAAATAGATTAACAATTTGCTCAAAAATAAAAAGAATCGGTATTGAAAAATAAAGAATCAATCTACCAAATGGCTCAAAAATCATACCTAGAATAAGTCCAACTGATCCAATTACCATCAAGATCGGCACAGTCCAGAGAAGCAAACCATTAACTACAATTGAAAGAATACCATACTGTCCAAAAACCCCAAAAATAATTGGAAAGGTTGCAATTTGCGCAGAAATTGTTGTCCCCACATCATCCGATAGAAATAAATTATTAACAGATGAAAAAAATGGTTTAATTATAAGAATTCCAAGAGTTGAAAGAAAAGACAACTGAAATCCTATGTCAAAAATATTGCTTGGCTTGACAAAAAGCATCAAAAATCCTGTTAAAAAAAGAGAAAGTAATGAAAAATTCTGTCTGCCAAAAAGACTTGCAGAAAATGCAATAACAGCCATTATCGCAGCTCTTACAATAGATGCATCAAAACCTGAAATATAGGTATAGAAAAGCATTCCCAAAATTGCAGCAATTATAGCTGTTTGTCGCCGAAAAAATTTTGAAAGAACAAATATCAATCCTCCAGCCACAAATGTAACATTCATACCACTTGCAGCGATCACATGCACGACTCCTGTTGAGCGGAGATGATCAAGAAAATCATCATCTAAACCCTGATTGCCACCAAAAATTATCCCAGTTAAAAGGCCAGCTGCTGTTGGAGAAAGAGAGCTTTCATAAAGACTTTTGGCTTTCCTTCTAATAAAAGTTGCAGATGTTGTTATAAAATTTTGTTCACTATATACTATTTGGACATCGGGATAGTTGATCGCGAAGTACTGATACCCATCATAATCTTTCTTTACTATAATACCCTTTACTTTTATCCGATCACCATACTCAAGTACAGGAGACATAATCATTTTTATGTTTATTCTCGTGCTGTTTGGCGCAAAAACCCTAAATTTTTGAGTACCCTGTAGAAATTGTGGTTCTTCATGAACTCTTGTTTCAAATTCAACGATTTCTTTATCTTTATAGTGATTCTGGTTTGAATAAAAATGATTGAAGCGAAAAGCTAAAACAGAACTAAGAATAATAACTAAAAAAATAACTGTGGCTTTGGACATTTGTTTGAAATTTCTAATTAGTCTAATTTCTAATTGATCTAATCAATAACCAAGCCATAATTATCTAAATATTAATATGATTAATTCGTATTTCTTTAGAAATTAGGTTAAATAGATCAATTAAAAATTTAATATGTGCTTATCTTGTCTTTAATCTTTTCAAAAGTTGCTTGCCCTACCGCTTTTTTACTCACCAAATCTTCTATTTTTTCATATGGTCTATTTGCAATTATCTTACCTGCAGTAATTGGACCCACATTTGGTAACGTATCAAGTTGTGCAACAGTTGCAGTATTTACATTTATCAGATCTCCCACTTCACCGCTTACATCATCTGCGCCCAGAACTAGATCTGAACTTCCTTCGGCTTCACCCGTAAATGGAATATAAATCTTTGCTGAATCTGTTAACTTTGAGGCTAAATTGAGATTTTTGGCTATTTTTACACGATCTGCATCAACACTCATCCCACCTGCTTTGATAAGTGCATCCTGAATCCTTGCACCATCAGAAAGCGTATAAACTCCAGGCTTTTCCACGGCTCCAGCCACATCAACTGTAATCTTCCTTTCTTCCTCAGTTTCAGTCTTATCAGCAGACTCAAACAATATATCGTCATTCTTCTGATCTGTACCAATTGTTGAGAAAATTCCATAGCCGACAAAAATTAATCCCGCCAAACCAAGACCAAGTGGCAATGCATACTGCTTTATAAAATCTAATTTATCTTCGAAAGCCATTAGTCTCAGCTTAGAAGTTTTTAAAAGGATTGTAAAGAGTATGTTTTATAGTCTTTTTATAAAAATTTTAAAAACTTTCTATAGTGAATTACACATTTTTTTGAAGCGATCGCATAAATTAAATGTCAAAATTAAACTTAAAAAACTTTTTTTCGATAAATAAAATCTATCAAACCACAAAATTGAGGATTTTGTTGGGAATGTAAATGGATTTTTTTATTCCATTTTCAATAAATTTAGCCACATTTTTGTCTTTTTTTGCCATTTCTTCAATCTTTTTCTGATCTTTGGCATCATCAGTTAAAACTTCAAGTGTCGCGCGCAATTTTCCATTGACCTGAACAGCAATAGTCACTGATTCTGAAACTAAATATTTTTCATTAAACTCAGGCCATGAACTAGTATGGATAGATTTAAGATTTAAAAGATAAGATTTCTGATCTTTTTCATTATTCTTTAATCCTAAATCATTGATCATTGATCTTTGAAGAAATTGCCAAATCTCCTCTGCCATGTGTGGTGCAAATGGAGCTAACAATTTCAAATATGCCTCAGCTTCTTCAAAACTAACCTGGTCCTGTTTGGCAAGAAAATTGTACCAGGTCATTAGTTTTGCAATTGCTGTATTAAAACGCAAATCTTCCATATCCCCAGTCACGCCCTTAATCGTTTCATGCATCTCATGCAGTCGTTCATTTGAAATTTGAGATTTGAGATTTGAGATTCCGTCTTTTTGAAACAATTTCCAGACACGTTTCAAAAAGCGGTGCATTCCCTCAACGCCTGAATCCCGAAAATCCCCTGTCTGATCAAAAGGTCCCAAGAATCTCAAATAAACTCGAAGAGTATCAGCACCGTACTTTTTAATATAAATATCAGGATTAACTACATTTCCTTTGCTTTTACTCATTTTCACACCATCTTTTATAACAAGACCGTGTGCATAGAACTTTTTGAATGGTTCTTCAAAGTCAGTCAAACCCAAATCATGAACTGCCATTGATATAAACCGCGCATAAAGAAGATGAAGCACAGCGTGCTCAGCGCCACCAATATACATAGTGACTGGAAGCCACGCTGCGCGATGCGTAGAATTTTCAATTTTCAAATTCCAATTTTCAATTTCTTCTTTACTTTTTGCTTTTTGCTTTTTGCTTTTTGCAAATTCAACTGATGGAAAAGGCATATCATCCCAGTCGGCTGCCAAATATCTTAAAAAGTACCAAGAAGAATCAAGAAATGTATCAGAGACATCTGTTTCTCGTCTCGCTTTACCACCGCACTCAGGACACTTGGCTTCATAGAACTCAGGATGATTGGCAAGAGGACCTTTGGCTTCTTGTCCTGAACCTGCCGAATGGATGCCAAGCGGCTTGAAATCTTTAATGTAAGGCAACTCAACCGGCAAATTTTCCTCCGGATACCAACCAGCCATCGCTTCGCTCGAATTTCCAATTTCCTCCGCCCAGTTGGCGGATCCAATTTTTTCTTTCCTTGATTCTTGATTCTTAATTCTTGATTCTTGCCACCCCTTTCCTTCTTCCATTGTAAACCAGCTCTCTCCCCTTTCCTTGCAGCTTGGGCAAAACAACATCGGGATGGGCGGCCCCCAGTATCTCTGCCTTGAAATCAACCAATCCCGGAGATGATAAGTCTTGGTTCTTTCTCCAAAACCTTCTTTTTCAATATAATCAAACATCTTCTGTTTTGCTTTTATGCTTGTCAGTCCGTCAAATTCACCTGAATCAAAAAGAACTGATTTTTCCTTAAATTTAGTTTTGATCTCAGGATAATCCCAAAATCCATCTTTTCCAACTTTTGCATCTTTTACATCTTTAATTGGTCGCACAACAACCTTAATCGGCAACCCAAACCTCAAAGCAAGCTCATGATCACGCGCGTCATGTCCGGGAACTGCCATTACAGCACCAGTTCCATAACCGGAAAGCACATAATCAGCCACCCAAACAGGCACTTTCTCGTTATTAAATGGATTTATGACAAAAAGATCTGTAGACACACCCGTCTTCTCCCTTACATCAGCCATTCTATCTTGCTCGGACTTCTTTCCTGCTTTTTCAACATAATCTTTAACTTTCTCAATTGTTTCTGTGCCTATCCCCAAATCGCCTTTTATCAAAGATTTAATTAATGGATGCTCTGGGGCAAGCACCATAAATGTGACCCCATAAATGGTATCAATTGCTGTGGTAAAAACTTCTATGTCTATAACGTCTTTATTCTTAAATCTTAAATCCTCAATCTTAAATCTTATTTTCGCGCCTTCAGATCTGCCGATCCATTCTCTTTGTGCAATTTTTATTTTCTCAGTCCAGTCAAGATCCTTTATATTGTCAAGAAGCCTGTCTGCATATTGAGTTATTTTGAAAAACCATTGTTCAAGATCACGTTTTTCAACAACTGACCCGCACCGCTCACATTTTCCATCAATCACCTGTTCATCTGCGAGAACTGTTTTACAAGACGGGCAGAAATTAACTGGTGCTTTCTTGCGATATGCAAGCCCCATCTTAAAAAGCTGAACAAAAATCCACTGCGTCCATTTATAATACGCTGAGTCATACGTCTCAAGCTTTTGCTCCCATGCAAACCCATTTCCAATCTCTTTTAATTGTCTATAAAAATTTTCCTCTGTTGTTTTGGCGTGCTCAACCGGATGAGTACCTGTCTTTATCGCGTGATTCTCAGAGTGTATTCCAAAACCATCAAGCCCAATTGGCTCAAAAACTTCATAACCCTGCATTCGCTTAAACCTTCCATAAACATCAACACCTGAAAAAGTGTACATACTGCCAACATGAAGGCCTTCTGCTGATGGGTAAGGAAACATCATCAAATTATAAAATTTTTCTTTAGCAGAGTTAAGGTCTGGCTGATAAGTTCTTTCTTTTCCCCAAACAGACTGCCATTTCAGCTCAATCGCCGTATGGTCATATGTATTATTTTTTATTTTTTTCATTTTTAGCCTTGTTTTTTTAGTGTTCTTTCAAATTTTTAAAGAAGAATGATCATTTTAATGAGTATACCATATAAACAAGCATGAAAAAAGATTGCATATTTGTCAAAATATTATAATATTTATTTATCCTGTATAAATAGGTCTTGTCAGCCTCAAATAAATTAAGTTGATTTTGATATTTTATGATCTACTTTTTTGAGGCTAATTTTATTTATAAAAACCAAAAATCAGATAATATACAGTAAAATTATTTTATAGAAATCCTATATTATATTAGGCTTGTTTGATTTAGGATTTAAAAAGTTATCAATTATTTGTTAAACATCTGTTGTCAAAGTCCGTCTAATCAACTACCATAAAAGAGTCACAGATGAAAATTACAAATTATATACTTATTGCTTGTTGCTTATTGCTTGTTGCTATTACGCCAGCACACGCTTTTGAAACATCAAATGATTCATACAATATTAATGACGCTGATTTTCGTAAACTACCAAATCAGGCATTTTCAACCCCCACCCCAACGCCTACTTCTGTTCCACAAAAAATAATGACAACTGAAACAAATAACTCTTTTATCCATATTTCAATTGACCCCATCCTTATTGATTTTGGTCCACTAACTGCAACCACGCCTGTAATAAGAACGGCCAACTTAAAAACAATTGGGGACAATTATTATCTCAAGGCTTATGAAGAACAAAAATTAAAAAGTGGAAATCAGCTAATACCTGATACCACTTGTGATGATGGGGTTTGTAATGAGGCTAGATCATCAATCTGGAAGAATAATTTAACTTATGGATTTGGATATAGGTTACCAAATTTTGAAAATGATTCATTCCGTCAATTTTCTGATATCTCAGAGGGTGATAATCCAGTCAATCTCTTAGACAACAAGCTCCTTCAAAATATTTTTCAAACTAAGATTATTTATAAGTTAAATATTCAAGGAACCCAAAAGGAGGGGATTTATAGCAATAATCTTATCTATATGGCGATTCCAAGATATTAGTATGAAGAATCAAAATCCTATTACAAAATTATTAATTTCTACGTTTTGGATTGTGGTTTTTAACTTTGCGTTTTTAGCTTTTAGCTTGGAGACAGCTCGTGCTGAGTCATCAAACATACGCCTCTCACCCACTCTTATTAAAATAACTGCAGAACCACCTTTTGAAAAAGAGTTACCGATCTTGATTGAAAATCTTGGCGATGATACGGTTAATTTAAATATAGAAATAAAACCATTTGAGGCTGGAAGGGAAGAAAAAGGAGATATTAAGTATCTAATTGAAGACCCTAACCCTTCCTTCAAACGCAATATCAGACTACTTGATGCTGATTTCGTAGCAAATAAAATAACTCTTTCCCCAAAAGAAAATAAAACTCTAAATCTAAAAATAGTAGTACCAGACAACCAAGAATCAATTGATTATTACTTTTCAATTATATTATTAAGTCAAAATGATCCTGTTTTTGAACCTGTTGATGAAGATGAATTAAAAACAGCCTATTCTATAAATCAAATCGGTCTTGCCACAAACGTCCTTCTGTCTGTTGGTCCTTTCACAACACCAAGTGTAGAAATAGAAGAATTCAAAACAACAAATAATTTTGAATCAGGACCAATTCCCTTTACACTTCGTGTTACGAACAGAGGCATAAATATGATTTATCCAAAAGGCTTTATTTTTGTCAAAAATATGTTTGGTCAAACAATTGCAAAAATACCAGTAAGGCCTGAAAATATATTAGCAGACAGCACCCGCCGACTGACAGATCAACCTCAAACTGACTCAATTCTCTGGAATGAAAGAATACTTTTTGGAATTTATACAGCTGAGGTCAGACTTGATATAACGGAAACTCAAACAATATCTGCACTCACAAAATTTAGCGTCATGCCTGTCAAACCAACAGGCATCGCTCTCCTAAGCCTGATTGTTGTGATTTTTATTTATAAAAGGGTGAGGAAAAAAATGGAGAATGGGTAAATTCTATTACGCTTTTTCAACGAGATTGCCCTCTCAATGACTGTATACCAAGAGTTGAAAGTGTTGTCAACAAACCTTGCACTTGACCATTTGTTGGAATCTCTAGATCCTTGAACCATCCTGAACTATTAACAAATTCCTCAGGGTCTTGACGAGATCCTATGCCTCTTCCACTTGAGTTGTGTTCATTAACTCCTCCGTACTCCCTTATGCTGAGCTCACTTTTTTTTCCATACAGAACAAATTCTCTTGTTGAAAAAGACCCTCCCCCTTGCCCTGCAATATCAGGTATTTTTATCAATATATAACTGTCTCTTTTTCTGGTTTTTGGTGTATCTGATGTTAAAACTGAAACTGTTTTTCCGTTTATGTCAAAATCTGCGCTAGAAAACCCATCTCTCTGAGACATAACACCCTCTTCTTTAGCTATTGTCAATAATCTTTTGGTTTTTCTCTTTATCGTAGCTGAAGCAGCTTTATCTCTCTCTGTTTCACTTCTTGACCTAGTGCTGTGACGAATTATTTCATCTTCTACTCGTAAAGAGGACAATATAGCTAATGCGTTTTCCAACTCTTCTTGATTTGCATCACCCAAAGACTCATCAAGCGCTTTTAGCTTATCATCAGCTTTCATTGATTCCTCTCTACTTCTTCTCTCTTTCTCTATTTTTGCTTCGATTTCTTGTCTAAATTTTACAGTTGCAACTCCATTAGTAACATCAATTTCTAATCTCTTTACTGTATTTACTCTATTGTTATTAATACGAATTGGTTTTTCTCTAATTGTAAAATATACAGTATCACTCTTTGAATCAAGGCCTGTATATATTGATAGTGATAAGCTAGATTCTTGATCTCCTCTAAAATTGCGATATAACCTATCTCCCTTTTTAGTAAGCAGCTTTGCTTTCTGTATAAACTCCTTAATTGTGTCTATGCTCGGAGAATATTCTTCAGAATGTGTTGTTTTTACAGATTCTATTTCAGGAGGGATTAGTCTTCTCTTGTTTGAAAGCGCTGACTCATAAGTTCCTAGTCCAAAAGACCCAGCTCCTACTAAAACTAGTGGGATGGCCATAAGTCTTGCAAGCCTTGGATCAGTTGTTGTGCTTGCAGCATCAAGGAAAATTACTGCCCCTCCATTCGTTGCCAACCCAAAAGCTTTTAATCCAACATTATGTATCTTTTCATGCTCAGAAAGTCTTACTGTCCCTTTTACCCAGTGAATTAGATTCATTCTTTCAGCCATTTTGCGATTCTACTCTACTATAAGATAAATGTCAAGCATTATTTATTATTAAAGCTTTATTTGTGGCAGGCTATCGGCAACAATTTGCCAATATCTTGCCTCACTAAAGACAATTTCTGCTGATTTATTATCTTTAAATACCATTGGTCCTACCTCATAAAAAGCAGGATAAGTTGGTGGAAAATCAATTGTGTATCTGAGTTTGTGAACCTGATTCTTTCTCAAATTTACCTTCCAGCGTACCACACTTCTATTATTTGACTTATTGATTTTTATCCCGCCACTTGATATTTCAGATATCTCCAAAATATGTGGTATCTCCTCTTCTATTTCACCAACAAAATCTTTTTCTGCATTTATCCATATTTCTACAGGATATTCTGCATTTGGGAAGATCCTTGACGGATATGATTTTCGTTCAACCTCAAACGGTACTCTATCAGTAATTAAAATGCTCTCATCAAAAGTGCGTTTGCCATTGTAGGTTTCAGTAGTAAAACGAAGATTGTATCTGCCCTCCTTCAAATCAGCTGAAACCGTTGCCAAATAATCAGGCACGTTTGTGACGCTTACAAATCCACACTCGCTACTGCGTGTTACACCTCTGCTATTCGTATTGAGAGATCCAAGAGTTTTGTTTTCCTGATCTGTAATGATCAATCCAATGTCTGCATCACAGATCGTCTGACCTAGGTTATCGATAAATCCAAAACCAAATGTCATTGCCTCTCCTTTTTTGTAAATGCTTTTAATTGTATTAAACGCCATAGCTCCCCAATTCAAATCCTGATGATAGACATGTTTTGGTATAAATATCTGATCTGAGGGTTTCTCAAGCTCTAATTTTGGTACTTTTCCATCCTCTTTAACTTTTGTAAACTTAAAAGGGTCTATAAATCTCTCTAGATCAAAAGCGTTTAAATTTAAGCTCAAAATCAAAACTGAATTAATCAAAATCAAAACCATACAAACAGCAAATACTGATCTTTGCCAGATCGGAAAAAAAGTTTTATTTTCTTTCTTTGATGCTAAATTTTCATTCTCTGCAGCTATTCCAACTGGTTCTTCCTCTTTCTGTTTTGTCTCAAGCGCTACAGTTGATCCAATAATTGTATTTACCGCATCTGCATATGCATATCTTGATTCAGCCTCAGTTAAATTATATCTTTTTAGAATATAGTAAAGACCTGTTCTACTGATAACATTGCCTTTTTCTGCTTCAATTGCAGATAAAAGACTTGATAATGAGTGCTCCGGATGACTTGAAACAATTTTAAGAATAAATTCATTAAGACCAGGAAGATGTCTCCAGTGCTGATCTCCTTTTTTGTGCATGTTTTCCAGCGCTGTTTCTTTATCAACTGATGCATCAAAACGCTTAATCCAGCGATAGAATATAGTGCGTGATATACCTGCTTTTTTACAAATATTAGTAATTGTTTCGCCTTTTTTATATTCAGAAATTAATCTTATTTTTTCTTTAGCTGAATAGAGATGATAAATTTTAGAAGTCTGCATGAAGAAAAGTAATTATTACTTTAATTTATGTTAACAATAATTTGAACAGCTTGTCAATGCTTATAAGTTCAAAGATTGAACAAGTCTTATAGAAGTATTTGAGGCTAAAAATGATTAAATTTTTATTACTACAAGTCCCTATTGATGGAGTAAAAATAATTACTATATTAAATGTAGCTTACTATAGGTATATCATATGGTTTTTGCTTCATTTATGAAACTGGAAATAACAACTGATCTTTTTAGTATTTATATCCTAATAAAATTATTAAGCATTTTCTTCTTTTCTTGCGTTCTTCCCCACAAACACTATTAAAAATTAACTAATTTTAAGCTTTAAATAATTAACCTAAGCTTCAACTCACTAAAATAGTCTTAAGCTAATATAAATTATAGTTAAAACAGATATTGAATAAACATAATTATTCTCACACACCAGAAATTAATAAGTTCACAGTTAGACTTGAGGCATAATTCTAGAGATAGCTTGTTATTAACAAGCTTTTCAAGTTTAACCACAAAGTAAATACTAAGATAAGATGCACAGTCCTACCAGAGCAGATAAATAAATGTATATAGCTCCAAGTGAAAGAATTTTAAAACCAATGATCCAGATTTTTATTTTTATTAAAATCTAATTGCAATAATATAAGAATTAATCTAAAATTAGTAATATAATTATTGTTTTATAATACTCATTCTAATTTTAATTATAAAGCTATTAAAACAATCACTTTCATAAGTAGATTATTTAAAAAAACATGTACGTCCCGTATTGTCAAGCTTTTCAATATCTATCACTTCTAAGTACACTCTGCTAATATCAAGTTATTCAACTCGCTATCGGGACATTTTAGTTAAAAAGTCACCAAATCATTTCTAAGACAATTTAAAACATACAGATGTACAAAATCCACTGTCTATATTTCAGAGCCACATCTAGCACTCACCTACCTATGCTCTGGCCTCAAATCAAGCTCGCGCCATCTTTAATCACGTAATTTTATACTCAAAATCCTATATTTAACAATAAAAATTAAACGTAAGCAAGATAAAAGAAGTCTTTCTATCTTTTCACTAAAATTTAAGCTTAATATTTAAATACTTACTATATTGAGGCAAAAATACAACTTTTTCCCATAATAATATACTAATCATATATAATATATAAATATAAGACTTAATATATTTCCCGAATATTCAATTTGAAAGCTAAAAGATTATAATTAAAAAAAATAAAACATATCAAAGGATATCAATTTTAGATAAATTCATGAGTAAAAATTTATAATCAGTTTTTACAGGCTTAGAAACTATTTTTTACATATTAATAAATCTATAAGCTGTAAAAAAGAATTTTTTCACAAAAAATAACATATTTTTATTATCTTATAATCTGTTTCCACAGACTAACTATAAGTTGTAGAACCATCATACTACAAGTTGTATTGATCAGACTGTTAAATCAAGCTAATTTAATAAGATAAAATAAAGATTTTTATCTACCAAATATACAGTAATTTGACTGGATTCTCATTGTTAAATATATGTTTTTTTTTAATTGTAAAGCAGTGAATTATTCTTAAGCTATTATTTTTAGCCTCAGAATTTATTCTTATTATTTTCAAAAAATTAAAATTTTTAATATAGGAATTAATATTGATAGTAAATACATATCATTTATTGATTTAGTTTAAATAAGACTATCAAATCAATAAAACTACTACATAGTATCTTACAATATTAATATTGTTGTTTTTTATCGATATATCAACCAAAACAAGCTTTAAAAAAAACTAGCAATTGTGTATGTGAATTGATAATTTGTATAAAAACAGGCTTTATTTATGGAGAATGTTTAATATCGGTAATTATTAATATATAATAACAAATGTTAAAATATATCTCATATTAAATATTGATTTTCTTTTTCTAGTCTCTGACAGCTTTTTTGAGTATTCTCTTACCCCAGAAATTCATCTTTAGCCTCATGTTTTCATAAAAAATATGTGAAAATGATTTATTTCACAGCCTCAAATTATGAGAATTAATATAAAAGCTTATTTTTTGTTCTTTTTAAAAAGTTAAATAAATATATCATATGTAACTTAAATAGATCAAATCTGCCTCTTGACAAGTTTTCATAGATTTATCTATGCTATTAATAATAGTACTAATATTTATATAACGCGTATAATCAGTATAATCTTGAAGCTAATGATACATAAAATAAAATCTGTGAAAATAAACTGCCTATGGAAATAATAAACGCATTTAAAGCATATCTTCAATCTGCTGATAGAAAGGTAAATAAAACAACCCTTAAAAACTATCTCAGCGACGTTAGGAAGTTTTTAGCCTGGTATCAGATCACTCTTAAGAGAGAGTTTTTGCCTAGAAGAATTAATCCAGGCATTATTGAGCTTTATCTTACAGAGCTAGAATATGGTAATGAATATAAAAAAATTTCTCCTCTTTCTCCGAGATCCATAAAACGCTATTCATCATCTCTCACCAAGTTCTTTGACTTTTTAATTGACCACAAACTTCTTTCCTTTAATCCAGCCACACTGCCTACTCAAAAGCCTAAAATAATTGATAGATGGAGACTGACTGAATTTAAAAACTATCTTTATAGCTCAAAATCAGGCAAAAATACAATCAAGAACTATATGGCTGACATGGTTCACTTCAGCAAATGGGTAACCATGGTTTCTCAATCGGATGATCCTGAATTTGCTGTAAACATTTCTGTAGTTAATGAATACAAAAAAAGACTTCTTACTGAAGCAGGCCTCTCACCTATCAGCATAAACAGAAAACTGTCTTCAATCAGAAAATATCTTATCTTTGCATCTCAAAAAGGTATAATAAAAAATATAACTGAGCTTGAAAGAGAGCTGACAAGAACAAGAATCCTGTCACAAAAAAATAGCCAGACTGATGTTGATACAAATGAAAAACAGGCCAGTTCTCCAAACATTATCGCACTCCAGTCTCGAAAAGAATATATTCCCGATCGGGAAAAAAATATCTCTCCTGAGTATTCAGGCTTTCCTCCCTTAAGGCTTTTGCAGGTCAGCAAACACCTACTCTTCTTGCTGCTTGATGGAGCAGTCATAATTTCCCTCGCCAAAATTTTTATAGGACTAAAATACAATCTCTGGAAACTAACTGGCAAATCTGTATTTATACCCATTTCAGAAATGCTTCCAGCCATAAAAGATAATCAAATTAAGCAGTCAGCTGTTTCAAGCGCTAACCATCTTAGCCTTCTAGACAGATTTATAATAGCTAACAACAAAAAACCGATCAGCTCTATAAGAAACTTACCAAAAACAATGTATGCGCCTCTTGGTATTTCAACAACATCTCTTACGTTTTGGAAAAGACTAATCCACAACATCCGCTTCAAAAGACCAGACTGGTATCACAAATACCATTCAATAAAAACAGTCAACTATGTGCACTTCGGGCTTCTTCTGGCTTTTTTGGTTTTTGGAGGATTAAGCATTTACAATAAAATCAATAATCAGGCTGTAAAAAATGCAGTGCTTGGACAATCACAATCCCCAACGCCTAGGATAATCCCTTTCCAAGGAAAACTAACCAATACTGATGGGGAGCCAATAAAAACCCCCACAGAAATAAAATTTGCAATCTACAATGATGAAGCAGCATCAAATAATACTTTGCTTTGGAGCGAGTCACAAACAGTAACACCTGATCTGGATGGTAGATTTTCCGTATCACTTGGTAAAAACACTGCTATCAATGAATCACTTTTTAACCCAAACCAAGAACTCTATCTAGGCATCACAATTGGCAATGGTCGCGAACTAAAGCCCAGACAATCATTAGCAAATGTTTCAAACAGCTACAACTCTCAGCTTCTTCAAGGACTAAAACCTATTACTGAAGTTGGCTCAGGTGAAAAAAATGTCATCCTTGCTCTTGATTCAATTGGAAATCTAACAATTGGAGGAACCGCAAACCCAGTCTTTCAGGCAACTGGTGGTGACTTCAGCCTTTCAGGACAATCACTTATCCTCTCAAGCAACTCTGGATCAAACGGAAATGTAATAATATCGCCCGATGGGTCAGGAATAATAGACTTGCAAAAACCATTACAAAATACATCAGAAGGTAACAATCTGGGCTTAGCCTCAGGAGCTGTTGAGATAGCTGATAATCTGGTTATCTCAAATAGTGACAATGACCAATCCGCCCTTATCATCAACCAAAATGGAAGTGGAAATCTCATTAGCAGTCAAAGTGATGGATTTGCTAAATTCGTTGTTGACAGGAAGGGCAATACTACAATTGCAGGCGATCTTAATATAAATGGAGAAAATATAAAATCCAACGCCAATACCTTTAACCTATTAACTGGATCAGTCAGGAATATTAACATAGGATGGTCTGAATCAGAGATAAATTTGAACGGATTGCTAAATGCCAAGGCTGGAATAGTAATTCCTGAAAAACAAAGCATAAAGCTTGAAGGATTTTCAATTGGTTCAATTCCTTTTATAAACACAAAAAACCTTCTCGATGTCGATTCCTCATTCTTCTTTGATGCTGTTAACAAACGACTTGGAGTGGGAACGGCTGTTCCAGCATTTGCTCTTGATGTGAGAGATTCTAAAGGAACCAGTACTTCAGCACAGATCTATAATACTGATACTAGCTCAGATGCTGATGGGCTGCTGATAAAACTTGGAAATACCGGATCTACAGTCTCAACAAACAATCACTTCATAAACTTTGAGACAAACGGCCTTGGACTTGTTGGATCAATTCAGGGAAATGGATCAAATGGTGTAACATATAAAACATCGGGTGTTGCGGACTTTGCTGAATATTTCAAGAAGGATGAATCTACTGATATACCATACGGCTCGATAGTTTGTCTTGACGATCAAGGTTTTGCTGTTCTTTGTGATGATAATTTCAAAAACGTAATTGGTGTTGCCTCAAAAAATCCTGCATTTTTGGGTGGAATTGATAATGGAAACAAATCAATTGAAGTTGGTCTAACTGGTGTTGTCAAAACTTTTGTATCTTCTCAAAATGGAGAAATAAAACCCGGCGACTTGATAACAACAAGCAACAATCAAGGAGTTGGAGTCAAAACAATTGATAAAGGTTTTATTGTAGGACGAGCACTTGAAAAGTATAACAATACAGATCAAAACATAAAAGGCAACATCATGATTACCCTACAAACTGGTTTTTATGATCCATTCATCTATGTAAAATCAGACGGCAATCTGTCAAACTCTGTAACTATTTCTCCTCAGAATGAAGGCAATACTCAAACACCAAACATAATTACTGAAAATGCCCAGATCAAAGAATTTATTGACAATATCAAACTAGGCTTAAT
>JAJDCH010000014.1 GCA_029260905.1 Candidatus Levyibacteriota bacterium | reverse complement strand
CTACAGATAGGTGCTTTTTATTTGTTTTTTCAAGAAAGAATTTGTAGATAGCTCGAATAATAGGAACTATATTTTCTTCATTGATCTGATCGGGGTATATTGCTCGTATATCATAGGCTTTAAAAATTTTGGGGTCAATTGTTGTTGGCATTAACTTATATTAAATCCGAAGTAGCAAAAAGTCAACTGAGCTTGTAAGACTTCCATTTAGATTTCCTGTTTTTTGGGCTTTTTCTATCTCAAAAAGATCTTTGTAAATATTTGTTAGAGTTTTAGCTTTGAAAAGCTTGGATTGATTAAGAAGTTTTCCTTTCTGCCAGGGAGCGAGTCTTTTTAGTTCATCAATTTCATTATCAGATGTTGATTGAAGTGCCAGAAGTATTCTTATTTGCCTAACAAACATAAAAAATATCATTTCTATGTCTGTTATTTTTGTTGTCTCGTGAAATAGTTTTATCAAAGCTTTGCCATTTTGGGGTCTGATGCTATCAAGAAGCTGAAAAAGGGTTTGTGGTAGTTTAAAAATTCTCACAGTTGCTTCTTTAAAAGCATTTAAATTTGATTTCGTTAATTCTCCCCCCTCCCAGAGAAAGATCTCATATGTTTTGGCATTATCATTTAAGAATTTTACAATCTCATCAAAATCTGCTGATTTTTTCCTTTTTGTAATAAAGTTCTCGATAAATATTTTTTTTGTTTCAGTAAAAAGTGAACCACCTTTAAGGGTCTGGTATAGATCTGTCAAATTAATACCAGCTCCATTTAAAATCAGGTCATCGTTTTTCTTCATTTCAAGTAAATATTTTCTTGAAGAAGCGATATCAACACCGTGAATAATTGTCAGCATGCAGTTATAAGTTATAAGTTATAAGTTATAAGTCAGAGCTATTGCCTGACTTAATATCTCCTACTTAATACTTGCTACTCCTTTCTTGTATTCCTTAAAAAGTCTGTTTGCTTCGTGATGCAAATTTCTGCTTCTTGTGCGATGGGGAAGTAAGGCGCCTGAAAAATTTTTGGGAATATGAAGAAGCTCATGGATCAAGACTTTTGTTTTCTCATCCTCTGATAATTTGTCATAATGTTTGGCCAAAACTTCAATCACATAGGCAGGTGTCACATCAAGAGCTCTTTGAAAAATTTTTGGGAAAGCCCAAGTTCTTGCATAAGCTCTTACTTTAGAGCCAGTTGTTCTGTAGCAAAAGATTCTGGCGTTTTTAATATATGGCAAATCAATAGTTTTTAAAACTTTTGCAATATCTCTTTTTACATCTTTTGCTTCTGTCCAATCCATATTAATTTAGTTTCAATAACCATTTTAGCACAGGTTTAAATCCGTCAGGTAAGATTTTTTCTGTGACATTTATTGAATATTGAGAAAAATCAGAAATAGACAGGACTTTTTTTTGATCTGTTTCTTTTTCTTTTTGAACAGATTTACTTTCGCTCAAGACAGGTTGTCCTTTTATTTTGGCAAAATTTTTATAGGTGTTATAACGAGATGTAGGTTTTCCATTGCTATCAAGAAAACTGAATTTATCAAAAGGACTATTTGATCCTTGAAGAATAAAAGGAGTAACAGCAACAATATTTTCATTGCTCCAAATTGTTTGAAAAGCTGTTTTATAATATTGACTTTCTATTCCTGCTGGAACAATTTCTGATGACCAACCTGTTTCAGTTATAAAAACAGGCAGAATTTTATCAATTCCCAGATAAGCAATCAAATCTATCTCATGTGTAAAGCTACCGGTTCCAGTTGAGCTGAATAGATTTGGTGGTTGAGCAAATGCAGGATTTGGGTAAGAGTGGCTTGAGATTCCATCAATTTTGTTGAAGATTCCAGGAGCGACTATGCTCATTTGTCTCATATAAGTATATTGATTTACGTAATCTGTCCCCTGATTTGGCGCCGCATTGTCAAGACCAGCACTAATTATAAAGTAATCAGAATTTCTTGATTTAAAGATTTCAACCGCATAATCAAGAAGTTTTGCATATTCTGATGGGCTTGCGCCACCTCCCCATTCATCACCTCTGTTGACCTCATTAAAAACAATTATGTAGCGATTTTTAACTGGCCAATTAAGTGAGTCTAGAAAGTTTGCAAAATCTAGAATATCTGTTTCTTTTGGTTTTCTCCAGAAATTGGTATTAAAATAATCGCCCTCAGTAGAAAGTCTTATTATGGGAATTATTTTATTCTTTTTTGCATTATCAAAAAATTTCTGCCATTTTAGTAAATCGCGATCGCCAGACTGAATAGGTATAGTCACATAACCCCATTCACCACCATTGGTGTTAACCAGTTTTGCTGCTTCTTCTAATTCATGAGTCGAAAGAATATGAATTCCAAATTTATTATTTGGAACTGACAAGGGGTCAAATACAGCAAAGCTTTTTGTCGGATACGAACAAATAATTAGTAAAGCAATCGTTAATGTAAGTATTTTTAGATATTTCATATTGAGGATTAATATTATAACATTGAATTGATATAATACGAGTTGTATGAAAGATAGTAAAATTAATTCTTTTGTAAGTATAAAAAACCAAGGACAAGAAGTTATTAAAGCAAATAATGGTTTTTCTGACAATCAAGTTGCGCTTGAATGTATTTATTGCAAGAAGAGATATTCGTCTTCAAAAGCAATTAACAGATGTCTTGATGACGGTCGCACTCTTGATGTTGTTTATGATTTTCCCAAAATAGATCCAGAAGAGATGAAAGCTTTGTGGTCATTAAGAAGGTTGTCTAATAAAACGGAGGACAGAAGTGGTGTCTGGAGATTTAGAGATCTCATGCCTTTTGTCAAAAAGCCTTCAAAAATTATATCGCTAAATGAAGGAAATACACTTTTTTTCCGAGCAAAAAAGGCAGGTGATTTTGTCGGGTTAAAAAATCTTTATATAAAACATCAAGGAATGAATCCTACGGGATCATTCAAAGATCCTGGTATGAGCGCTGCTATAACTCAAGCAAATAATATGAATATGAAAGCTGTAGTTTGCGCTTCAACGGGCAACACATCGGCTGCAATGGCCGCATATGCAAACAGAGCAGAAATGCTTCCTGTTGTGATAATCCCTGAGGGCCAAATAGCATATGGAAAACTTTCACAGGCGCTTGACTATGGCGCGTTAACTATTCAGATTAAGGGTGATTTTGATTTGGCAATGCAGATTGTTATTGATATTGCGCCTGAGATTGGGATATACGTTGTAAATTCGATAAATCCGTTTAGAATTGAAGGACAAAAAACAATTGTTCCAGAAATTCTTGAGCAGCTAGATTGGAATGTTCCTGACAGGATTGTGGTTCCAGGCGGAAATCTTGGTCATGCATCATCACTTGCAAAGGGGCTAAGGGAATTGAAAACCTTTGGATTTATTAAAAAACTGCCAAGAATTACCATAGTTCAGGCAGCAGGATCAGGCCCTTTGTATAATATGGTTACAAGCGAGCATCCTGATTTTTTTGAACCTGTTCTTCACCCGAAAACACTTGCAACTGCGATAAAAATTGGAAATCCTATTTCTCATGAAAAAGCCATCAGAGGTATTAAAGAAACTGATGGGTGGATCACAAAGGTCACTGAGCAGGAAATTGCTGATGCGAAGGCAATTGTCGGCCAGGAAGGAATTGGTTGTGAGCCTGCATCAGCAACATCTATTGCCGGTTTGAAAAAGATTATGGAGCAAGGAACAGATAGGCCAGTTGATCCCGATGAAACAGTTGTTGCAATACTAACAGGAAATATTTTGAAAGATCCAGATTATACAGTTCTTTATCATACCGATAGATTAAGTGATGAATATGATCTTCAAACTAAAATTGAATCAAAAGGTAAAAAAATTAAATCAAGATTTATGAATTCTCCAGTTCTAGTTGGACCAGATCCTCAAAAAATTAAAAAGCTTATACTTGATCGTTTGCAGGCATAGCTTTTGCTTGACTTCCAGCCTTAGATTCCTTACTATTGTAATAATGCCCGATTCAACGGTTTTACAGCCTGTTCAAGACTCCAATAGCGCAAATGACTCTGATTCTAAATCAGTTCTTGATATTCTCCTTGCAGGAAACGTTATTAATAAAGAGCAGTACGATGAGGTTCAGGTAAAATCCGTCTCTTCTGGACAGCAGCCTCTTGATATTCTGCGCGAACAGAATCTAGTTTCAGAAAACGATATATCTCGCGCCTTAGCCCAAATGCTTGGAATACCTTATGTTGATTTGAAAGATTTATCTTTTTCTCCTCAAGCGCTTGGTTTTTTAACGCGACCTGTTGTTGAGAGGTTTTCGCTTATTCCATTCTCTTATGACGAGAAAGAGAAAGCATTATCTGTTGCGATGAGCAATCCAGTTGATTTGGATGCGCTGGATTTTGTGCGCAAAAAAACAAATCTCAACATCAAATCATATGCTGCAAATCCGGAAGATGTTAAAAAATCAATTGAGCAGCAGTACAAGCAGGAATTGGTAGGAGAGGTTGGAAAAGCTATTGCTGAAGAAAAAGAATTTGCTCAGAAAAAAACAGTTGATAGTACTCAGATTGCAAAAATCATAAATGATGCACCAATTGCCAAAATTGTTTCAACTATTCTTGAATACGCGATAAAATCACGCGCATCTGATGTTCACATTGAACCACTTGAGGATCGCGTGAGGGTGCGTTATCGAATAGATGGAATTCTTTATGACAAGCTTAGTTTACCTCTTAACGTCAGAGATTCTCTGGTTTCAAGAATAAAAATATTGGCTGAGCTAAAAATAGATGAGCATCGAATTCCTCAGGATGGAAGACTTAACTTTACCATGAAAGAAGAAGAGGTAAATCTTCGCATTTCAACCTTGCCAACTGTTTATGGAGAGAAAATTGCGATGAGAATTCTTCGAAAAACAGGAGGCATACCAACACTTCCCGAGCTTGGATTGACAGGGGTATCGCTCAAAAACCTGGAAACAGCAACCCTTAGGTCACATGGAATTATTTTAGTTTGTGGACCTACGGGTTCAGGAAAAACAACTACGCTTTATTCTGTTCTTTCAAGACTTAATACAACCCGTGTTAATATTGCATCGCTTGAAGATCCTGTTGAATATGAAATAGAAGGTGTTAATCAGGTTCAAATAAATCCTGCAGTTGGTCTTACTTTTGCATCAGGACTTCGTGCATTTTTAAGACAAGATCCAAATATTATATTGGTTGGAGAGGTGCGAGATAATGAAACAACAGATCTTGCGATTCAGGCTGCGCTTACAGGTCATCTTGTTTTTTCAACCCTGCATACGTCTTCTGCATCTGGCGCGCTTCCAAGACTTATGGATCTTGGAGCCGAAACATTTCTTTTGGCATCATCAGTTAATGCAATTGTTTCCCAGAGAATTGTCAGAAAAATTTGTACGGCTTGCAAAACAAACTATGATCCACCACCGCCTTTAATTGATGAGATTAAAAGTATTCTTGGCAGGCTTTATAAGCCGGATCAGACAATTAAACTGTTTAAGGGAAAAGGTTGTGCTCAATGTTCTAACCTTGGTTATCTCGGTCGAATAGGAATTTTTGAGGTTCTTCCTGTTACTCATAAAATATCTCGACTAATTGTTGAGCATGCTGATAGTAATGCAATTGAAGCACTAGCCATTGAAGAGGGAATGATAACACTTAAGCAAGATGGTTATATGAAGGTGATAAATGGCGATACCACTATTGAAGAAGTGCTAAGAGTTGCGCAGGAGTAGGTTATGAACATTAAAGAATTATTGGAGCTAACAGTGAAAAATAAAGCATCGGATCTGCATCTGATGGCAAATATTCCACCAACCTTCAGAATTGACGGAATCCTTCGCTATCTAACAAGCTATCCACCTCTTGCAGTTGCTGATTGTGAGGAAATGCTTTTTTCTCTTTTAACCCCAGAGCAAAAGGAGTTGTTTCAAACTAACAAAGAACTTGATTTTTCATTTAGTTTTAGCTATGACAATCATGAAGAAGGAAGATTTAGAGCAAATTTTTATTATCAGAAAAATACAGCAGCAGGTGTTTTTCGTTTTCTCACTCCCAATACGCGTACTATTGAAGATCTAAATCTTCCAGAAGTGCTTCATACGTTTTCCAAGCTAAAACAAGGCTTTGTGATGATTACAGGTCCAACAGGTCATGGCAAATCAACAACACTTGCATCAATCTTAAATGAAATTAACATGAAGCGTGAGTGTCATATATTAACGATTGAAGATCCGATTGAATTTATTTATCCCAAAGGATCAAGTATTATATCTCAACGCGAGATGGGTTCAGACACACACTCCTGGACGCTTGCTCTCAGATCAGCAGTCCGTGAGGATCCTGATGTTATTCTTATTGGTGAGATGCGTGATGCAGAAACAATGCAGGCTGCCATAACTCTTGCAGAAACAGGTCATCTTGTTTTTTCAACTTTGCATACTAACTCTGCATCTCAAAGCATTGACAGGATTGTGGACACATTTCCATCTGATCAAAGACCACAAGTGAGAATTCAGCTTGCTGCAACTTTAAAAGGGATAGTTTCTCAGCGTTTGTTGCCAAAGATTGGTGGTGGGAGAGTGCCAGCTGTTGAGGTGCTTCTTGGAACATCAGCAGTTGCAACCAATATTAGAGACAGCAAGTCTCATCTTATTGATTCAGTCATTCAAACATCAAAAGAAGCAGGCATGATTACGCTTGACGATTCTCTCTCACAGCTTGTAAAATCAGGAGTAATTACACTAGATGACGCGAAGGGCTACACCTTGAAAGAGTCTGAACTTGTGAGGCTAGTCGGTTAATATGAAACTTTACTATCGAGCTGTAAATCAAGATGGATCAACTGTGACAGGATTAATTGAAGCAAGAGATGAGAAAGAAGTTGTTGGATATTTAAGATCTCGTCAGCTGATTCCGGTTAAGATAATTCCTGCCGCAAATAGAAGCATTCTTCATTATATTCCATTTCTTAATCGACCAACATTTAACGAAAAGGTAGTCTTTACTAGGCAATTATCATCAATGCTCGCATCTGGTCTTACGCTTATGCAAGCTTTAGAAATATTGAAAAACCAAATGCAGACACCTGCTTTAGAAGAGATGAATCAATCTCTTATAACAGAAATTCAAAACGGTAAGCCTTTTTCAGCAGCAATCACAAAACATCCTAAGTTTTTTTCTCCTGTTTATGTCGCGCTTATCAAAACCGCAGAGTCATCAGGGCTTTTGGATAAGGTTTTGCAAAGAATTGCAGAAAATCTTGAAAAAGAACAAGAGCTTAAGTCTTCCATAAGAAACGCTTTGATGTATCCTGTTATCGTTGTTGTTGTTATGATAATTGTGCTTGTGATTATGATGATTTTTGTGATTCCACAGCTCTTTGAACTTTATGGAAGTTTGGATATTGATTTGCCTTTGTCCACAAGAATAATCATTGGTATGTCTGATTTTTTTAAAAATTATTTGCTGATAATTTTAATTGTTGTTGCTGCAAGTGGTTTTTATATTAGAAGTTGGTATAAAAAAAGCGATGGCAGAAGGACAGTTGATAAATATATGTTAAAAATTCCAGTTGTTGGAAAACTTATCAAAGAGATGATGATGGCGGAGTTTACAAGAACACTAGGCTTATTGATTGGAGCAGGGTCATTGGTTGTTGAATCGCTTATAAAATCATCAGAAGTTGTGGGAAATGTTGTTTATCGAGATGAGATTTTGCTTCTTTCAAAAAGAGTAGAAAAAGGAATATCCATTGGTGATGCTATGGATGCAACACCTCTTTTTCCTCCAATTGTTATTGAAATGGCAAAAATTGGAGAACAAACAGGAAAACTTGATGAATCACTTTTAAAAGCGTCAGAGTATTTTGAAAGAGAAGTACAGCAAACTGTTAAAACTCTTACTACTTTAATGGAGCCAGCTATAATGGTAATTCTTGCGCTTGCTGTTGCTTTTCTTATTTTTGCTGTTATTACTCCAATTTATGGACTAATCTCATCAATTAATTAACGTCTTTTGATACTTGACAAAGTTTTTCCTATTATCAATACTAGATATAGATGAGTAGACTGCCCAAAAACATAAAAAAAGGGTTTGCCCTGAGTAAATCGAAGGGTTTTACCCTCATTGAGCTTCTTATCGTTATTGCAATTCTTGGCGTTCTTGTTATTTCAGTTCTTTCTATTTTAAATCCTGCTGAGCAAACTGCAAGATCAAGGGACGCTGGAAGAAAAACCGTTATTGCGCAATTAGGCACAACAATTCAATCTTTCTATGCTCAATCTGGACAATACCCAGCTGCTAATGAAGCCTGGATGAAGACGCTTATTGATGGAGGAGAGTTGAAATCAGTGCAATATAACTCAAATGCTGCAGGATATATAGGCTGTGCAGCTGGAAGCAATCAGGCGACAAGTGATGGTACAACAGGTGGTACTCAGACTGGCTATTGCTATAAATACGATCCAACCACAGTTCCTCCTGCTGTAATAATTTATTCTAGAGCTGAATCAAAGGCATCAGCAACAACAGCTGGTGCATCAGGGTCACCCTGTGTTCAGGCAAATACATGGATTGTCTGGTCATCAGGACTTAACAAGACAGGTCTCTGGTGCGCAACATCAACTGCTGAACCTACAGTTGCTGGAGTAACAGTGCTTAAATAGCTTAAATTATATTCTCTGCTTTATTTTTTCCCCAGTTTTTATCATAATTATTGTATGGAGTTTTTATTAGTTTTTATAATTGGAGCAATATTTGGAAGTTTTTTTAATGTTGTAATTGATAATGCGAAAGAAAATAAATCAATTATAAAAAGAAGATCCCATTGTGATCACTGTAAAAAACTACTTAAACCATTTGATCTTATTCCTGTTTTTTCTTATCTATTTTTAGGTGGTAAATGTAGGTATTGTGAGAAAAAAATTAGCCTTTATTATCCAGTGGTTGAGACAACAACAGCACTACTTTTTGCTTTTACCACATTTACTGTCTTTGGGAATAATATATATATAGCTTTGAATAATGTGCATATGTTATTTAATGTTTTATATTTACTTTTTATTATTTCAGGACTAATCATTATATTTTTTACAGATCTTAAATATGGCTTAATCCCTTTTAATATTGTCTTTCCGCTTATCTTGGCAGTTTTTTTGTATTCATATTTCTATAATTATGATCAAATCTTCAACCTGCTTTTTGCATCAATTGGAGTATTTGCTTTTTTCTTAATTATTTTTTTGATAACTAGGGGTCGGGGAATAGGGTTTGGAGACGTGGTTTATGCAATCTTTATGGGGCTTCTGCTTGGCTTTCCAAACATTATAGTTGCTGTTTATATAGCAGTTCTTACAGGTGCCTTTGCTGCTGTGATACTTATTCTTACAAAGCAAAAAAAGCTTCACGGAAGTACTATACCATTTGGACCATTTTTGGTTCTGGGGACATTTGCATGTCTTTTTTGGGGAGATCAATTAACTAGTTTTGCTCTCAACCTTTTACATATCGAGTTTTTGATTAATTGACAACAAACACTAATTAATTCTAAACTAAATAAGGAGGATAATTTATGCAAACAAAAAAACGAGCAAAGCCAGTTAAGTTTGGTTCAAAAAAAGAAAAAAAGCAGCCACTAGAGCCAAAGAAGATAGAAAAAGATACGCTCAAAGACGAAAAGCAAGAAACAGAAGTAGTAGAAATTGAGGCAGTTAATCCAGATGAGGTGGATGAGAAAGAAGCAGTAGAAGACGTGGAAGTAGTTGAAGCAAAAGACGAAGAGGAGAAGGAAGAAAAAAAATCTGTTCTTCACAAAGAAGAGATAGTCGAAGAAAGCTCCACAGATGAAGCAGTAGATTTCTTTACAAAGCCACCTGATGTTGAGGTAGGTAGCAAAAAAGGCGCATTTATTTATTTCTTAACAGTCTTTTTAGTTACTTTTCTTATTGGAATTGGTCTTTTTGCCGGCATTTACTACGTTACATCTGGCAATCAAATAAATCTTTTTCCTAAGCCTACTGAGGTACCACCTACACCTACTCCTATAATTGAAATGCCAGTGGAAGTTGACCTTCAGGCATATAGCATTGAGGTTCTAAATGGTTCAGGCGTGACAGGCGCAGCAGGGGATGCGCAAGAAGCTTTGGAGGAAGAAGGTTTCAAGGTTGACTCAGTAGGCAATGCGGATTCAACTGATTTTGAGTTAACCAAAATCACTGCAGCTGAAAAAGTAGATAAAGAGTATCTTCAAAAATTAACTGAATTTCTGAAAAAAACTTATTCTATTGATGAGGACATAGAAAAAGCAGAAAATGACACAGATGTTACGATAATTATCGGTACAGAAAAAACTCCATAGCCTCAGACTTTTTCTTCTTTACTGTGAGCCGGGCGGGGATCGAACCCGCGACCAAGAGCTTAAAAGGCTCCTGCTCTACCGCTGAGCTACCGGCCCGATTAGCTTTTAGCTTATACTAATAGCTTTTGGACATCATTGAATTATATCAAGCTGGGATATGCTTGACAAGTAATTTTTAAAGTGCAATACTATTTCCAAATATCAATCTAGGTTAGATTGCTAAATCAAGACGAACATACTTTTGAAGCTTACTATGAAAGGAGGTGAATTATATGAATAATATAGCAGACACTTTTCTTTCATCTATTAATAAAGGTGTTGAAGGAGTAGTTGCTTTTTTCCCCAATTTTCTTGCTGGCATTATTATCTTTTTAATTGGTGTTATCGTAGCCTCAATCGCGAGGCAAGTTTTTGTCCAGATTTTTAATGTCTTAAAGGTTGAAAAATACCTAAAGAAATACGGGGTTCCTGAGGCAAAAAAAGAACTAACATGGACAAATATACTAGCTGAGATTGTCAGGTGGTTTGTACTTATCCTTTTTCTTATCCCAACAGCAGATGTCTGGGGTATACCACAAGTCACAACAGTCTTAAATACATTTTTGCTTTATCTGCCAAATGTATTTGTAGCAGCAATTATCGGTCTTGTTGGTTTAGTTCTTGCCAGACTTGCCGGCAATCTCGTTCAAGCATCAGTAACAGGTCTTTCTTCTGATGCAGCAAATACTATTGCATCAGTGACTAAAATTTCCCTGACCGTTTTTGTACTTCTAGCTGTTCTTAATCAGCTAGGTGTTGCACAAGATCTTGTAAGAATCTTATTTACTGGATTTGTGGCAATGATTGCGTTAGCAGGTGGAATTGCATTTGGTCTTGGAGGCCGTGATGCAGCAAAAAGCGTAGTTGATGAAGCAAAGAAAAAATTTAAATAAATCTTTCTTCATTGAATTTAAGCCTGAATGGCGTTATAATACATATTATGACGCCATTTTAGGTGTTTCGATAAATTTAGGCCCGTTCGTCTAGTGGCCTAGGACGTCGGGCTTTCATCCCGAAAATCATGGGTTCGACTCCCATACGGGTCACAAAAGTTGTTTTTATTTTATATTTTTAGCTTTTTTTCTTTCGTGTTATAATGTAGCCATGAAAGGACAGGGATCCCCATATGTTATCACCCGTTTTGATCCTGTCAGTATCATCGGTCAGGAATGCCCTAGAGCTGCTGAACTACTGGCAGAATACGGACTGCACTGTGCGAATTGCTATGCCAATGAAAACGATACGCTTGAGACCGGCGCAGAAATGCACAATATGACAGAAGAGGAGATGCTGGAAATGATTGATGAAATAAACACTCAGCTTGAGAAAGAATGGAAAAATGAATAATAAATTAACAGTTAAAAATTTATACGCCCAAACAATAAAAGGCAAAGAAATTCTAAAAGGTCTAAATTTTAGTATAGATCAAGGCGAAATCCACGCAATCATGGGACCCAATGGAGGAGGTAAATCAACTTTTGCTCAAGTTCTGATGGGTCATCCTGGATATGTTGTTACGAAGGGTCAGATAAAACTAAACAATAAAGATATAACCACTCTCAAACCTGATGAGCGGGCAAAGCTGGGGCTTTTTCTTGGATTTCAGTACCCAATTGAAGTAGCTGGCGTTAACTTTGGAAATTTCCTCAGAACTGCTATAAATGAACAGAAAAAAGCCAAAGAAAAAAAGCTATCTCCTATTGCTTTTAGAAATCAGATTGAGCCTGTTGCCAAACAAATTGGCTTTAATGAAGAGATTGTCAAAAGATCTCTGAATGAAGGTTTCTCTGGTGGAGAAAAGAAAAAAGCTGAGATCCTGCAGTTGGCAGCGCTCAAACCAAAGTTTGCTGTACTTGACGAGCCTGATTCTGGGCTTGATGTTGATTCCCTCAGACATATTTCAGTTGCTATAAATAAGCTCGATTTTTCACTGGGACTTGTTCTAATTACTCATTATCAAAGAATTCTTCATTATATAAAACCCCAATTCGTTCATGTGATTGCAGGAGGTAAGATCGTCAAATCTGGTGGATCATCACTTGCCCAAAAAATCGAAGAGGAAGGATACAAAAAATTCATTTGAGATCTACACAAAATATAAAAAACAGCTATAAATACGGTTTTCATAAGCCTGAGACCTCTGTTTTTAGAACAGAAAGGGGCTTGAGCAGGGATATTGTGGAACAAATTTCTCACTACAAAAATGAGCCAGATTGGATGCTTCAATTCAGGCTTCAGGCTTTGATGATGTTTGAGCAAAAGATGATGCCAGCTTGGGGTGCTGATTTAACAGGTATTGACTTTGATAACATATTTTATTACCTCAGTCCGACTCAAAAAAAATCAAGAAAATGGAAAGACGTGCCAAAAGATATAAAGGATACATATGATCTGATTGGTGTACCTGAGGCTGAAAAAAAATTTTTGGCTGGTGTTGGCGCGCAATATGATTCTGAAGTGATTTATCACAATCTTAAAAAAGAATGGGAGAAAAAAGGCGTTATTTTTCTTGATACAGATACTGCTCTTAAAAAACATCCTGATCTTTTCAGACAATATTTTGGAACTGTGATACCTGTTTCTGATAATAAATTTGCAGCTCTTAACTCAGCTGTCTGGAGTGGGGGTAGTTTTGTGTATGTGCCAAAAGGAGTACATGTCGAGATACCGCTACAGGCGTATTTCAGGATCAATGCTGCCAATATGGGGCAGTTTGAGAGGACATTGATAATTGCTGAGGAGGGTTCATATGTTCATTATGTGGAGGGCTGTACAGCGCCAATCTACACAACAGACTCACTTCATGCAGCAGTTGTTGAGATAATTGTCAAAAAAGGCGCCAGAGTCCGCTACACCACCATCCAGAACTGGTCAAATAATGTTTATAATCTAGTGACAAAAAGAATGCTGGTCGAAGAAGAGGGTTTTGGTGAATGGATTGATGGAAATATCGGATCAAAAGTTACTATGAAATATCCATCAGTTATCTTAAACGGCAAAGGCGCAAAGGGAGAAGTTTTATCGCTTGCTTTTGCGGGAAAAGGTCAACATCAGGATGCAGGAGGAAAAGCAATACATTTGGCGCCTTACACAACAAGTACTATTAATTCAAAATCAGTCAGTGTTGGTGGCGGCAGATCAAGTTATCGCGGTATGGTCAAGATCATAAATGGAGCCAAAGGAAGTAAATCTTTTGTCAGATGCGACGCATTGCTTCTTGACGAGCTTTCAAGATCTGATACATATCCTACAAATATTGTAAATGAAGAAGATGTCACGCTTGGGCATGAAGCATCAGTTAGTAAGATTGGTGAAGAACAGCTCTTTTACCTGATGTCCAGAGGTCTGTCTGAGGCAGATGCGACGTCCATGGTTGTAAATGGATTTATAGAGCCGATCGTAAAAGAATTGCCGCTTGAATATGCTATAGAGTTAAATAAATTAATTACACTTTCTATGGCAGGCTCAGTTGGATGAGAAGTTATGAAAACAATTATTGTAAAAGCCAACGAAAAAAAAGTTATTCCTATCTTGTGGATTGGCAAAGAAACAGAGCTTTCTTATGATATCAAACTAACTGGTGCAAATTCATCAGTTGATTTCATGGGTCTTCTTCTTGGCAAAGAAAATCAAAGTCTTTCTTTGTCTGTTCGGGTTGAACACAAAGCAGCTCAAACAAAAAGTAATGTAATTATAAAAAGCGCATTAACTGATAACGCAAAAGTGGAAATAGATGGCCTTGTGAAGATAAATCAAGGTTCAATTGGCACAAACACCTGGCTGGCCGCGCATATCCTTCTTCTTTCAGACAAAGCAAAAGGCAAGGCAATACCTAGTCTTGAAATACTTGAAAATGATATAAAAGCAGGACATGCAACAACTGTTGGGAGAATCAATGATCTTGAAATTTTTTATCTAATGTCAAGAGGTTTATCTCACAAAAAGGCAAAAGAGCTTATCATTCAGGGATTTTTAAGAGAAATGATTGATAAATTTCCGCTCTTGCTTTCCAAAAAAGCTGAAGCAGCACTAAACATTGGTCTATGATAAATATTAAATCAGACTTTCCTATTTTTAAAAATAATCCTGACTTGTGTTATCTTGACAGCGCAGCAACAACGCAAAAGCCAAATGTTGTAATTGATGCTGTAACTGATTTTTATGAAAAAAATTATTCAAGTATTCACAGGGGAATTTATACACTCAGTCAGGATGCAACTGAAATGTATGAGAATGTCAGGAAAAAAGCTGTTGATTTTATATCAGCTAGTGATTCAAATGAAATAATTTTTACCAGTGGCACGACTGAAGCAATAAATTTTGCAGCAATTGGGTATTTTGGGAAACATCTTAAAAAAGGTGATATTGTTGTTTTGTCTGAAATGGAGCACCATAGCAATATCGTTCCCTGGCTTATTTTAAAACAAAGAATAGGTATTAAATTATTTTTTATTCCAGTTACAAAAGATGGAAATCTTGATTACAAATCAATTGATCTTGACTTTAAAAAAGTAAAATTAGTTAGTCTTACACATGCGTCAAATGTACTTGGGACAGTTAATCCAATTTCTGAAATAATTTTATTTTTTAAGAAAAAAAATCCCAATACTAAGATTTTGATTGATGCTGCGCAGTCTATTCCTCATTTAAAAATTGATGTTAAAAAACTTAATTGCGATTTTCTTGTTTTTTCATCTCATAAAATGCTTGGCCCAACTGGAGTTGGTGTTTTGTGGGCAAAAAAAGAGCTTCTTAGCGATATGAGTCCCGTGATAACTGGTGGGCATATGATAAAAACAGTCAGCAAAGAAATTGTTGAACTTGCGGATATACCTGAAAAGCTAGAAGCAGGTACTAAAAATATTGAAGGTGTAATCGGTCTTGGAGCAGCCATAGATTATATTGAAAAAATAGGTTTTGAGAAAATAAAAAAAGATGAAAAAAAACTTGTAGAATACACGCTTAAAAAATTTGCAAAAGAAGAAAAAGTTAAGTTGTTTGGATCTCATAAATCAGATCAAAGACTTGGTGTTTTCTCATTTGCAGTAGGAAATATCCATTCGCATGATATGGCTGAGATTCTGAATCGGTCTGGTGTTGCTGTAAGATCAGGCCATCACTGCGCACAAGTCTTGATGAAGGCACTTAACATATCATCAACAACTCGCGCATCAATTTATATTTATAATACAACACAAGATATTGACAGACTTTTTGCTGGAATAAAAGAAGTTAAAAAAGTATTTAGGATATGAATAAAGAATAATGAATTAGGAATTATGAAAATCTAACATGACAAATGTAAAAAAGCTAAATAATCATGATGATTCTTTATATCGTGAACTAGTACTTGATCATTGGGAAAATCCTTTAAATTATGGGAAAATAAAAAGTCCTGATATTAAATCAGTTGGGCACAATCCAGTTTGTGGAGATCAGATAGAAATAACAGCTGTTGTTAAAAAGGGTGTTTTGACTGATGTTGCATTTGAAAGTACGGGTTGTGCAATCTCAAAAGCATCAGCATCGCTTTTTCTTGAAAAAATAAAAGGGGAGAAGATTAAAAAAATAAGAAGTTTAAAACCTAAAGATGCTCTGGAAGAATTGGGAATAACCCTTACCCCAGCTCGAACCAAATGCGCCCTACTTGTTTTCACAACTTTTCAAAAACATTTAAAATAAAATCTTTATAAAGCTCCAACTATTTTTTGTCCGAATTCTTTTGTACCCATAACTTTTTTAGTTGCTATGTCTCTTGTTCCAAAACCATCATCAAGCACTTTTTGTACAGCATTTCTGATCACTGCTCCTTCCTCAACCATCTCAAATGCTTCTTCGAGAAGCATAGCAGCAGACAAGATGATTCCTGTAGGATTTGCGATGTTTTGACCTGCTGCTTTTGGAAAAGATCCATGAATTGGTTCAAAAAGAGATGTCTTTAGTCCAAGCGATGCAGACGGCAGCATACCAAGAGATCCACTTATCACAGATGCCTCATCAGTCAAAATATCACCAAACATATTTTCTGTTACTATTACATCAAACCTGGTTGGGTTTTTGATAATTTGTTGCGCTGCATTATCAACAAACATATACTCAACTTCAATATCACTATAATCTTTTTCCATATTTTGAATTGTCTCTCGCCAAAGACGGGATGTTTCAAGCACATTTGCTTTATCAACAACAGTTAATTTTTTCCTTCTTTTCCCAGCCATTTCAAATCCCACTTTTGCAATTCTTGCTATTTCATCAACGCTATATTCTGATGTGTCAAAGGCTGATTTATTATCATTACTTCTTCCTCTTTCTCCAAAATATATGCCGCTTATCAGCTCCCTCACAACTACAAAATCAACTCCATCTACAATTTCTTTTTTCAGAGGAGATCTATCAAGTAAGCTTTTGAATACAAAAACAGGTCTGATGTTGGCATAAAGACCAAGCTCTTTTCGCATAGCAAGAAGTCCTTGTTCTGGTCTTATCCTTGCAGTTGGGTCATTATCATATTTTGGATCACCAATTGCGCCAAAAAGAATAGCATCTGAGTCAAGACAAAGCTTAAGCGTTTCACCTGGAAAAGGGTTTTTTGTCTGATCAATTGCTACTCCTCCAACAAGCCCTTGTCTGAAGTCAAACTGATGCCCAAATTTATCTGCTACCTTTTTTAGTACATTTATAGCCTCTTTTGTTATTTCTGGCCCTATTCCATCTCCCGCCAGTACAGCAATTTTTTTATTCATATTTCTTTTCAAAATCAGCTATTTTTTCTTTCATACTGATTAAATAATCTACATCATCATATCCATTGATCACGCAAATTTTTTTATAAGGATTTATTTCAAAAAATTCACTCAGGTTTTTTTTTGGAATACTTATTGTTTGTTTTTCAATATCCACTTCAATTATTGTTTGATGATTTTTATTAACTTCAGCAAATAATTTTCTTAGAAATTTATTGCTAACTTGTACTGGAAGTAGGGTGTTGTTAAGAGCATTGTTTTTAAAAATATCAGCAAAAAAGCTTGAAACAACGACTTTAAATCCATAATCAGATAAGGCCCAAGCAGCGTGTTCTCTGCTTGATCCACAACCAAAATTATTTCCTGCTATCAATATCTCTCCTTTGTATTGCGGGTGATTGAGAATGAAGTGAGGTTTGGGATTGCCCTCAGGATCATAGCGCCAATCTCTAAATACATTCAAACCAAACCCATCTCTTCCTATGCTTTTTAAAAATCGCGCAGGAATAATCTGATCTGTGTCAACATCTTCCATATCAAGTGGAACTGCAGTTGAAACAATTTTATTGAGTAACTTTTTTTTCATAACTTTAAAAATTTTCTTACATCACTTACTTTTCCTGTAATTGCTGCAGCTGCTGCAGTCATCGGGCTTGCAAGAAAAGTTCTCGCACCTGGCCCTTGCCTGCCCTGAAAATTTCGATTGGATGTAGAAACGCAGTATTTACCAGCTGGTATTTTGTCTTCATTCATTCCAAGACACGCAGAACATCCAGCGCCTCTCATGTCAAATCCCGCATCAGTAAATATTTTATCTAACCCCTCTTTTTCAATTTGCTTAACAACTTGTGCAGATCCTGGAACTACAAAAACATGAAGCCAATCTGGTTTCTTCTTGTTTTTTACTATTTTGGCAATTTTTCTAAAATCCTCAATTCTTGAATTGGTACAAGAACCCAAAAACACATAATCAACTTTTTTTCCAAGCAATTTTGACCCTTGCTTGTCTGTTAATCCCATATATTCCATTGCTTTAAGAAAATTGTCTTTTTGTGATTGAGTTTCATAATCATCAACAGATGGAATTGTACCTGTAATACCCATCCCCATTCCCGGATTTGTACCGTATGTAATCATGGGTTCTATTTCAGCAGCGTCAAAAAAGAGCTCTTTATCATACTTAGCGTTTTTATCTGTTGTAAGTTTTTTCCATTTTTCAATCTTTTTATCCCAATCTTTGCCTTTTGGCGCAAATTTACGCCTTTTTATGTAATCAAATGTTGTCTGATCAGGGGCGATAAGACCGCCTCTTGCGCCCATTTCTATACTCATGTTACATATTGTCATGCGTGCTTCCATTGAAAGATTTTCAATTGCTGTTCCTGTGTATTCAACAAAGTATCCTGTTCCACCAGATGTTGAGATTTTTGAGATAATATAAAGAATAATATCTTTTGAGCTTACACCTTGACCAAGCATGCCATCTATTCTTATGTTCATTGTTTTTGGTTTGTACTGAAGAATTGTTTGAGTTGCCAAAACTTGCTCAACCTCGCTTGTTCCTATTCCAAAAGCAATTGTCCCAAACGCTCCGTGTGTTGAAGTATGGCTGTCTCCGCAGACAATGGTCATACCTGGTTGGGTAATTCCCAGCTCAGGTCCGATAATATGAACTATCCCTTGAAATGGATGTCCAAGTCCAAAAAGTCTGACACTGAACTCTTCACAATTGGTTCTAAGCATTTCAACCTGTTTTCTAGACATTGGTTCTTTAATTATCTTATCTTGATCCTTAGTTGGGACATTGTGATCCATTGTTGCCCAAGTTTTATTGGTATCATAGACCTTTACGCCTCTTTTTCGAAGACCTTCAAATGCCTGAGGGCTTGTGACTTCGTGAATAAGATGGGTGTCTATATATAAAACAGCAGGATAGCCATCTTTTTGATAAACAACATGACTATCCCAAATTTTTTCAAAAAGTGTTTTTGGTTTATCGAATTTCATTTTAACTTATTAAGTACATCAAGATATGCTTTTACTGATGCAACAATTACATCTGTATCAACTCCCAATCCATAGTAGACAACTCCTTTGTAATCAATTTGAACATGCACCTTGGCAAAGTCATCTATTCCCCTTGTTACTGCCTGAACCAGGTATTCTTCAAGTTTATTTTCCTTTTTTATTATTTTGTCAATTGCTAAAAAAGCAGCATTTACTGGCCCGTTTCCATCTGCTTTTTGTGTTATTATTTTATTCTTAATAGAAAGAGTTACAGTTGCATGTGGCTTGGCTGGAAAACCACCTGTAACTTCAATTGAAACTATTTTAGCACCGGTCTCACTTGCAGATTGACCCATCAGCATTCTTAAATCATTATCATTTATTTCTTTTTTCTTGTCTGCAACTACAAGAAATTGTTGATAAATCTGATCTAGTTTTTGTGGTGTTGTCTTAAAGCCCAGTCTTTTCAAATGATGAGCAAGTGCTGCTCTTCCAGATCTTGCTGTTAAAGCAAGAGATGATTCTTTGATTCCAACTTCCTGAGGGCTGATAATTTCATAGGTGAGTCTATTTTTTAAGATTCCATTTTGGTGGATTCCTGATGAATGAGCAAATGCATTTCTTCCAACAATAGCCTTATTGGCCTGAACAGGCATTTTCATAAGACCTGATACAAGTCTACTGATCGGATAAATTCTTTGTGTATTTATATTTGTCTCTGTATTTAGATCCTCTCTGGTTTTTAAGACCATCACTACCTCTTCAAGAGCAGTGTTGCCAGCCCTTTCCCCAACTCCATTTACTGTCACTTCCAGTTGTCTTGCTCCATTTTGAACAGCTGCAATACTATTTGCTGTCGCCATCCCCAAGTCATTATGACAATGAACAGCAACGATCACATCTTCAATCCCAGGCACATTATTAAATAGATACTTAATTTTAGCGCCAAACTCAGATGGAAGACAATATCCGGTTGTGTCAGGAATATTTACTGTTGTTGCGCCAGCCTTTATAGCTTGTGCTATAAAGTAAGCTAAAAATTTGTTTTCAGTTCTTCCTGCATCCATAGCTGAGAACTCCACATCTTCTGCATATTTTTTAGCGTATTTTATAGCTTCAACTGCTTGTTCAGTTATTTTTTCCCTGGTTGATTTAAATTGATGAATAATATGAATATCAGAACTGCTTATAAATGTATGGATTCTCTTTCTCTTAGCAAATTTCAAAGATTCTACTGCAGCATCTATATCTCCCTTAATTGCTCTTGATAAAGCAGCAATAACTGGTTTTTTAATAACTTTTGTAATTTCTTGAACTGATTTAAGATCCCCCGGGCTTGAAATAGGAAAACCTGCTTCTATAATATCAACACCTAAATTTTCTAAATTTTTGGCAACTTCTATTTTTTCTACTGTATTTAACTGACAACCTGGAACCTGCTCGCCATCTCTTAATGTTGTATCAAAAATAAAAATTCTATTTTTCATAAACTAAATAAATTATACATCACAATTTACTTGCACAAAAAAACCGCCTTTCGGCGGGTTCTGCTCGTTTCTCAACATACGAACTTCCCGCCTAAACGGTAAGAAGAAGTAGATTAAGAAGGTTTTTGCTATTCATTACTGTGAGTATATCACATGAAAAATATCCGTCAACAAGTAAATAAAAACTATTGAAAAAAAATCATGTTGGTGCTACTATACCCTTAATAATAAATTATGTATAGAACAGGTCTTGTCATTGTTGTTGAAGTTACCCCCTAATCGGGTGTTGTCCAACATGACAAAAACACCCGCGGAAGGCGGGTTTTTGATTATAAAGGCTTTATGAAAATAAATGGTTCAAAAGCAGTAATGGAATCACTGGTCAACGAAGGGGTTGATACAATTTTTGGCTATCCCGGAGGCGCTATCATGCCTGTTTATGATGCTTTATATGACTACAGAAACAAGATCCATCATGTGCTTGTCCGTCACGAACAAGGTGCTGGGCACGCAGCAGAAGGCTACGCAAGACTTACTGGTAGACCAGGAGTTGCGCTAGTTACATCTGGGCCAGGAGCAACAAATTTGGTCACTGCAATAACTGATGCAATGCTTGATTCTGTACCAATTGTTTGCATAAGCGGACAAGTTGCGGCACATCTAATAGGATCGGACGCATTTCAGGAAGCAGATGTAATAGGCATAACTGCACCTATTACTAAATGGAATTACCAGATAACAAAAGCTGAGGAAATACCTGAGGTTTTTGCAAAAGCCTTTCATATCGCATCAACCAATCGTCCCGGACCGGTTCTTATTGATATTACAAAAAATGCACAAATTGAGTCATTTAACTATTTCTATAAACAAAATCCCAAAATAATTGGATATAAATCTATACCTGAGCCTGAACCAAACAAGCTAAAAGAGGCCTCAAATATTTTAAATTCAGCAAAAAAACCACTTATGCTGATTGGTCATGGAATACTTATTTCAAAAGCTGAAGAAGCACTTGTTAAGTTTATTGAAAAAACAGGAATACCAACTGCTTCAACACTTCACGGCCTTTCTGCTCTTTCATCAAATCATCCATTGTATATGGGGATGCTTGGAATGCATGGAAATTATGGCCCAAATCTTCTCACAAATGAAGCTGATGCAATACTAGCAGTGGGGATGAGATTTGATGACAGAGTGACTGGAAGAGTATCTGATTATGCAAAAAATGCAAAGATTATTCATGTTGACATAGATCCTGCTGAGCTTTCCAAGAATGTAAATGCAGATATAGCAATTGTTGCTGATGCTAAAAAGGCGTTAACTGGTCTTTATCCAATGGTCAAGAAAAATAATCATACTGCATGGGTTAAGAAATTTAATGATTGTTATAAAAAAGAACATCAGAAAATCATTACTCATGAAACACATCCCAAATCAGGTAAGATTACAATGGCTGAGGTAATTCACATGCTATCGCTAAAAACAAAGGGAGAGGCTGTAATTGTTGCAGATGTTGGGCAGCACCAAATGGTAGCAGCCAGATATTATAAAGCGCAAAAAACAGATAGCTTTATTACATCAGGTGGTCTTGGCACCATGGGTTTTGCGCTTCCTGCAGCAATTGGGGCAAAATTTGCAAAACCTGAAAGAGAAGTTGTTGCAGTAATTGGGGATGGAGGTTTTCAGATGAACATTCAGGAATTGGCCACTCTTGCCCAAGAACAAATTCCAGTTAAAGTAATTATTCTTAATAATAATTTTTTAGGGATGGTAAGACAGTGGCAAGAGCTGTTTTTTGACAATAGATATTCATTTGTTGATCTTAAAAACCCTGACTTTATTAAAGTTTGTAAAGGATTTTTTGTTGATGGTGAGAGGGTTGAAAAAAGAGAAAAATTAAGCAAAGAACTTGATAAAATGCTTGATTCTAAAAAACCTTATGTGCTGGAAGTAAAGGTAAGAAAAGAAGAAAATATCTTTCCCATGATTCCAAGTGGTGCAGCTGTTGATGAAATAAGATTGGAGTAAATTATGCTTAATACTGTTATTGTATTTACAGAAAATAAACATGGAATTTTGTACAGAATTGCAGATGTTTTTCTAAAAAGAAAAATAAACATTGAAAGTCTTACTGTTTCAAAAATTGAAGAAAAAAATATGTCGCGATTTACAGTTGTAATTGATGCAAATATTAAAACTCTTCAAAAAGGAATTAATCAACTAAATAAAATAATTGAAGTTATAGATGTCATAAACACCACCAATGATAAGATTGTCTATCGAGAAATAGCTCTGATAAAAGTAAATGCAAAAAAAACACCTGAAAAAATTGAAAAAATTATAAAAGATCAAAAGGCTAAGATTATATCTAAGAAAAAAAATAGTTTCATTGTTGAATTATCTGGTACAGAAGAAGCAATTAATAAATTATCGGAAAAACTAAGAACATTTGGTATATTGGAATATGTCAGATCTGGTAGAATAGCTTTGATGAATTAAGGGTGATAGGAGGTGATAATATAAACATATGGCAAAAATAAATTTTGGAGGAGTAAGAGAAGAAGTGGTTACACGCTCTGAATTTACACTCAAAAAATCAAAAAAAGTATTAAAAAATAAAACAATCGCAGTTATTGGATATGGTGTTCAAGGTCCTGCACAAGCTCTAAATCTTCGTGATAATGGGTTTAATGTAATAGTAGGTCAGAGAAAAAAATCAAAGTCGTGGAAAAAGGCAATTTTGGACAAATGGGTTGAAGGCAAAACTCTTTTTGAAATTGATAAGGCATGTGAAAAAGGTGATATTATTTGTTATCTTCTTTCAGATGCTGCGCAAATAAAAATTTGGCCAACTGTTAAAAAATATTTGAAAAAAGGTAAAACTTTATATTTTTCTCACGGATTTGGAGTTACATTTTCATTGCAAACTGGAATTGTTCCACCAAAAGACGTAGATGTCATTTTGGTTGCGCCCAAGGGCTCAGGTAAAACTGTAAGGAAAATTTTTCTTGAAGGTCGAGGCATAAACTCAAGCTTTGCTGTTTATCAAAATCCAAGCAAAAAAGCAGAAGAAACCGCAAAAGCAATTGGAATTGGTATAGGATCAGGCTTTCTTTTTCCTACCACATTTAAAAAAGAAGTTTATAGTGATTTGACAGGAGAAAGAGGAGTTTTGATGGGTGCAATTGCTGGAATAATGGAGGCGCAATACAGCGTGCTTCGTAAAAATGGTCACACACCATCGGAGGCGTTTAACGAAACTGTAGAAGAGGCAACGCAAAGCCTCATCCCATTAATTGGAGAAAATGGCATGGATTGGATGTTTGCTAATTGCTCAACAACAGCGCAAAGAGGCGCGCTTGATTGGAAAAATAAATTTAGAGATGCAAGCTTACCTGTATTTAAAGACCTTTATAAGAGTGTCAAAACAGGAAAAGAAGCCGAACGAACTATAAAAAAGAACAGTCAGTCAGATTATCGTGAAAAATTACAAGTCGAGCTTGATCAAATTCATAATAGTGAAATGTGGCAAACAGGAATTGAAGTTAGAAAACTAAGACCTGAATACCAAAAAAAGGGGGAATAGTAAATATAAATCACTGATTTTATGAACAAGTGCATTGATTGTAATTGTGGAGACAAAAAATCTTCAAACTTTGTATCTGATAATCCTGGACGTGATGTCCAGCAGATTGGTACTGCAAAATTTCTGGGTCAGGATCCAACAAAAGTTCATGACCCAGTTTTTGCTGTAACTGGAAGCCTAGGGGATAGTCAGTGCTATCTGGGCGTTACTGAAAAGGTTCAGACTATCCAAAAACTTCTTGGTGCAAAGATAAATAATGAAAATTTGAACATTCGACTTATCGCACCAGCATTTACAATAGGCGTTTCTGATGGTCAGTTGAATGGAACTGAAAGAATGAGATATTCCCTAATTGGACGAGAAATAACGAATGATTCTATTAGTCTTCATTTGAACGCAAATAAGCTCAGAGGTCTTATTTCAGTTGTTGCCTGTGACAAGCCACCTGTTGGAACTCTTGCTGCCATTCTTGAACACAATGAACCTGCAGTTATTTTTTCTGATGGTTCAATAAAACCTGGAATTGATCAAGAAACTGGAGAGAGGATTGATATTGTTACTGCTTTTCAAGCTGCAGGAGAAAAAGATGCACAGAAAAGAAACAAAATAGCCATGAATGCATGTTGTGGTCAGGGAAGTTGCGGTGGCATGTTTACTTACAACACTATGCAGACATTTATCGCAGTTGCTGGTATGGAGCCCCTAAACATGGTTACGCCTACATCAGATGATCCCCGAAGAGTAAGTGAATTTCCGCAAGAACTGATAAAAGCACTTATCACAATGGTAAAAAAAGATATTAAACCACGTGATATAGTTACTTCAAAATCACTGAAAAACGCATTAACTGTAGTAATTGCCATGGGTGGATCAACAAATGTCGCGCTTCATAGCGTTGAAATAGCAAGAGCTGCTGGAATTGATCTTTGGAGGGATGTAATAACACAGGAAGAATTTAATTCACTTTCAGAAAAACTTCCAGTTCTTATAAATGCAAGGCCTTTTGGAAAATATTCAATGGTTGACATAGAAAAAAAGGGAGGACTCCCTGTTATTGTTAAAGAATTGCTGGAAAATGGTTTTCTTGATGGAGACTGTACAACTTGTACTGGTGAAACACTTATGGAACAAGTAAGACGTATTAATCCGCCAAAACCTGATGGAGATGTAATTTATTCAGTCAAAAAACCATTTAAAACAAAAGGTGGACTTAAATTTCTTTCTGGATCTCTTGCACCAAAGGGTGGGGCAATTATAAAGGTTGCTGGAGTAGAAAAAGGACTTGAAAATGGTATATTTAAGGGTAAGGCTCGTGTTTTTGATAGCGAAAAAGAACTTTTAGATGCACTATCAAAAACACCTGAGATATTTCTAGACAAAGATATGGTTGTTATTCGATACGCCGGACCTCAAGGAGCCCCAGGTATGCCCGAATTGCTTGAGCCGACTTCGAGAATTACATCTCTTTGCAGAAAAAAAAATATTACAATTGCGCTTATGACTGATGCTAGATTTTCTGGAGGCTCAGTTGGATTGGTAATTGGACATGTTGGGCCTGAGGCTTATCTTGGAGGCCCGATTGCTTTAATTAAGGATGGAGATGATATAGTTGTTGACACCAACAAAAACAGCATAAACTGCACTCAATTATTTGATAAGCAAATTTTTGAAAAAAGACTAAACACATGGAAAAAAGAAGTTAAAAAAAATAAAGGAGTTCATCCAAATGTAAAAAAAGTTTCAAACAGAATACTTTTAAGAATGAGGAAATTTGCAAAACCAGCAGTTGATGGTGCAGGTTGGGCATGATAAACTTTAATTTATGAAAACAAAATTTTATCAATATTCTTTTTTTCAGGGAAAAACTATTCCAGTTGTTGATGCAAAAGTTTCAATCATGACTAATGCATTGCAATATGGTACAGCCTTTTTTGGCGGGATACGAGGCTATTTTGACAAAGATCAAAATGCAGCATTTATTTTCAGGTTTGATGATCACTACAACCGTTTTCTTTCTTCAGCAAACATTTTAGGCTGTAAATTTCCATACTCCCATGGAGAATTGAAAAAAATAACAACGGATTTGATTAAAAAGAATAAACCAAATACAAATTTTTACCTAAGGCCATTTGCATATGTTGGGCATACAGAGCTTGGACCAAATCTTGCCAATACTACGCTTGATTTTGCACTCTACATGATTCCACTCGGCGACTATTTACCAGTTGACAAAGGACTTAGTCTTGTTGTCTCATCTTGGGAGAGAATTAGCGATAATGCTATTCCATCTCGTGGCAAAATATCTGGAAGCTATGTTAATTCAGCACTTGCCAGAAAAGAGGCAACAGATGGGGGATTTGACGAAGCAATTATGCTTAACAGATACGGTCGTGTTGCAGAAGGATCAGCTGAAAATTTATTTATTATTAGAAATAAAACATTAATTACACCAAGTCTTTCTGAGGGCGTACTTGAAGGCATTACCAGAAGATCAATTCTTAAAATATGCGAAAACCTTGGTATAAAAACTCTTGAAAGACCCGTAGAGAAAAGCGAACTATATATAGCTGATGAAGTTTTTTTGTCAGGAACTGGATGTCAAATAGCTTGGGTTGAAAAAATTGATAAAAGAACAATCGGCAGCGGTAAAATAGGTGAAATCACTAAGAAATTGCAAAAGATTTATTTTGAAATTGTAAGAGGAAAAAGTTCTGATTACTCTCACTGGAACACAAAAATTTCTATCAGCTAAGTTTATTTGGTTTTACTTAGTTCTTCTTGATTTAACCGCTTTTGCAAACTCACGCAACAAGGGAACAGTCATTTCCCACCCCATGCAAGCATCAGTTACACTTTTTCCATATATCCTTGCTTCTTTGGTTCCAACGCTTTGATTTCCATTTTCAATAAAACTTTCTGTCAATACCCCAATAATATCTGTATTTCCAGCAGCGATCTGCTTAGAAACTGCATGAACTGCATCTGGTTGTTTTTTGTAATCCTTGCCGCTATTTCCATGACTAGTATCAACCATAATGCGTATTGGAAGCTTTGTTTTTTCTAATAATTTAGTTGTTTTTTCTATATGTTCTTTATCATAATTTGGTCCTTTATCGCTTCCTCGAAGAATTATATGAGTATCCTTATTTCCCTGAGTTTTGACAATTGCTGCAATTCCTTGCTCTGTTACGCTTAAAAAAATATGTGGGTGTTTCGCAGCAAGCATGGCATCAATTGCCATGTTTACGTTTCCACCTGTCCCGTTTTTTATACCTACAGGCATAGAAAGACCTGATGTTAAATTACGGTGAACTTGACTCTCAGCTGTTCTTGCACCAATTGCACCCCATGAAACAACATCAGCGATGAATTGAGGGGTAATAGGATCAAGAAATTCACAACCTGCTGGCAGACCTATTTCAGTTATGTCCAGAAGCAACTTTCTGGCAACATGAAGTCCTTTATTTATATCAAAATTATTGTCAAGATCTGGATCATTGATAAGCCCTTTCCAGCCAATAGTCGTTCTAGGCTTCTCAAAATAGACCCTCATCACTATAAAAAGTTCTTTTTCTAATTCTATGGAAAGCTTTTTTAGTCTTTTTGCATAATCAATTGCAGCAATAGGATCATGGATTGAACACGGGCCAACAACTGCAATCAATCGGTCATCTTTTTTATCCAAAATATTGGTTAAGGTTTTTCTCGAATTAGAAATAAGAATTGACCCTTTTTCTGATAGAGGAAGCTCTTCTACGAGAATTGTAGGAGGAATGAGTGGACGGATGTATTTAATCCTTAAATTGTGCGTTTTCATCTGATGATTATAGCATATGGCATTTTTTTTATAAACTTGCATACCAGCCTTAATAGCTATATAATTAAAGCTGTTTGATATGTTCACGACTGTACTTAATATATTTCAAATAATTGTGTCTGTACTTTTAATAGCAGTTATTCTTCTTCAAGTTCCTGAAGAGGGAATGTCTGCTGTATTTGGTGGGGGTGGAGAGTCCTACAGGAGCAAAAGAAATGTTGAAAAATTTTTTGTTGTTGCGACAATTGTGCTTGCAGCTTTATTAGTTGGCATCTCACTTATACTTCTATTTCCTCAAAGCTAAAATGAGAATTAGGAAAATATGATTATATTTAGAAAAAGACTGATTTTTTGGCTTCTTAAGGCATATCTTAAAAAGTCTAAAAAAATTATTTTATTCTCCTTTCTTGCAGGTCTTTTTATATTTTCAGGATTATATTTTGGTTCATCCACTTTAACGAAAATAATTCCTGTTAGCAAGAAAGAGACGATAGGAATGGTTGGGGCTTATGACGTAAATCATCTTCCACCAATTGTTATGAGCAAAATTGGTCGAGGGTTAACAAAAATAGAGGAAGATGGAACAATAAAACCAGATGTTGCTGAAAAATGGATTGTCAAAGACGATGGAAAAACTTACATTTTTACACTCAAAAAAGACATTAAGTTTACTGATGGTAAGATTCTTAATTCAAATGATATAAACTATAATTTTACTGATGTCGCAGTTGAAAAACCAGATATGGATACGCTGGTATTTAAACTAAAAAATTCATACGCGCCCTTTCTTTCAACTGTCTCAAGTCCAATTTTTAAAAATGGTTATGTCGGAGTTGGAGAATATTCAATCGATGATGTTGATTTAAACGGAAATTTCGTACAATCAATTCAAGTCTCCAGCTCAAAAAATAGATTTAATGTAATTAGATATCAATTTTATCCATCTGATGAAGCATTGAAAATGGCCTATCTCTTAGGCGAAATAGACACAGCAAAAGGCCTTACTAATTCAACATTTAAAGAATATAACTTTTCTGACTTTTCAAGAACAGATGTGACAACAAAGATTAATAACTCCAAACTAATTACCGTTTTTTACAATACCTCTGATCCTGTTTTGTCGGATAAAAAAGTAAGACTTGCACTCGATTATTCGTTGCCAAATAAGTTTGAAAATGGTGAAAGAGTTTACCAATCATATCCAAAAACATCACATTTTTATAATCAGGAAATAACAGGCCGTATTCAAGATTTCGAACATGCGATGCTTTTACTTGAAGACTCAAGCGCGTCGGGTTCTGCAAGAACAGTAAATCTCAAAACTTTACCAAAATATAAAAATCTCGCTGAAAAAATAAGTGAATACTGGAAAAAAGCAGGTGTGATAACAAAAATTGAAGAAGTAGATCAGGTACCAACAAGTTTTCAAATATTTCTAGGGGATTTTAATCTTCCAAAAGACCCTGATCAATATACCCTTTGGCATTCAGGACAAATCAACAATATTACAAAATACAAAAATCTAAGAATTGATAAACTTCTTGAAGATGGAAGAAAAACAGCAAATCAAAATGAAAGACGTAGTGTTTATACTGACTTTCAACGTTACCTTTGGGAAGATGTCCCAGCATCATTTCTCTATTTTCCTTACGAATACGAGATTAAGAGAGGATAAGCATTATTTAAGAAACTGCTTACTTCTTAAATGCTTATGATAAGTGATTGCAAATCTATGAGCTTCATCTCTGATTCGCATAATTAAATGCAGTGCTTTACTATTTTTTGGTAATAAAATTTCTTTGAAGTTTTTTCTGATTGGAATAATAATTGTTTCTTCTCTTTTTGCAAGACCAACAATCGGGATATTAACATTACTAGCAACAAGTGCTTTAAGCGCTGATGTAACTTGACCTTTTCCACCATCAACCACAATTAAATTAGGAATCTCCCAATCAGTACGATTGAATCTGCGTCTCAGGACCTCCTCCATCATCGCAAAATCATTTGGCGTATTTTTTCTTTTTATTTTAAACTTTCTATATTGAGATTTATCGATTTCACCTTTTGTCAAAACAACAAGCGAGCCTGTTGCATTTGTTCCCTGAATGTTTGAAATATCATAGCACTCAATCCTATCTAATTTCTTAATTTTCAGTTTGCTATCATTTAATATTTCGATAAGTTCAGCTAATTCTTTTGCTCTTATGTCTTGTCTAAGGTTTGGATTTAAATCATACTCATGAGGTCTTAAAAAAGGCTCTGTAATTACTTTTAAGGCGTTAATTTTCCTTTGAAGCTCAAGAGCAACTTCATAATTTTCAGTCTCACTACGCTTGTCTCTTTTTTTTTCAAGCTCAATCAGTATTTTTTTAGATTTTCCTTCAAGAATTCTGATGATGTTTTTGATATTTTTTTTGTATTCTTTTTGTAGTACAGGTGAGTCATAAACATTAGGACAGGGACAAAGACCAATATGGTTATAAAGACAAGTTTTTTTTGGATGATTGAGAACCGACTGATAGGGAAATGCTTTCCTAATTACTCTTAGAACTGTTCTTACAGCACTTGAGTTAGGATAAGGACCAAAATAAACTGAATCAAGATCATCTTTTTTTCTTGAGATAAGAACAGCAGGGTATTTATCTTTTAGATTTATTTTGATAAGAACATAAGCTTTTCCATCTGCTAGCTTTACATTGTAACGAGCTTTGTATTTTTTAATGTAAAAAGCTTCAAGAAGAAGCGCTTCAAGCTCTGATTCAACAGTTATGATTCTTATCCTGTTGATCTTTGAAACCATTAATTTTGTTTTTTCACCAAGCCCTGATTTTGCAAAATATGAAGAGACACGAGATTTTAAATTTATTGCCTTACCAACATAGAGAACTTTATTTTTTTCGTCCAAAAATATGTAAACCCCAGGCTTTTCTGGCAAAGATGAGTAACCCGACCGTAAATATTCCACCAAAAACACCTCCTACTCCCCAAATATTTTGGTAAAAAGGAATAATTTTTATTTGTTTATATATTTCAACACCTGCTATTAAGATAGATATCCTCGCATCTTTTTTTGAAAATGAAAAAATAGAATTAAAACTTATCTCAATTTCTTCTTTTCCAAATGGTGGAATTGAATTTATTTTAATTTTTTGTTCTGATGGATTCAAATCTTCTGAAACAACAACTATCTCCTGACTATCTATCAAAACTGAACCCGTATTTATGAAAACTAACCTTCCCCTTATGGGAAGAACGGTAAAAATTGGATCCTTAAAATTAGTATCCACATCAATGCTTTGAATAACCTCAGGTATATTTCCATCAAAAGAAATGCTTACATCTTTTTTGTCTTTGTTGTCTTCAAATTTATAACCACCAGCAGGCACAGGATAATCATCTTGAATACCCTTTATTGCAAATGCAAAATGATCAAAATCCAAAACTTCAAAATAATCAACACCGCCAGTTGTATTTCCCCATGTTGGATCAATCATAACCCAAGTTTTTTTATCATAGTCGTAATACTCAGGCCATGCATGAAGTATGTCCTGAATAAGCGAGAGGGGACGCTGCTTGGAATTTTGTGTATATGCATATCCATTCACTTCCCGTGCTGGAATACCGGCTGATCTTGCAATAGCCACAAAAAGATCTGTGAACTCGCGACAAACTGCTGAGTCTGATTTAGCCAATGCCTGCGCAGCGCCAAGCCTGGGAAGCTGTTTTTCTACTCTTTTAAAATCATAATTAAGAGAGCTTATTACATAATCATAAATTGCCCTTGGTGTTTTAAGATTAGCTGCATTTTTTTTGATCTCAGGATTTTCTGTTTGCCAATTTAAAGTCGGTCTTGTATAAAGTTTTTTTTCTGAATTTGAAAGTAGAACTTCTTTGGGAGCAAGACTTATTTCAACTGCTCCTTTTACACGAACATTTTTTCTTTCAGATGGAAGCATTTTATATTTTGCAAGCCAATTTCCGTCTTTATCAATATCAACATCTATTGGCTCTGGATCGATATTTGATATATAAACTGTTTGGTAGTTGGTAGTCATGGGAATTGCTATTTCTGTATCAATTGGATAAAGATTTGTATTTTTTAGATGATACAAAAGATCAAAATTGTAAATTTGTTTTTTGCCAAATCCTAATGATATTCCTGATTTTCCAAGTTCTTCTTTTGAAAATTTAAGATCATTGTCACTTTTGACAGGCTTGACATAAGTCGGGCTTCCAAATTCATCAGGTACTATTATTTCTACGTTAAAACTGTTAAATTCAGACACTTCGCTAACACCGGGTACATTAATTTCCCAAATTTTTCCAATTTTTGCAGCAATTTCAGGTGTTTCAAAATAAATATCAAAAATCATTTTTGAGTCTTTACCAATTGATTTTTCATTAAAGCTAAGGTCTAGAATGTGTCCATTTTCAACCTTAGTTACAACTGGTGTGATCGTTCCTTTAGGATCAGTGACACGCACATTTTTCATGTCTTCAAATCCAAGTTGGACATTATAGGAAGAAGCATAAAAATCAGATGTTTTATTTGTAAGAGATATTTTAAAATTTGCTTTCGTAATACCTGAGTCAAGCACAGTATAAGTAACATTGTAATCAGTTATAAAATTACTTGAGGCACTGATTTTTGAGGTATTTAAAAAAATTAATAAAAAAAAGGTTAATAAAAAAACTGTAAACTTCTGAAACAAAAATAAAAAACCTAGAAAAAAGGATTTATTCTTATTATCATTCCTTAATTCTCGATTCATAATTCGTAACTCGTATTATAAAACTTTTTTCAAAAATTTTCCTGTCCAAGACGTTAAATGTGATGCAATTTCAAGAGGTGTTCCTGTTGCTACAATCTGTCCGCCTTTCTCACCACCTTCAGGCCCCAAATCAATTATATGATCAGCGTTTTTTATCACATCTAGATTATGCTCAATCACAATTACTGAATTACCTGCATCTACTAATTTGCGAAGAACATGAAGAAGTTTTTCAAGATCTGCAAAATGGAGACCGGTTGTTGGCTCATCTAGGATATATAGTGCATCTCTTCCTTTTTTTGACAACTCGGTTGCCAGTTTCACTCGTTGCGCCTCACCTCCAGATAAAGTAGGAGCAGGCTGTCCAAGCTTTATATAAGAAAGACCAACGTCATTTAGGGTTTCAAGTTTTCGTGCAAGTGAGGGGACAAAATGAAAAAACTCAAGTGCTTCTTTTACGCTCATGGAAAGAACATCAGCAATATTTTTTCCATTAAACAACACCTCAAGTGCATCGTGTGTGTATTGAGACCCCTCACAAACTTCACACGTTATATAAACATCTGGCATGAACTGCATTTCAATCTTTATCTGCCCCTCACCTTCACACGCCTCACATCTGCCGCCTTTTACATTAAACGAAAATCTTCCTGGTCCATAACCTCTCAGCTTTGCCTCTTTCGTGCTTGCAAAAAGAGTTCTAATATAAGTGAATGCGCCAGTGTAAGTTGCAGGATTACTTCTTGGTGTTCTGCCAATTGGGGATTGGTCAATTGCAAAAACATTTCTAATATTTTCAGATCCTGCAAGTTCAGTAAATTCTCCTGGCTTTTGTGGATGATATGAATTTTTCTTCATCATCATCGCGTGATACAAAATATCATTAACCAAAGTTGATTTACCTGATCCTGAAACACCTGTTACAACTGTTAACATATTAAGAGGAAATTCAACTGTTATATTTTTGAGATTATGTTCTTTTGCACCAATTAGTTTTAACGATTTTCCTTGATCGTGCTCGCTTTCAGATTTCTGTGATTTTATTTGTTTTTTTCCTGATAAATATTGTCCGGTAAGTGAATTTTTATTTTTTTTAATTTGATCTATAGTTCCTTCTGCTGTTATGTAGCCCCCATTCTCGCCAGCACCTGGACCGAAATCATATATATAATCAGATTGCTCCATTGTGTCCTGATCATGCTCTACAACAAGCACAGTATTACCAAGATCACGAAGTTTTTTTAGAGTTTCAATTAATTTAGAGTTATCTCTTTGATGAAGTCCAATCGATGGTTCATCAAGTACGTAAAGAACCCCTGTCAAGCCTGATCCGATTTGCGATGCAAGCCTTATTCTTTGCGCTTCTCCACCTGCCAAAGTTGATGCAGTTCTTGCAAGAGTTAAATATTCCAAACCAACATTTGAAAGAAAAGAAAGTCTTTCTTTTATTTCTCTTAAAATCATTTTTCCTATCTCTTGCTCGCGATTAGTAAATATATTTTCTAATCCGCTTATAAATTCCAGTGCTTTTTCAATTGGCATATCTGAAACCGCAACAATTGACTTATTGTTGATTGTTACTGATAAAGCTTCTTTTTTTAAGCGACCTCCTTTACATGCTGGACATATTTCATAACGCATAAATTTATCAATTTGAGATCTCATATACTGCGAATCAGATTCATTATATTTTTTCTTCAACTCACCCTCAATTCCCTTAAAAGGCTCACTTATTGCTGTTTCATGACCCCAACGATTTTCTCCTTCGACAAAATATTCTTTATTGCCTGTTCCTTTTACAAGAAGCTTTTTCTTTTCTTCTGATATTTCACTTAATCTTTTATTTAGTGCAATATCATTTTCTTCACAAAACTTTTTTACTGTTCTTGCAAACCAAGTATCACTTGTTCCAATATTAAAAAAAGGTACTATCCCACCTTCATTTATTGTCAAATTGTCATTAAAAACAAGCTCAGGATCAACATTAAGAACACGACCAAGACCTGAACATTCTGGACATGCGCCATGAGGAGTGTTAAAAGAAAAAATTCTTGGTTCAACTTCAGAAAGCGATAAATTATCAACAGGACAAGCAAATTTCTCAGAAAACAGCTGATCTTCCATTTTTTCCGGTTTTTCAGGCATTTCAAATGAGGCATCCTTTATAATGCTTATAATCATCTCGCCATCTCCAAATTTAAGCGCCTGCTCGACATCTGTTGCCAGTCTTGTCCGCTCTGTGTCTTTCGAAAGAACAATCGCATCGATTACAAGATCTATTGAGTGCTTATTGGTTTTTATCAGCACAAAATCCTCTGTCAGATTATATATTTTTCCATCGACTCTTACTTTGCTATATCCTCTTTTTTGTAAATCTTTAAATAGTTCTGTATATTCTCCTTTTCTATCTTTTACAATTGGTGCTAGGATAAGAACCCGTAGTAGTTTTTTGCCCATTTCTTTGTGAGTTTGGGTAAGTTTTAATATATTATTTACAATCTGTTCTTTTGATTGTCTTTCAATTTCCCGCCCACATTCAGGACAATGTGGATGACCGACTCTTGCAAAAAGAAGCCTCATGTAGTCATAAATTTCAGTTACTGTTCCAACAGTTGATCGCGGATTGTGAGAAGTTGATTTTTGATCAATTGAAATAGCAGGAGACAATCCTTCAATCAAATCAACATCAGGCTTTTTCATCGTTCCCAAGAATTGCCTAGCATAAGATGAAAGACTTTCTACGTATCTTCTTTGCCCCTCAGCATAGACTGTATCAAAAGCCAGTGAAGATTTTCCAGATCCAGAAAGACCTGTTAATACAACAAGCTTGTTTTTAGGAATCTCAAGATTGATATTTTTTAAGTTATGCTCACGCGCACCTTTTATTATAATTTTATCCATTATGAAGCCGAACTATTATAAAGGAAATTTTTATGATTGGCAACGAGGGGGATCTAGTCTATCAACCACTTTATAAAAGAATCGCTAAAAGATAGAAGAAATGCAGCATATACGTATGCAAAAAACGTATTAAAATTTATTTTTGGAATTACAAAACCTGAAAATTCAAAGCCAGGATAGTTAAAAGCGTCTATGGTTACATCGCTTAAAAAAAAAGTAAGAATATAGATAATGAATGCATTTGTCAGAAGCGAAAAAAAACCTAATGTTATTAAGTTAATTGGAAAACTAATTATAGTCAGAACTGGTTTTAAAAGCATAAACATCAACGCAAGTCCAAATCCCCCTACAAAAAGGGTAATTATACCACCTGTTATTTGAACACCCGGCACAGCTAGGGGAAGAAAATAAAGAAGCAAAGCATAAACAAGTGTATTTCGTAAAATTGTTTTCACTTTTTATATCTTAACACAATATTATCCTTGTCAAAATACGTTTTAGGGTTTATTATAGTTAGACTGTTTTATGAAAAGCGTTATTTGTCCTCATTGCAATAAAAAGGTAGAACTTTCAGAAGCACTTATCCATGAATTTCAATCTGCAATCCGTGAGGAAGAAAAGAAAATTATTCAAGCTGAATTTGAGAAAGAAAAAGCAAAAATTTCAGCCGAAAATGAAAAAAGGCTTCGAGTGGAATTTGAACAAACATCAAAAGAACAAAGGAGAGAGCTTGAGGAGGTAAAAAAAAGATCTGAAGAAGCAAGCAAGAAAGAAACTGAGCTTCTAAAAAAACTAGCTCAGGAAAAGGAAGAAAGAATTGAATTCGAAAAAAAATTAAAAGAAAATATAGAAAAAGAAACAGAAACCAAACACCGACTTGAAAAGCTTGAATACGAAAAGAAAATTCAAGATATGCAAAAAGCGCTTGAAGAAGCTCAAAGAAAAGGCAAGCAAGGCTCTCAGCAGCTTCAGGGAGACGTTTTAGAGCGAGATCTTGAAGAAAGACTTAGAGAAGCATTTCCTTATGACAATTTTAAACCAGTTCCAACAGGCATAAGAGGTGGCGATATTATTCATGAAATTAGAAATAAATTTGGCAATGTAGCAGGAACTATTCTTTGGGAGGCAAAAAGAGCAAAAGCATGGAACAAAAATTGGCTTACAAAACTAAAGGAAGATATGCGAAAAATTGAGGCCAGTGACTGTATATTAGTTACAGATAGAATGCCTCAGGATGTAAAAGTTTATGATCGTATAGACAATGTTTGGGTAACTTCTTTTGAGTATGTTATCCAAATTACATCTGTGCTCCGACTTGGGATTCTCAATGTAGCAATAGCTAAAAAGTCTGCATCTCATACCGATGATGAGCTAAGAGATCTTTATAAAGTCATTACAAGCGATTCGTTCAGGAGTAAATTTGAGCAAAGAGATGAATTGATAGATGTTATGAAAAAAGAACTTGATTCCGAAAAATCTACAACAGAAAGACGCTGGAAAAGAATGGAAACATATATAGAGAAACTCTCAAGAAATAATAATCAGCTTTATGGCGAACTTCAGGCGCATATACCATCCCTTAAGCCACTTGCTTCAGATGCGCTTGAGCTTGAAGAGGGAGAATAATAAAATCATTTTGTAAGCTAAATATCAAGTTGCAATCCGCCTCAACTACTATAATCACCTCACATAAATATGAAAAAAGCAAAGTATAAAATATAATAGATTGTGTGTACCAAATGTAAAGGAGGCATATGCTATGAGAGGAATAGAAGGAGGATCATTACGCAGTGGGAATATTTCTATCGCATCACCTAAAACCCTAACAGGAGGAGGAGAATTTCGTGCATCATCTTTTGCTCAATTCAATCTTTCAACTGTTGTTACCAATGAAGGCCCAGCAAAAACACTTGGGAAACCATTTGCCATCTCTGTACCTAGGATAAATGCAATTGACGTAAAACAACCTACTGCTGAAACATCACTTGCCCCAGCGATAAAAGAAACACCATCTGTACCACTAGGTATTTTTAGCCAGGAATTCAGACCCGTACCTGAAGCAAAAGTAAAAGTTATTGTTCCCAAAGCAGAAGAAACACACGTGACACGTCCTGCTGTTAGCTCTTCTATTAATATACCAAAAAGCCAATCAGAACCAAAAGAGGCAAAGATAAATCCCGACAGCAAGTCTACTGCAGGTGAGTTAATTTCTATACTCGAGAAAAAAAGTATAAAAACAAATACTGAGATACCTGTCAGACAACCTGAAGCAACAATAATGCCGAAAATTAGTTCTAGATACTACGCTGATATAAGCGCTCTTGAAGAAGAATTAAGACGCAGAAAACGAAAAGAGCAGGAAAAGCTTAATCCTGACCTGACCCAAGAGGAATTAAGAGATATTGCGCTTGTATTACCTGATGAACAAACAAATGTTTTAGCAGAAATCACAAACACCCAAACACGTTCTGAAATATCAGCAACCCCTAAAGCAAACAAAGAAGCGCATACGGGTCTAGAAACAGAAACAAAAGAAACAATTATTTTTGAATTGAAAAAAAGACAGGGCACCGGAGATGCCAACTTAAATAAAGACAACAGGCGAGAATTTGATACTGATACAGGAGCCCAAACAGAAAGAATGAATTTAATTATCAATGCTTTCAAATCAGCGCTTGAAAAAAAGAATGCAAAGCGCGTTAGGGGATCTGACATTACAGCTTTATTGCCGGATAAACCCACTAAAGAAATAATTAGTAAATTTGCAGAAGAATTGGGAATAAATTTTGATGGTACCTGGGAAGACGTACGTTTAGCAATTAATAAAATAGTTGGTTTGAAAAAAAATGAGGGAAGATCACTAAAAAAAATTGTAGATTCATTTCCTGCGATAAGTACAAGCAAAAAAGCTAGACATCCAAGAACTCTAAAAGAAGCAGCTAGAGTTCCCAAAAGAAAAGTTAGGTTTAGTTTGCTTAATAAATTTTTTGGAAAGAGTGCTTAATCGCCAGACAAACTATTGTAACTGTCTAAAAGCAAATTATAGTCTTTGATATCTGCTATTCCATCATCATTTAGATCAACCGCTTTTTCTTCAGCTGAGCAGACTGCATCCTGAAAACAAGCCAGCGCCAAAGTGTAATCATCAATTGTTAATGCATTATCTTGATCAAAATCTCCAGGATAAAGAAGAACTGTTGGCAACTCCAGTGTTTTTGTATAATCAAGCACTTGAAATTGAGGAAGAACAAGAGAGATCAGAGTAAACTCAGAAAAAACCTTCATATAATAAGTACCATTTGCAATTTTTCCAAGATTTACATCTCCAGCAAAAAACCCTTTTTGTTGATTATAGGTGAGGAATGCAACAGCAGTGGTAACCTCTTTATTTTCAAGATCAAGAACCTGAAGCGCTACTTGGCGAGAAAGATTAATTGGGGAAGAATTGCCCGCTCTGCCTATTCCATTAAACTCGATAGAAACCTTTACCTTTGTGGCAGGCTGTTGAGGATCAACGGTTGGTCTTACTTCTGGTGTAGGAGTAGCAGAAACTGATGCATTTGGAACACCAGTAACACTCAAAGACGGTTCTAGGGTAATCGAAGGATCAACCACCTGTAAAGGTCTTCCAAAATCCATTGTATATTTTCCTCCCTTTTCTGCGATTCCAACCTCTGTAAAAATAGGATTTAACATAGTTTCATTGTGGCTTGGTGAGTTTTTCCACCAACTAATTGCTTCCTGAGGACTGCTACTTCCATAAAAAAGATTTTCTCCTATATTCTGATAAGCCGTATAACCGCAATCCTTAAATCTTGGCGCAATACTTCTTCCCAAAGAATCAGTATGACCTTGTCTATTGCCTGCGGCAAGATCATTGCTCATCCAGGAAGCAGCTCTATTAAGCAAGTCATTAAAAGCTAAAGGGCCTGCATTATTTTGACTACGATACTCATTTACTAGAGTCAGAAGCGATTGCTCGTTTGTAGATATAGTCAAATCAGAACCAGGAACTTCGCAATTTACGACATTGCTTGCAGCTTTTGAATTTATACTTTGCCTTGTCTGATTCTGAAAAGAAACAAGCACAATTGCTCCAATTAAGAGAAAAAACGAAAAGAAAGGAAACAATAAATGGGATTTATCTTTTAACTGCATATACTTATTCATCTTTTAATATACTTTGATAGTACCGTGTTTTTGAAAGATAATCAATAGTTTGGATCTAGATGCTATAATCAAAACATGCTTGTTGCAGTAGATTTAGATGAAGTGCTTGGATGTCTTCATAATTACATATTTAAAGAATACAACAAAGAAAATAATACTAATTATTCCGTGCTACAGTTTTATACTTACCGCTGGTGGGAAACACTTGGCATTACAAGATCAGATGCTGTCAATTATTGCATAAAATTAATAAAGGAGGATCGATATCCAGGGATTATTCCTCTTTCAGGTGCTATTGAGGGAATAAATACTTTGTCAAAAAAACACAAACTAATTATAGTCACTTCTCGTCAGATTGAGCTTGAAGATATAACAAAAAAATGGGTCGATAAATACTTCAAAAGTAAATTCGAAAATGTATATGTTCTTAACCATGCAGATTGGGCGCTTGGAGGAAAGTCAATAACTAAAAAAGAGATTTGCGAAAATCTTGGAGTAGATATATTAATTGAAGACAATTTGGATTATGCAAAAGAATGCGTATCAAGAAAAACAAAAGTATTGCTTATTGATTACCCATGGAACAAAGAAAAACTAAGAAAAGATATTTATAGAGTTAAGTCGTGGAAAGAAATAATAAATCACCCACTTTTCAAAAAAGGCTGAAATTTAAGCTCAGTTTTGCTACAATTAGAAAGCTTGAATTTGCAAACAGCAAACGCTTAGCGATTAACAGCTAATTCGGGCCGGTAGCTCAACGGTAGAGCAGTACCCTCTTAAGGTATTGGTTGTGGGTTCAAATCCCTCCCGGCTCACAAAACTTATTTAAAACTATGAAATTTTTTTTAATCTTTGCTTTTCTATTGCTACTAATAATTCCCAAAACCTCATTCGCGCATTCGGATGAGCCTCAAATAAGAGGTGACTACACAGTTGAAATAACACAAACGCCACTTTCGCCTTTGACTGGAGAAGATGTAGATATCGTATTTACCTTTGAAAACGAATCTGGAGAGCCTATTAAAGAGCTTCAAGGAAATTTTTTGATTAAAAAAAATGAAAAGCAGGGATTTGTCGGAGAGAAACCTAAAGAAAAAATAGAAATTATTCATACGGAAAAAGGATATACCGATGGAGCAGGAAGTACAGGTTTAAGATACAAATTCAAAAATGAAGGTTTTTATGATGTTGAATATGTTTGGGGAGTCCAGGAAGATGAAGGCGCTGGAAAACAAATCCAAGTTAGGGAACCGACATCCTATTTTCTTTTGCAAGAACTTATTAAAAGACTATGGCTTTTTGTAGGGATTGCTTTTGTGGGTATAATGATTGGTGGGTTTATGATGTTTTTATTTCTAACTACTACACTTCATCCCAAAAAGTAATTATATGAAAAAACTTGGATATATTTTGGTAGCACTTGGAGTAATCGGTTTTGTCGCTTCATTTGCTTTGACATTAGATAAAATTGAACTTATCAAAAATCCCAATTATCAACCCGCCTGCAACATAAATCCTTTAGTCAGCTGCACTTCTGTCATGGCGAGTAGACAGGCAGAGATTTTTGGTTTTCCCAATTCCATTATTGGCATTGGAGGATTTTCTATGGTGGTTACAGTAGGAATGGGTATTCTCGCAGGTGCCAATTTTAAGCGTTGGTTTTGGTTATGTTTTGAGACAGGAGTTATTCTTGGAATTATATTTGTTCACTGGCTTTTTTATCAAAGCGTTTTTGTAATAGGTGTTCTTTGCCCGTATTGCATGATTGTCTGGAGTGTAACAATTCCCATTTTTTATTACACTACACTTTTTAATCTTGAAAATAAACATATTTTAGCTCCAAACAGTCTTAAAAAAACAATTAGTTTTATCAAACGATTCCATGCAAGCATCATCCTCATCTGGTACCTTATAATCTTTTTTACTATTCTTATTCATTTCTGGTACTTCTGGTCAAGCCAAATATAGACTTTGATATCATTTGTTATCTTGACTAAAAAGGGCGTAAAAGTGATATACTAATCGCTACATGAACGTTATTAAACCTGCAACAAAGTCAGATCTAGACAATGCAATTAAAGGCTTGCAAAAATCAACAAAGTCAGATCTTAGAAAAGAATCAAAACTACTTCATTCTGAAATATTTAGAGTCGAAATAAAAGTAGAAAATATACAGGATGAAATTAAAGACCTGAAATCAGATAATATAAATCTGGACTCCAAACTTGATAAACTTCAGAATACTCTAGATGGTTTTGTAGGAAGGGTTGACGACTTGAGTATAGACAATGAAGTTGGAACTCATCAAACCAGAGAGCTTCAGATTAAAGTAACAGATCTTGAAGATAGAGTAGAACGATTAGAAACCTCCAAAAAGTCCTCGTGAGTTTTTATTGTTATTCACCCTCCAGACTGGTAAAATTACCATACGCGCCTGTAGCTCAGCGGATTTAGAGCACTTCGCTTCGGACGAAGGGGTCGGGGGTTCGAATCCCTCCAGGCGTACTTACAATGCAAAATAAATTTATTTCAACCTTAAAATACCTTCTTGGCTGGCCAATATCAATTGTCGCTATATTCTTTATTGTCAAAACAATTCTTCCTAACTTATCAGAGGTTGGAACACAATTTCAAAACCTTAATTATATTTTTATTTTTTATGCTTTATGTTGCTTTACAGGTTTTTATTTCTTAAGAGGGGGATTGTGGTATAGACTAATAAAAATCTATGATGCAGACATAGCTCTTTCTCATTCTGTTCTTTTTTGGGGGTTTTCAGAACTAAAAAGATATGTTCCAGGAAATATTTGGTCATTTTTAGCAAGAGGCGCCCACTTTTCAGACAAAGGTATAACCCAAAAAGAAATTGCCAAACTTTTACTTATTGAAATGGGGCTTTTTGTGGTTGGAGCACTCCTAATTTCAATATTGTCGCTTCCTTTTATTTCTAAATATCTTTTTCCTGACTTTGGAAACTTTTGGTTAGGCATTGTCTACATATCAGCTCTAATCGGGTTTGTTGTCTATCTTTTCAATCACAAAATTCATAAACTTTGGGAAAAATTTAGTGTAGCAGAGAACTTTATTCATCTTTTGATTGTCTGCACATACCTTCTTTTTTTTGGCATGGGTGCTTATTTTGCTATTTCGTCTTTTACATTTCTTAATCCACAACTTTTTTTTCAACTGGCTGGATTTTTTGTACTTAGTTTTTTGATTGGCACGCTTTCTTTTATTACGCCAGCTGGTCTTGGTGTTAGAGAGGGAATAATTGTTTTTGGACTTTCAAAAATTATTTCATCAAGTGCTGCAGGCTTTGCATCGTTGCTGGCACGGTTTTTTCTAATCATATCTGAAATTATATTTTTAGGGCTTGCTTTTTTATGGTACAAATCCAAAAATAAATATTTAATACAAACAGAAACATGGATTAACAAAAACAAACAATTAAGCATTCTTATTTTACTTGCTATTATTTATATTATCTACTTCACAACAATTTCTTTTCTTAGATACGAAAACTATTATGCTGGGAGATTTGATCTTGGGAATATGGCACAAACTGTCTGGAATACTACCCAGGGTAGAATATTTACACTTACAAATCCAGATGGAATAAATATCCAATCTCGACTAGCGGTTCATTCAGATTTTATACTTATATTTCTTGCACCATTCTATGCGGTTTTCCAAACACCCAAAACCCTTTTATTTATTCAGACAATTATTTTGTCCATAGGCGCACTGTTTGTTTTTCTAATATCAGAGAGGATTTTAACTAATAAAAATATAGCACTTTCTTTGTCAATAGCATATCTACTTAATCCAAGCTTGCAACGGGTTAATATCTATGATTTTCATGCTGTTGCCTTAGCGACAACTTTCCTTCTTGCAGCATATTATTTCATGATAAAAAAGAAATACCTTACATTTTTGATCTTTGCGCTTCTTGCAGCCATTACCAAAGAACAAGTTTTTTTAATTGTGGCCCTTTTTGGTCCTGTTCTTTTTTTAAAACACAACAAAAAGCTACTTGGTTCAATTTTATTTTTCACAGGAGTTGGAGTTTTTTATTATTTAGTATCAATTGCAATTCCGCAGGCACGTGGAGGAGATCACTTTGCCTTATCTAACTATTCACAATTTGGTAATAGTCCATTTGAAATTATTAAAAACATAATCTTATCCCCTCAGGATGTAGTCTCAGCCATTCTTACTGAAAAAAAGATTGATTATCTAACAAAGCTTTTTTTACCCCTTTCATATCTTTCGCTTCTTTTTCCACCAGTTCTTATCTATGCAATTCCAGATCTTCTCAAAAACCTCTTAAGTACCAATGACAATTTTCAGCAAATTTACTATCAATACACATCAACCATTACTCCTTTTATTTTTATTAGTGCTATTTATGGAATAGCTGTCCTAAGAAAGATTTTTCCCAAGATCAATCTTTCATATTTGTCTATACATATGATTATTGTTTCTGTTTATGCAGCTTATCTTTTTGGACCACTTCCAGGATCAAGAGAACCAAATCTTGATATGATTACAAAACCAGCAAAAGAAAAGTATATTCTAAACAATTATTTAAATAATATTCCAAAAGATAAGAAAGTTGCTGCATCAAATAACATTGGGGCTCATCTATCAAACCGGGAATATATTTATGTTCTGCCTAAGGGAATAGAGGTAGCTGACATATTAATTTTCAGAACCAATCCTACAGAATCAGCTCCATCACTTGAAAAGCAACTCATCCAAATTCAAAACCTTAGGAAAGATAAAAACTATAAAATTGTTCTAGAAGAAAAAGAAGTTGTAGTCTTTGAACGAAAAAGTCTATAATATAAATTATGCCCAATGTCCTAAAAGCAAACGGAAAGACAGAACCGTTTAGTGAAGAAAAGGTCATGTCCTCTATAAAACGTGCAGGAATTCCCAAAAATCTTCAAGACCAAACACTTATTCACGTAAAAGAAAGACTTCATGATAATATTTCAACCAAAGAGATATATCATCATATACTTGAATATCTTGATAAATCTCCCCAGCCCTTCACTAGATCCAAATACAGTCTCAAGCAGGCAATTATGGACTTGGGGCCAAGTGGTTATCCATTTGAAGATTTTATTGCAAATATTCTTCAAGCACAAGGCTACAAGACAAAAATAAGACAAATTCTTCAGGGGGAATGTATTGCACATGAAATTGATGTAATTGCTGAAAAAGACGGATTAAGATCAATGATTGAGGCAAAATTTCACAATAATCCTGGTACTCGCTCTCAAGTTCATGTAGCGCTTTACACCAAGGCACGATTTGATGATATAAAAAGAGGAGCTGAATTAAACGATGCATGGATTGTCACAAACACAAAAGCAACATCAGATGTTAAAGCATATGCCATGTGTAAGGGTATGAAAGTCATAAGCTGGGACTATCCTGAAAATGGATCGTTAAGAGACCTTATTGAGCAGTCAGGACTTCATCCAATTACAGTTCTTTCTAGTCTCAAGCCTGCAAACAAAGTAAATCTTCTCAATAACCACATTGTCATGTGTAAAGACATTTGTAAAGATCCATCTATTCTTAATAACCTTCCTCTCACACATGAAGAAAGAGAAAGAATAATTGATGAAAGCTCATATGTCTGTAGCATAGAATAGCTCTCATCTATTTCTTACCTTCACCTCATCTATCTCTTACTCTCATAGCTTATGATGCTTCATAAACCAGAAAGGAGGTGATATTAGATGGCAACAGTAGTTAACAATCCAGCAACACCCACAAATAATGATTCAGGAGGTGGAATGGGCTTTTTGCTTGGGGTTATTTTGATAATAATTTTTGCAATTATTTTTATTTTCTATGGAATTCCTTATGTCAGTAATTCAATAGGAAACAATACTCAATCATCTACTCCGCAGATAAACGTTCCGGATCAGGTAGATGTAAATGTAAATAAAGGACAATAAATAGCCTTTATTAAAAAAGGAAGGAGGTGAAAACATATGAATTTTATTCTTTGGATTATATTTGGCGCTCTTGCTGGGTGGATTGCATCACTAATTATGGGAAATGACGCAGAACAAGGCGCTTTAGGAAATATTATTGTTGGAATTATAGGCGCTTTCGTCGGTGGCATGATTATGAATGCGTTTGGAGAGCCTGGAGTCACAGGATTTAATTTGTACTCAACATTTGTGGCAGTTTTAGGATCAGTTATACTCCTATGGCTCTACATGATGTTTAGCAGGAGAAAAACTTAAAAGATTACAGGGTTTGAGAGTAGGCTGGCAGAATTAGACCAGCCTACTCTCATCAGTCAATTTCTTCCTTTCATATCTATCAGCCCCAAAACCGTTTGGCACAGTTGTCAGCTTATCAGCATCCAAAAGGTATCCGTTTCTGATCGTATGATCACCAAATTTGGTATTTAAAATATCAATTGTTTTAAGAAGTTTTTGTGATTTTGCTGTTTCAAAAAAAGATAAAGGCACACTGTCTGCATTCTTCAAGCTAAAAGTCCAAATACTGATCTGACGGAGATATTTTATTTCAAAAATCCTAAATTCCAAACCAGAAACACTAAATAAATCTAAATTTTCAAAATTATAATTATCGAATTGTTTTGTATTTTTATATTTTATTTTTTGAAATTGTTTAGGATTTAGGTATTGGAAATTAGAATTTAAATTGTTCATGCATGCTTCAAACAATTCCCTCCCTGTATTCATGTATGTTCCAAAAGTTTTCCTGCCTGAGATATCCTTGTTTCCTCTGAAACAAAATCCTACACCGCGTGCTTTTTTATTTAGCCTCCTCAATTTGAGCGCGACCTCTTCACAGAGCTCATAAATATTCTGAGTTGCTTTTCTCATATCATATTCATTAACAGGCAGACAATAGCTGCGTCCCACTGATTTAACGCCTGGAAACTGGGCATACGGGACAATATTGCTCTGATCAACACCACGACCAACATTGAAAAGAAAATTTCCTTCAGATTCTCCAAACTCAGCAATTAAATAATTTAACGGACATTTTGAAAGCTGGACAAGACTATAAATACCCATTTGATTGAGCCTCACCTCAATCCTATTACCTATGCCACAAATATCAGTAAGTTTTGCCTTTTTATAAATATCTGTCAGGTTCTCTTTGTTTATTTCAAAAGCGCCATCAGGCTTTTTCATTCCTGATGCAAGCTTGGCAAGTATTTTATTGTGAGAAATACCAACAGACACAGTGATGTATTCACCTATTTCCTGAGCCAGTTCTTTTTTCAATTTTTTTATTAAACCCTCAACCCCGCCAAAAAGAGGTGCCGTAAGCGTCGCGTCCATAAAAACCTCATCAAGTGAAAAAACCTCAACTACAGGGGAGTAGTTATTGCAAATCTTTAAAAATTTCTTACTTATATTCCAGTAATTAACAAAGTCAGCTGGCACAAATACAATTGAGGGACAGATTCTTTTCGCATCAAATGTACGAGAGGGAGATTTGATACCAAGTGCTTTGGCCTCGCGACTTGCGGCAATTATGCACGTTCTACCATTGGTTGCTGTAACGCCAACAGGTCTTCCTCTTAGAAGCGAGTTTTTCTGCTGCTCCACACTTGCGAAAAATGAATCAAAATCAATATGAAGAATGATCTTTTCAGGAAACATAGGCAATATTAGTTTATGTAAAAAATTTACGAAAAACAAGATGACAAAGAAGATAAAAAGAGGTCAAAAATTAAGCTTCAGCTAGTCTAGTTTTCCATTCAGTACCCCATGTGGAGAGCATCGATCTCTCAAGCCTAAAAGCAACTCTTTCCTGCTCATCCCGTTGAGTACCAGAAGTAACTAAATTACTGATTGCCTGCCTTATCAGATTTGGCCTGTTGGATTGGGAAGAATAATTATTCTGAACAAATAAATCCGTGATATGAGCCAATTCGATAATCTGATTTTCTATTCTTTCTTTTTCATCAACTAAATTTTTAAAGCTAGACATTCTTATCGTAGATAAATTTCTACCCATCGATAAGCTATTCTGTCTAAGTTGATATTCTCTGAAACAATATGCAGCTAATTTTCTATCTGTTGGACTTTCCAAGCCCAACCTTTCATTAATTTGCCATCTAGCTCTAAGAGGCATTGAAAATACTCTCGCGTCAAAAAGAACCTGTTTTTCCCAAAATCCTATTTTAACAAGCGAAGTACCTTTTTCAGTTATCATTTTTAAATTAATTATAAAATCAACCAAAATTAATGTCAATTAGCAAATGACTATACTAAAACTTGAAATAATAAGTAAAAGCTATTAGTAATATATACTGCTTTTATCTTCTACGCGAAATTGATATAATTACATTTGCTTTGATAGGTGTAGCCCCGCCCGCTTGCGGGAGAAGTCAGTGGGTAGATACATTTATGCAAATGCATATAAAAGAGAACAATATTTTAAGACAGGTACAGAAGAAATTTTTTTAGAAACTAGAATTTAATCATGGTGGGTGTAGCTCAGTGGTAGAGCGCTAGCTTGTGGAGCTGGATGCCGCGGGTTCGATCCCCGTCACTCACCCACGTCAAACGTGGCTTCGCCCGTGCAGACGTGATCGCGTATGACGCGACATGTTTTATATATTTTTAGTATTGCGATGTCAGACGTCGCTAAAGAACCTTGAAAAAGATGTGAACCTGTCGAACTATCACTCACCCAATAACCCATTTTCTAACTTTGCTATAATATCTTCATGTCCGCTATTCACTTTGAAACCAAGCTATTTAAAATCAACAACTGGACGATTCTTCACCTGCCTGAAGACTCTTCTGCTCAGCTTCCATCGCGTGGGATGACGATGGTGAAGGGAAAGATAAATAATGTTCCTTTTAAAACACTCCTTGAACCTGATGGGAGGTATGGACAGGGATCAAAACCTAGTCACTGGTTTGCTCCTGATAAAAAACTTCTTGATCAGGTAAAAGCCAGGGTAGGGGATATGGTTCAAGTCACACTTGAACCAACCAAAGAGTGGATAGAACCGGTTGTCCCCTCGGATGTAAAGAAAGCTCTGTCAACTTCTCAAAAAGCACAAGCTTTATGGAAAGATATCACACCTCTTGCTAGATGGGACTGGATCCGCTGGGTAAGAGCAGTCAAGACACCTGAGACGCGCCAAAAGCATATAGAAGTCATGCTTGATAAGCTAAACCACGGCGTGAGACGCCCGTGCTGTTTTAACCGCAATCTTTGCTCAGTACCCGAAGTATCAAAAAACTGGGTACTTCTTAAATCAAATTAAAATTATTGAAACAAACACTACTCTTATCTCAGCGCGTTAATCCTTCAACGTACTCAGGATCTCGCATTACTCATACCTCAGCGCATCGATGGGGGAGAGACGGGCAGCCTTACGCGCAGGATAGAGGCCAAATGCTATTCCCACAAGTGATGAAACACCAACTGCTAGAAGGACTGCAATAGGACTGACCACAAATGGAATTCCTACAAAAATTGAGACTACGAATGCACCAGCTACCCCAAAAACTATTCCTATAATTCCACCAAGCATTGTCATTACTACTGATTCCACCAGGAATTGAGTCAGGATATCTTTTTCTTTGGCGCCAATTGCCTTCAACAGCCCTATTTCTTTCGTTCGCTCCGTAACTGACACGAGCATGATATTCATGACACCGACTCCTCCGACAACTAGTGAGATACCAGATATTGCTGCAATCATAAGAGTCAAAAGACTTGTAATTGTCTCAACCGTGCTCAGTATATCCTGCGCGCTAGATATACGAAAATCATTTTCCTCATCTTCGTCTAGATCATGCCTGTCTCTCAAAAGCACTTCCACGTCATCAATGGTTTGATTTAGAGCATCTGTATTTTTGACACTTACATTTATTTCTTGTATTCTTTCTTGCCCCTGTATCTCACGAAACATCACATTAATAGGAACAAAAATAGAATTACTAAGAACAGAGCCTGCTAGGGCTGATTCAAAATGCGCTACTCCTATCACGAGGTATGGCGTACCATTAATTCTTATCCGCTCACCTGTGGGATTTGTATCTTCACCAAAAAAAGTTTCTGCTGCATCAGAACCCATCACAGCCACATGCTCAGAGGCAGTATTATTTTCATTACTTAAAAATTCACCATAGAGTATTTCAGGCCTTAAGATAGCTGGAGCATCGGTGGTAGTTCCTGATATATTAATTGTTTCATCTTCATCATTGGCGGTGACCCTTGCTGACTGAAGAGAAACAGGGATAACCTTATTAACATTTGTAAGCGATGGATCAGTTTTTATTGCATCAACATCATCAAGCGTTAAGGTATCCGAACCCGTAAGTGTGCTAAACTGATCAGCCCCGGGACTTATCTGAAAATAATCAGTACCAAAAGTTGAAAGTTCATCAGTTATGAACTTTACAGCACCCTGCCCAATTGAGACAATAAGTATTACTGATGTAATACCAATTATGATTCCGAGCATAGTTAGAGATGTCCTCATGACGTTTCGTCTGAGAACCTGAAGCGAAGTCTTAACTATTTCTTTATAATCCATAATTATTTTTGTCTATCTGCAACTATTTTTCCATCCACTATCCGTACAATTCTTTTTGCATAGTCAGCTATGTTTTCCTCATGTGTAATTAAAATTATAGTTGTCCCTTTTTTATTTAGCTCTTTTATATGCTCCATTATTTCCTTTGATGTTTTTGTATCTAGATTTCCAGTCGGCTCATCAGCAAGTAAAATACTAGGATTCATTACCATGGCACGAGCTATGGCAACTCGTTGAATTTGACCTCCTGAAATGTGATTTGAAAGATTCTCAGCTTTATTATCAATCTGAACTAATCTGAGAGCATCCATCGCGCGCTTTGTTCGCTCATCTTGAGAAATCCCAGCATACATCATGGGACGTTCTACATTTTTAAGAACAGTAGTACGAGAGAGAAGATTAAATGACTGAAAAACAAAACCAATATCTTTATTGCGTATATCCGCTAATTCATCTGAGGAATATAATTCTATGTCTTTTCCTTTCAATAAGTATCTGCCAGTACTTGGTACATCCAAAAGACCCATGATATGCATAAATGTTGACTTCCCACTGCCAGATGGCCCCATGATTGCCACAAATTCCCCCTCTTTTATATTCATAGAGACGCCATTTAGCGCTTGATAAAATTCACCATCTGCTAGGGGATAGCGTTTTGTTACATTATCAAGTTTTATGAGTGGAGTTTTTACTGCCATTAGTTGCCAAAAAGTCCTGGTCGTGATATTTCTTCATTTGGAAGTGAAATTATCAATTCCTCTCCCTCATCCAAGCCTTCTAATATTTCAGTTCTACCATCTCCTTTAATTCCAAGCTTTACAGATTTAAATTCAATTTTTTTGATTTTTTCATTGTAGACGCGAACTGCTCTTCCACCCTGATATGGCTTGATTGCAGAGCTTGCAACTGTCAACACATTCTCTTTCTTTTCTACCTCTATCTCAACTCCTGTTGTCATACCTGAGCGAATTTCACTATCCGTACCCAAGAGAGATATCAATACATTGTAGGTGATCACGCCATTATTGCTTGATCCAATTGAGTCAACATGATCTACAATCCCATCAAATTCTTTATCGGAAAGTGCATCAACCTCTACCTTTGCTCTTTGACCTTTTTTGATTTTAGGAATATCTGTTTCATTCAACACTACCTCAACTGAAAAATTCTCAGACAAACCAGCAACTGTCAAAACAGGCTTAGCGCTCACCCCTGTCAGAAGCGCTGCCTGAGCATTACCTCCGGCTTGAACATTGTCGCCAACTGAAACAGACAGGTTTGCAACTGTACCTGAGGTAGGGGAAGTGGTAGTTGAGTTTTGAGTTGCCTGATAAGATAAATATGCAGCATTTACAGATGCTTCTGCTTGCTTGATAACTGCTTGCTGGTTTTTAAACTTTGCTTCTGCTGCGAACCAGTCTTTTTCAGGGATATGAAATTCTGGAAGCGTTCTCTGTTGCGTTTTTGCTGTACCATCATCATTTTCATACTCATCGCTTTCTGCAAGCTCTTTGTACTTATCCCATGCAGCAAACATCTGCGACTGCAAAGTAAACAGTGTAGCATTAGCAGCATCTAGAGTTGATTTCGCTGAGAGATATCCTGCATAAGCGCTAGCCTTTTCCTGCTCAGTTGCAATAGCGCGAACCTTAAAAAGGTTTTGACTAGTTGTGACGCTATTGCCATTATCCACATAGATTTCTTCAACTATCCCTGTTGTTGTGCTTGGTACATCTACTCTTCCTGCAGATTTTATATTTCCTGTTTCGCTTACTATTTGAGTTATGCTTCCTCTTTTTACAGTATCTGTTTCATAATCTGGCTTCTTATTTGCAGCAACAATAGAATTTAGCAAAATAATTACAACCACAACAGCAATTATGGATAGTAATTTATTTCTCTTTCTTGTTTTCCTAAACCATACAAGGGGTTTCTTAAGAAGCTTTAAAAATTTCATTACAACTTATTTAGTTTAGCATTTTTAAAGATTAATTCAAAGCCCAAAGCCCGAATATATTATTTTTCAAAAGCTTGATCTCTTTTTCCTCTAAATATATTTCCAAATAAAACGCCGATTATAAACCCAACAACATGCGCCATGAATGCAACTCCACCCTGTGCTGCAAGCTCGGATCCGGCACTCAGCGCAGACAAAACCTGAAGTACGAACCAATAACCAAGCATAAAGGGGGCAGAAATATTTACAATTGTTACAAAAAACAAAATAAAGACAAGTGTTTTTATCCTAGAATGAGGAAAAAGAACATAGTAGCAACCAAGAACTCCTGCAACTGCGCCTGATGCACCAAGCATTGGTATGTTTGCATCAGGCATCAATAAATACTGACTGACACCCCCTGCAACTCCTGCAACAAAATATAGAAATAAAAAAATTATTGGATTAAGATGCGTCTCCACATTGTCTCCAAAAACAATCAAAAACCACATATTGGAAAGCAAATGCAAAAATCCTCCATGAAGAAAAATTGAAGTAATAAACGGCAAAAACGTTTCAAAATTTGAGAAATCAACAAGTCTTGGAACCAACGCATACTGGAAAATAAATGCTTCAAAGTCTGGCGTCATAACCTGTCTGAAAAATACATATACAGTCACAACAACAATAGCAAGATTAAGAAAAGGAAATCTTTTGGATTTGATTGAGTCTGAAAGCGGAAACATTTTCTTAATTATACTAAATTCAAAATAGATTTTTATTTGACAAATAGCTTCAGATTAAGTATTATTATATTGTTCTTTCGGGGTTTGGTGGAAGTCCAAATCGGTAGTGATTCCCAATGGGATAACTCTACGAGTCGTCTAAGGCGACATGAATTGGTGAAAATCCAATAGCGACCGTACAGTCGGGATAAAAGAAAGACAAATTGCTTAGGCAGAGTTTCACCCCGTTGACGCGGGTTTTTTTGTGCTATGTTTACAGGAATTATAAATCATTTGGGAAAGTTAATTAAAAATAAGAAATCAACTTTTGTGTTTAAAGCAAAAAAAGATTTCTATCAAAAACTAGAAAAGGGCATGAGTGTTTCAGCAAATGGTACTTGCCTAACAGTTGTAGACTTACCAACAAAACAAAGCTTCTCTATTGATATCATGCCAGAAACTGTTTCCAAAACAATGTTTAAAACATTAAAAATAAATGATGTTGTAAATCTTGAACTACCTCTTACGCTTAATGATTTCATATCCGGACATCTTGTTCAAGGGCATGTTGACGGCATAGGAATAATCAAAAAAATTGAACAAAATGGAAACAGCAAAATACTAACAATCTCTTATCCAATTGAGCTTAGCAAACAAATTATTAAAAAGGGTTCAATTACTATAAATGGAATTTCTCTTACTGTTATCAGTGTTAACAGAAAATCATTTAATGTCGGAATTATTCCATTCACCTATGCAAACACGATGTTAAGAAATATAAAAATTGGCGATATGATAAATATCGAAACAGATCTAATTGGTAAATACATAGAAAAAAATTTAAATAAAAATAACTAATAGAGATGAAAAATAATAATAAAAAATTAGATTATAAAATTGCATTTATTTCTGCTAAATGGCATCAGGATCTTGTCAGCGCCATGACAAAATCATGTACTCTTGAGTTATCAATGCTTGGGATTGATACTAAAAAAAATGTTAAACAATTTCAAGTTCCAGGCAGTCTTGAAATACCACTCACATCTAAGTTAATACTTCAAAAGAATAATTTTGATGCAGTGATTGCTTTTGGACTTGTTGTTGATGGTGGAATATACCGTCATGAATTTGTAGCCCAAACAGTACTAAATGGAATGATGGAGGTTTCACTTCAAACAAATACTCCCATTCTTTCTGCTGTCCTTACTCCACAAAGATTTGATGAAAACAATTCATCAGATATTAAATTCTTTAAAAAACACTTGACTATGAAGGGTGCAGAGGTTGCAAGATCGGCTGTTGAAACTATTAAGACAGCAAAAAAATTATAATAATGACCAACACAATACAAGCATTTCTTCCTACAAAATACGGAGACTTTCAAATTAGTATTTACAAATCCCAAACAGACAATCTCGAACATGTTTTACTGACAGTTGGTGATTTAAAAGAACAACCCGTCCTTACAAGGATTCATTCAAAATGCCTGACTGGTGATACATTTTCATCACTACGTTGCGATTGCCAGGAACAATTAATTAAAAGCATGAAGCTCATTCAAAAAAACAAATCAGGTATCATTATATATCTCAACCAGGAGGGTCGAGGTGTTGGACTTTTTAATAAAATAAAAGCCTACGCGCTTCAGGAGAAAGGATTTGATACTGTTGATGCGCAAAACGAGCTGGGCATTCCAATTGATGACAGGGATTACAAAATAGCAGTTGAGATATTAAAAGACCTAAACATTGCAAAAATAAATCTTTTGACAAATAATCCGGATAAAATAAAACAAGTAACAACTTATGGGGTTGAGATTGTAAAAAGAATCCCTCTTGAAGTAAAACCAAACAAACAAAACCAAAAATATCTACTAGTTAAAAAACAAAAGCTTGGACATTTTCTAAAATGACAGATCAATTTTACCTAAATCAAACTTTTAAACTTGCAAAAAAAGCACTCGGTCACACCAATCCCAATCCAATGGTTGGAGCTATTATTGTTAAAAATGACAAAATAATTTCCAATGGCTTTCATAAAAAATTTGGCTCATATCATGCAGAAGTAGAAGCAATTAAAAATTGCAAGGAAAAATTAACTGGGTCAACACTTTATGTAAATCTTGAACCATGTAGTCACTCTGGAAAAACTCCACCTTGTGTTGATTTAATAATAAGATCGGGCATCAAAAAAGTTATATGCTCAACGCTTGATCCAAATCCTAAAGTATCTGGAGAGGGAATTGAAAAATTAAAAAAAGCAGGAATAACTACATCTATTGGCATTCTTGAAGAAGAAGCAAAGATTTTAAATGAAGCCTTTTTTAGTTTTTTTGAAAAAGAAAGACCTTTTGTTGCTATCAAATTTGCTTCAAGTCTTGATGGCAAAATCGCGACAAAAACGCAAGATTCTAAATGGATTAGCAATCAAAAATCCCGAAAATTTGCCTTAAGCCTTAGAGGAGAATATCAGTCAATTTTAATTGGCATAAATACAGTTCTAGCAGATAATCCCAATCTTGGAACAAAGTCTAAAAACAAAAAAAACCCAACTCGAATAATCCTTGATTCCACTCTAAAAATTCCTCTTAAGTCAGATGTCTTAAGAGATAAAAATATAATTATTGTCACAACAAATAAAGCAGATGCTAAAAATGAAAAGGCGTTAATAAAAATAGGAATAGATTTTATCAAATTTAAAAGCGATAAAATAATTATTAGAACTTTGTTAAATGAACTAAAAAAAAGAAATATTCTCAGCGTTCTTGTTGAGGGCGGGGGAGAAGTAATTGGAAGTTTTATTGATGAAAAACTTATTGACAAAGTATACATTTTTCATTCGCCAATTCTGATTGGTGGAAAAGAATCTGTTTCTGCAATTTCAGGAAAAGGTGTCGAAAAAATAGCTGATGCTATAAAATTAAAAAATGTTATTTACAAAAAAATTGACAGAGATCTACTTACCATGGGTTATACTAATTAAAAAACCTAACTGTTTCTGCCTCATCTTTTTTCATTTGCGCTATCAAATCTTCTTTGTTGTTAAACCTCACATTATCTCTTATTTTTTTCAATAAATTAACCTCGATTTCCAAACCATAGATATCCTGACTAAAATCAATAATATATGTTTCAACTATAATATCTGACTCATTAAAGGTTCTTGCTGCTCCAATAAAAGTAACTGACTTATATACATTTTTAGCTACAATAGTCTCAGATACGAAAACACCCTCAGGCAAAGTTATTTCAGGTTTTAAATTCGCAGTTGGAAATCCAAAATCCTTGCCGCGCTTCTTGCCATCTATCACATTTCCTTTTATAGTAATAAGGGGGTTCATTTTAATATTATAACATGATAAAAAAGAAAATAATTATTATTGGCGGTGGGCTAGCAGGGTGTTTCATGGCGCTTTGTTTGGATAGCAAAAAATACGATATAAATATCTATGAAGCAGGTGAAGACATAAGACATTACCCTGAGATATCTGGACGCTCATACAACCTCACGCTTTACTACAGAAGTATCTTAGCTTTAAAACGCATAAACATCTGGGACGAAGTAGCAAAGCATACTATTCTTGCCGAGGGAAACGTTGCGCATTTTTTAAACAAAAAGCCACAATTCACATCGTTTGACACATCAGGCAAAGAAGTGCTTTTTACTATTCACAGGAATAATCTCAATTCAACTTTCCTTAACTTAATTGAAAAAAAAGAAAATATCAAAATCTACTTCAACACAAAATGCCAAAGAATTGATTTTCTTAACAAAACAATAGTGCTTGAAAAAATATCTGGTCATTTTTCAGATTCAGCAGATATAATAATAGGCGCAGATGGGGTAAATTCTTTTGTCAGAACAAATATTAAAAATGAGAAAAGTGACAAATCAGAAGCGCGAACTTACGAAGACTGGGGATACAAAGAAGTAAATATTTCTGAGCAAACAGCAACAAAACTAAACTTAAGAAACAATTCAACCCACACCTGGCCAAGAAAAAATTCTCTTCTTCTTGCCTTTCCAAATCCTGACAAAACATTTACACTTATGTTTAATCTTCCCCTCAAAGGCATAAATAGTTTTGAAGAACTTATAAGCGAACCTTTTATAAAAACCTATCTAGATAAAAATTTTCCAGACCTAACTGATCTTTCAAGTCAAATTACTGAAAGCTTTATAAAAAAACCAACAGGATCATTTGTAACAGTTCTTACTAACAACTGGTATTTAAAAAGCTTTGTACTTGTTGGTGATAGCGCTCATGGAGTAATACCATTTTACGGACAGGGAACCTGTGCTGCTTTTGATGATTGTTTGCTTCTAAGAGACCTGATCGATAATACATCCTCTCTTGAAGATGCTTTCAAAAAATATCAGGACACCAGAAAGCCAAATACCGATGTTTTGGCAGCGCTTTCAAGAGAAAATTTTATTGAACTAAGAGAAAAAAATAAAAAGCCTTTTTCAATTGCCAAAGACAAGATTGACACCCTGCTACATAAGCTTTTTCCAAACAATTGGCTTCCGCCTCTTTACTACACTATTGCAAAAGATACTATTGACTACAAAAAAGCTTATGACAATAAAAAAAAGCAGGATCTTTTTGCAAAATATATCGGAGTTGATCTTCTGGCATATCTACTTATGCCTTTTTTTTCTTTTTCAAAGAAATAAAGCGGGGAGTTTTAGACTTGTAATCCAAATACTTACTTCCAAACTTTTTCTCCAAAAGCTTTTCTTCCTTAAGGATTGATTTATAAAAATAAAAAATAAGAGGAATTCTAAGTATCACCAACCAACTTTTAATTGCAATAGCAAACCCTAAATACAAAAGCGTAAATCCAACATAAATAGGATTTCGACTAAATTTGAAAGGACCAGCGACAATTAGTTCGTCTTGTTTTTTATCATGCACACCAGGTATTCCCCAAGAACCACTCATTATCACCTTTCCCCAAACAGCAATCACAAATCCAGCAACATACATTAAGACTCCTGTTATAACAATTAGCGAATCAAAAGGCGTTTGTGGAAGAGGAGTATAGACTGATGCAAAAATCTGAAGAACAAGTATGATAATTTCAATAAAGTTAGTCTTGAACATCTGAAAATTAAGACGTTTTGGGAATTCTCTAATTTCTGTAGCAATCCAAAAAATCTTAAGACTAAATATCCCAAACAACATATTAACAATAAGTGGTACGAAAAGTGTCGTCATATTATTTCAAAAAACCTATTTTCATCAAAAATTTAAAAACAAAATTTCTATCTTGATTATTGCTGATGCCAAAAACAAATCTGTAAAATTTTCTATCCATATATTTCTGATCGAACTGAGAAAAAATTTTGGAAACAGTTCTAATCATAGAAAACTCTCTACTTTTTTTAAGACTTTCCTCAATTGCCTTTTGCAATTCCGGTTTACGGTTTTGTTCTCTAAGGATTTTTAAGTTTTCCTCTCCCTGATCATTATAATGAAGAGAATAGTCATAGTACATATTTTTTACTTTTTTAAGATCAAGAGGATGTTCAAAAGTATTTGCTTTTTCAAAAATTCCTGCAACTATCAATTCAATCATGGTCTGAAGACATTTATAGCATTCAGAACAATTATATTTTCCCTTTATGTTTTTTGTACAGACTCGAAGATTGGAAAGAGCCAGATTTGACTTGGAAATACTATTTATTATTTTGCCAAGCCTATTGTATTCTGTGCCGTCATGAATGAAATTAATTTTCTCTGTTGACCAAAGGGGGTCAAGCAAAGGATGTGTGCCATATGGAAAAAGTTCATCTTTTCTGACAGATCCAGGAATAAATATTTTTTTTAAATTATTTTCAAACAAAAGTCCAACTGCAGCTAGCACGCCTCCGTGTGTAAAATCCCAAATCAAATATTTTTCAAGAATATCTTTGGCATTTGTTTTGACGATAATAAACTTTAAATTTTCTTTTTCTGCAATTTTTGCAATTTGTTTTTTTGTTTCTTCAGATAAAATCTTATTTTTAAGTGGTATATCAAATCCATGAATTAGAATAAGATCAGTAATTTCTTTTTTGTGCTTTAGATATGTATAAAACGAATCAACCCCACCAGAAAAAAACGTCCCCACTCCTTTCAAACTTGTACTTTTTTCAGAAAGAAGCTGGGATGGAGCTGTTTCAATTGTTATTTTTCTAAATCCCACTTTCCATCCAACTACCAAATCCATCAACTTTTTAGTTTTCTCCAAAAACTTTTCAGAAACATTTCCTTCAATATAAATATTTTCACCAAGTTTGAGACAGGGAAGAAGAACACATGCAAGAAATGGAGTGTAATCAATAGCTGGAGTTTCAACACGAATATCCTCAATCTCAAACCAAATTCGCTCAGGCTTTTTCCCATCAAAAACAACATCAGCGGAAAGAACAATACTCCTATCTTTATTTCTAGTTTCTAAATTAAAAATTCTCATACTTTACTCGTCTCTATTTCTTGCTCTCCAACGTGTTATCTGTCTTTGCTGCTCAATAGATAAAGATAAATCACAATCTGTTCCAATATGGATACCAGATATCCCAAGAGCAACTCGAACATCATTTCTCCTGCCCACTACTCCATTTTCTGTATATTCACCATAAGCTGTCAACCTAGAATTTTCTGGGCTAAATATTAGCCCATTTTGCTTCAATTTTTTACCAAGAAGATCTTTGGTAACGGGCACATCTCTTGGAATAATAAGAAGCCTTTCTCTAAGGAGATTATTATACTTTTGTTGTCTTTTAATCTCCTCTTTTTCAATAGCTGATAACAATGAGTCACTGCTCTTCCAACCACTAGATATCTGGTTGATATCAAGTATAGAAAAATAAACCAAAATAACCCCTGGTTCCCTTGAAATATTTTCTATTCTTCGATCCCAACCATTTCTTAATTCCAATTGCCTAGCATGAAGTTTTTTTCCATTATCAAACACACTTGCTTCAAAATCAGGATATGCCAGTAAGTCAATAGCAGATATCTTTACTTCTTTCATGCCTGAAGTATAGCAAAATTTTATCAAATTTTCAACTATAGGATATCTTATTGCAACTTGTAGGCGTAATTGGTAAAATAGCTTTATGCGCCCATAGCTCAGTTGGATAGAGCACGTCGGTTCTAACGACATGGTCGGGGGTTCGAATCCCTCTGGGCGTACTACAAACCCATTTCTAATTGACAAAAGCTTCTAATTCTCATATAGTCAAGCTATGCTACAGAGATTTATAAAATATCTTCTTGCTAATCAGGTAATGTTCGCACTTTTTGCGATTGTGTTGGGCTGGCTTGTATTTCATGTACGAGGAATTTTAGTTTCTATATTTATCTCTTATATTATAATGGCAGCTATTCTTCCGATTGTTGATTATCTTAAAATAAAAAAACTACCAAACGTGCTTGCGGTTCTCATCCCATACTTAGGCATACTGCTTTCAATAATTTTAATTGTATTTCCGCTTGTTCCGTTTACAATTGAACAAATATCAGCTCTTGTGAAAGGACTGCCAAGATACATAGATCAATCCGCATCAACTTTTGGATTTGCTTTTGACCCAAGACAACTTGAACAAACACTTAATCTCAGCGGGCAATTAGGAAAAGTTGGTGAGGGAGCTTTTTCTTTCACAACCAAAGTATTTGGAGGATTGTTTTCTTTTCTTACCATTCTTATCGTTAGTTTTTACCTTCTTCTTTATCATGAATCTTTTAAAAAATGGTTTGCTGATCTTTTTCAGCCACATCGGCATACATTTATTCTCAAGACACTTGACCAGATTAACGAAAAACTTGGCGCTTGGGTAAGGGGACAAGTAGTTCTTAGTGTTTTTATAGGTGTTTTTTCATGGATTGGCTTGACACTTATCGGGATACCAGACCCATTGCCCCTTGCACTTCTTGCAGGGATTCTTGAGGTCATACCAACTCTTGGACCCATCCTATCTGCTATCCCCGCTGTAATCGTTGCGCTTACCATCTCACCTCAATTGGCAGTAATTGTGATTATTCTTTATCTTCTGATACAGGCAATTGAAAACAATTTCCTAGTTCCCAAAATAATGGAACGCGCAGTTGGCCTTAATCCTGTTGTTGTGATTCTTGCTGTGATAACTGGTGCAAATTTGATGGGAATATCAGGAGCACTTCTAGCTATTCCTTTTGTTTCATTTATAATTGTTATTCTCCAGAGTCTTGAGGCGAAAAAATAATTATTTTTCAGCAATCACAAATATCCATGGCAGGGGAGTAACAACCTTTTTAACCTTCAGAAATTTGCCTACAAATTTCCTAAAACTATTCTCTGACCAATGCTGAATGTGATCTATGTCATTACCAAATCTTGACCAGTTCTTGCCTCTTGTAAAATTTCCAATTCTAAAAAGAGGTTCATTTGGAACTGAAAGTAGTAGATTTTTTTTGCAGACTCTTTTTATTTCATTCATCGCGTCAATCGGTTTTTCAAGATGCTCAAGAACCTCAGCGCAAATCACTAAATCAAAAGAGTTATCTTTATAGGGGAGATTATAGATATTCCCTTCTTTGAGGTCAAGGCCAGGGTGTATTTTTTTTGCTAAATTTATTGCATCCTTTGAGATATCAACTCCAAATAGTTTTTTACAAGCCTTTTCATTTTTTAACTTTTCAAGAATAAACCCCTCACCACATCCAACTTCTAGTACGTTTTCAGGCTTGAGGTTTTTTACCTCTCGAAGAAGGATGAATAAGTAGTTATCGATTAATAGTTTTTGCAAAAATTTGAATTGCCAAAAAGAATAACCAACAGTATGTTTTTTATAATTATCTGTGACTCGACTCATAATATATTGGTCGGGGAGAGAGGACTCGAACCTCCGACCTCACGGTCCCAAACCGCGCGCTCTAGCCAACTGAGCTACTCCCCGAATTTAATTTAGCCAATGACTAATAGCTATTAAGCTATTAGTCAGCGGGGTGCCGCGGGAGAGAATCGAACTCTCACGCCCTTGCGGACGGGGGCTCTTAAGGCCCCTGTGTCTACCGTTCCACCACCGCGGCATAAACAACCAGAAATATATTATACCTCAGTTGTATTAAAACCTCAATTATTATAAAATATAGATCTGAATATGCGGGTGTAGTTCAATGGTAGAACAGCAGATTTCCAATCTGCATACGAGGGTTCGATTCCCTTCACCCGCTCATCATCCTCTGTACTTTGGTGGAGCTATGCCAAGGGAATTTAAAGAAAAATCAAGCAGTTCTATCATCTCCTCTCTTCTATTTTCACTATTGAGAATCACTGCTATTAGTTCATGACCACCATAATCAATGTAAGTAACCAAACAAAATCCTGCCTCAGGTGTATAACCTGTTTTTACACCTTTTACACCCTCATATGTTGTCAATAGATTTGTTTCATTATATAAATAATAAGACTTATGATCATATGTTTTTGGAATTTGATGCTCTGGAGTAGCAACAACTTCTGCAAAAAGCGGATGATTCTCAAGTCCATATTTGGTAATAACCACCAAATCTTCAGTAGTTGTCTGCTGAAGACCATCACCCTGGAGTCCTGACGGATTGCTAAATACTGTATTAAAAAGGCCCATTGATCTTGCTTTGTCATTCATAGCTTTTATAAATCCTCTTCTTCCTGTTGGAAAATTTGACGCGAGAACTTCAGCAGCATCATTTCCCGATGGAAGAATAAGTCCATAAAGCAAATCTTCCAGAGAAAGCACCTCTCCTATATCAAGTCCCATTACATTCTCTCCCACCAGATTTTCTTTTTTCACCAGGTATTTATCATCGTTTTTTTTATTTTCTATGGCTACAATAGCAGTCATTATTTTAGTAATAGATGCCATGGCTAATTTTTTTGTAGGATTTTTTTCAAAAATTGTTTTATTATCTGTCAGGTCGTAAACAATTGCTGATTCCGCTGTAAAGAATGAGGTATCAAATCCTGCAACATCTTTTTTTTCAAGAGCTGGAAACCACAAATCTAAAAATCTGACTTGCTTATTCTTGCTTAGTGTTAAAAAGTCTGGAAGAGGGGAAAGTGGTGAACCATTTTCAATATTCCGACCAATCAAGAGCCAAGCCAAAAAAGCAAAGACAACTGAGAAAAAAATGATTTTACTTATATATTTTATAAATTTTTTAAACTGCATAAAAAGCTTTAAATAACGACTAATATGGTATAATGTTTGGATGAAATTTACAACCCTTAAACTAACACTTATTTGTTTTAATACCATGGGAGCATTTAGTTTTGATAGTCTTCACGGCTTTTGGGACTCTATAAATTTTATAAAAAGACAAAAAAAAATTGCTGAAATTCTTGAAAAAGAAGATGTTGATTTAATTTTTCTTCAAGAGGTTCACACATACTCTTTTTTAAATATTTTAAGAAAACAACTTACAAAATATCCTTATGTTATTTATAAAAAATATCTTTATGGGCCAAAAGGCGGACTCGTTATGTTTTCCAAACATAAAGTTGAAAAAACAGAATATATCGATTTTGAAATTAGAGGAAGTCTCACCAACACTTCATTTATAGCTCATATAATTAGGAATGGAGCGCTTGTTTGCAAATTGAAGAATTACCCAGTATATATACTAAACGCTCACATCACGCCAAATCTAGACCATGACTACTCGATGAAAAACCGTTTTAGCAAGTATAATAGCGCTCAACTTGCGCAACTTTCAGAAATAATAAACAATCATTCAAAAAAGAAAAGAGATCTAATAGCAGCAGGAGATTTTAATACCGCAAAAGATTCACTCATCTATAAGGATTTTATTAAAAATGCAAAGCTTGAGGATTTATTTAAACGACTTCATACCCCTACACAGCACCAATCATTTTTACCCAAACACAAAAAAGTAAAAAGAATTGATTATATATTTTTAAGAATGAATACTGGAAAAATAAAAATACAAAATACAATTGAGATTTTCAACAAAAAAGAAATACTTGGAAATAACAAAAAAAGGTTTCTCTCAGATCACATTGGATTAAAAACAAAAATATCTTTAAGTTTTAACAAAAAATAATAATTCTACCTTTTGATATAGTTTAATTGTCTTTGCACTAATTGACAAGAATAAGCATATCCCTTAATCTAAGAACACACTTTTTAGATTATGATTTTCTGTCCTAATCATAATCATGAAACAACAATATTTGTTTTACTTAAAACCCCGCCTAGCAAAAAGCTATAGTGGGGTTTTATTGTTTAAGTGTTGCAACAACAACAAATCTTTGAGAATCAAGAAAACCAGTACATGTATATATTGTCAATATCGGTTTTTCTGAAAAAGCTAAAATTTCTGAATTATCAGGACCTACAATTGATGTATGATCAACTACAAATTCCTTAGTGCTTCCATCTTCATACTCCACTTTCACAATTTGTCCTGACTTTGTATTTACTAGATTTGCAAACAAACCATTCCAGTTATGTCCATAGATAACACTATTGCCTTTGTCTCCAGGAACTGGCGTTTCTACGAGATAAGATGCGCCCTTATCCGTTGTTTCCCAAACATCGTTATTAATTCTTGATTGAAAAATAGGTAAGTTAATTCCTAAATCTTCGATTTGAATTCTTATTGGGTTGCTTAGAACGACTATTTCATCAACTTGATCAAATACCTGAGGATAACGATATTTTTCAAAACCAACAGTAGAAACAGCTAGAGTACGTGAGGGATTGAGTCGAAGATAAACCTGGAAACCTGCAAGTGTGAAAAAAACGATAGATAAAGTAATTAGAAAAATGTTGAATGCATTCTTCATAATGAAATTCGATTATTTTCTGAATTTCTTTAAAAGAAATGCTAATGCAGCTGTTGTCATGCCGCCTAAAAGAAGGGTATTGAGAAGAAAAAGATTACCTGTATTTGCAAGACCTTTTGTGGCTACTCCAGCTTTACATGTATATTCAACATTTTTTGCAAGATATGCAACATCATCAAGTCCCCAGACTGAACCTGTTGCGATATAGACCCATCCTTGTTTTCTGAGCTTTGCTATTTCTGTTTTGGAAAGATCTTTTGCTCTAAGCCAATTAGTTTGGATTCCTTTGCCGTTTTCTGGACAAAAACACTGCAAGACTACGTCTTGAGATATTTTATATACAGTGTCTGAACCTTTAAAGGTTTCTCTTTTTCCTGGAATTCCATGAACCCCATTTGCGTAGCTAGCTATTACTTCTCCTTTTGGAGCAACACATGTCCCAAAATCAGGAGCACCGCCTGCTGCTTCAACTGGTGAAACAAACCCAAGCGAAAGGGCGAATGCTGTTACCATTAAAATACTTTTATTTTTATTCATATTAAGACTTATAGAAAGTATGAATCACTTTATATCATAGATCAATTAGTTTGTCAATAGTATATTACTATATGTTATTTCTTTTGATAAAATTGTCTAATTACCTCAACTGCTGGTTTGGGATCCCCACTGTCACTCCAGAGAGCTGTAGAGCCCCCCACACCCACCCAATAATTAACTCCCTTTATATAAGAACGATTAGATAAATCTGTTAAAACAGCCTCAATCCAATCTTTTTGTTGCTGATTGTTCATTTCTCCATGGATATCAGGAATTGGAGCGCCAAACTCACCCAGAACTATCATTCCACCGGTTTGGTTAGCAAGTGCTTCTACGTCTCTAGCAAGCACCTCAGTATCTTTTACATAGTGATCAACAGTCACAATTCCATCAAGTTTTTCAGTAGTTTCACGATCCATAATAAGTTTTGCAACATCCATATTCATAGAAAAATAATTTGAATCAACATCTTTTTCTATTTCCTCAAAAGCTTTTTTGGTTAATTGGTATTCCTGTAGGATAAAGCTCCTGTGCTTAGAAACAGCTATTTTGTCATGATATGAGAATCTTGGACCATTTTCACATTCTGGACAAGATGAGAAAATATCTCCATCTTCAAAAAGATCAGAATTTTCAAGAATAAACTCTTCTGTTAACCTCAGATGTTCTTCTTCTCCAATTTTTTCATACCCAAACCACTCTTCCCAACCCGAAAAATTTCCCCTAAAGAAAACTTTTAGCTCACGTCTTCTTGCTGCTTTTACCCACAACCTCAATACCGGCAAAAATTCTTTATCATATGGTGTTCCTATTGCAACATAATTTGCCCCAGCTCCAGCAATCTCGGCCATCTGTCTGTCAATTGATGAAACATAATTCTTATCATTTATTCCTCTTTGAGCCTCATCTCTTGAATATTTCATAGTATCAATTGATTTTACTTGCCAGTTTTGATCTATCTTATTTTTTATAAATATATAAAAACCTGACAAAAAAATTATCATTAAAAGTAAAAAAATTATAATTTTTAATTTTTTTTTCATATTATTCAAAAGCGCTTGCATTTGTCTCAAGAGCAGATATGAATTCAGGTTTTAATTCATATATATCGGCAAATGGAAATTTATGTACTAATGTATAATTTTCCTTAAAAGATGTGCTGTATTGTAGTATTCTGTAGGTTTGATCTCCTTGATCATAAGTTCGAAGAATGATCCAGCGTGCCCATTTTTCAGGATGTGCTGTTGCTAAATCCCAATACAAACCTGTTCCTTCATGAATAAATCGCTTCATTGGGAGACCTGATGAAAAAATAATTGCATCATGACTTGCTGCTGATATAAGTACAAAATGAGGCTCTTGCAATGCATTTTCTTCTAAATACCCACTAACTTCTTTAACGTTTTTCCCACTTGCTCCAACTACCGCATCATCAATTGTCACAGCATCATGATTTACAAATGTAAAAAATGTTACAAAAAGCAACATACCAATAATAGTCAGTCTTACTGATTTAACTCTATCCATAAAAAATCCAATAAATATAGCAATAGCAGGTGCCATCATCAAGCCATATCTGACATTAAACCATGAGGTGCCTGATAAGCCTTGTACAAATAGTACAGAATGACCTAGATACAAAGCTAACACGTTAAAAATAAAAGGCGCAAAAAGAGCAGTAGATGCCATTTTTAGATTCTTAGATATTCTTTTATCAAAGAAAAGGAAAAGCGCACCTACAACTCCTAGGATAACTTGAAACATTCCGGTATTATAAACAAGCGCAAAATAATATGTTTTTAATGAAAAAAACAAATCGTGCTTAGTTGCTAGTACTCCTGCTTCTTCCAAAAGCTCCTGCTGCGCAGACGCAGAATAAGGTCCGAATATGAAATACAGAGGGTCTTTAAAAATCATTGTGTTCCACAACACCCAGAGGACAACACCAAGTCCTGCAAAACTTGAATAAAGAAGAAACATTCCTTCAGCTCTTTTATAACTAGATTTTTTAAGTGTTTTCAGAAAAATTAAAATAGCTGAAAAAAGAAGCAAAAACCAGCCTTCATAACGGATAAGTGTTGCAAGCATGACAAAAAATGCAGACTTTATCAAATCCCATACCTCATCTGACTCAAACCACAACAAAAGCTGATATGTGCCAGCCAGAAGTGTAGCAAGCAGTAAAAGCTCAGTCATGGCAGTTGATTGCATATACAAAACATTTAAATTAAATGCAAAAATCAAAACTCCTATTACTCGACCAAACATAGAGACATTAAGTTTTTTAAGAAATAGATAAATCATTACATTACATGCTACATATGAAACCATAGACTGTATTGCCCCAGACAATCCAGAATGCCACATAAAGTCATTCCAGATCGTAACAGTCATAAGAAGATGGGGAAGCGGCAACCAGACTGACCCAAGCTGAGCAAATCCTGGCTGCAAATTCTCTACCACGCGTCGCCCAATGTCTAGATGTGATCTTGCATCATTGTATGCAAGACCAAGACCATTCAAATAATAAATGATAAAAGCAACAATAGAAACAGTCGAAAAACTTACAACAATTACCTTGATCGTTCTTTTGTGAAAGAAATTTTTTACTTTTTGAACAAATTTTTGAGAAATATCAATTTCCGAATAATTCGTAAGCGATTCTGACTCATTATTTTTAACTTCAGATATCTCATCATCTTTTCTTTGAAACTGATACAAAATAAAACAAGTTGAAGATAAAAGAATCAGTAAGATTATTAAATAATAAGTTTTTGCTGAGATAATAGCTTTTGCATTTGTTTGATAGAAATATGACTTAACGTTTCCGTCGTTAAGCTTTTCAAAATTTCTCATGAATGTGTATTTTTCTACTTTTTTTGTTTTCGATTCCAAATCATTTATCTCAACTCTTGGCGGATTTCTATTGGAAGTGACTGCACCAATTGTATTAACTCCAATTGAATACGAAAAAAGACTCATAAATATAAGTAAGAGAACAATATTTTTTCTAATAATACGAAGCGCAAAACCAATGAATATCGAAAGAATTGCGAAAGATGGAATAAGATAACGCGTTCCAAAAGCCCAACCGCCTGCTGGATCACTCCACATTGAATATAAAATAAGATTGAATCCAACAATTGAAAGTAAAAGTTCACTATTGCTGATTTTTTTTCTTAAAGCATATATAAGACCCAGAATTCCAAAAAGCATAACTGGTGCATAAACAATAAATCCTCTATCAAGACTAAATAACTGTATATAAATTCCATTTAACATATTCCTGTTCTGAAAAAATCCAAGTATGGTTTTTTCTGGCAAAGCCTCACCTGGTTTTAAATCCAGTCTCTCAAGTATTACATCCCCTTCAAGCTTTGGTGTTCCATCTTTTTCAACCCCTATTGCTCTCTCAACACCTCCTGATAAAAGAAAAGGATTGCCGTTTGAAAATTGATTGAATAATAAAAGAGATATTAATGGAACAAAAGCGACAATAAATGTTAACAGTTTTTTATAATTTACTTGTAAGCTTATTTGATCTAATTTGTTTCTTACATTAATAGATCTAAAAAACGCTGTAAGCGCGATTGGAAGCATCATGAAAAAATTTGGATAATCAACAGTTACGGCAAATGCAAACAAAAACCATATAGCAGCTAGTGATCTGACAGATTTAGAACAGGTTAATATATAAATGCTTAATAGAATTAAAAAAGTACTTAAATGATGTTGATAAAAACTGACTGCATACGAAAAAGCAGGCGATGCAAAAATAAAAGCAAACGATGAAATAATTGCAGCTTTTTTACCCACACCTATTCTTATCGCAATCAAACGAATCAGCAGTGCATTAAGAACTGCAAAAATAGTAACAGTAAGATATGTACCAAGTTGTGCTGATCCAAAAAATTTTCCTAAAATATATCCAGGGATGGCAATAGCTGAGAGGCTTGGAGCAAAAAGAGATACATATCTATTATTTATATATCCTACATCTGGTGCAGAAAAACGAGCTAATTCCTTTGAAAAATAAATCGACTTATTTTCAACTAGTGAATAGGTAAGAGCGTATCTTCCTTTTTCAGGAGAAAGTTCAAGTGGCCCCTTCTCATCTACCCATACATCAGAACTCAAATCCTTTGCGGTAGGATTTCCAGGAATTCCTCTTAAAACAAATCCAAGAATTATAAAGCAAAAAAATGCAAGTAAAAAATTTGGGTTTTTAAAAAAAGTTATTTTATTAAACAGATTTGTAAGTTTCATATTATTATTTTATTGAATTTAAGAATTGGCTACATTTCAGATCATAAGGGAAAGGACTAAACTTTATTTTTTGACGGTATGCAAATACCATAGCATGAAATCTGCTTGCTAGGAAATAATCCATTAGGCAAAATGAGGAGAAAAACATTTTGGGACCAAAATCTACTGGAATATCAAAATAAACAAATTTATCATTAAATTTTTTGCTAATACTAATTTTTATTTTATCTACAAATTTTTTATCATTTACATATGAATAATAAAACCAAAAAACCGTATCTTTTTTAGATAAAACAAGTTTGCTTATTTCAGACAGAATCTTTTTTTCAAGCTCTTTGTCTTTTGGATCAACAAGCGCAACTCCAATATTTTTTTTATTTTTGTCATATTTTTTTGAAAAAAAATCATTTTTTAACACAGCTTTTTTTGATAGCAAATCCATCAAAAAACTATTGTCCATAAAAACACTACTACTCACTCCTTTTTCTTCAAGTAAAACCTTTGAATCCCTGTCTCTTACTGAAATAAATTCTACTTTCTTTAAAAGAGAAACAAAATAACCAATAATTAATTTATTAGCATTTTTATATATGCCAAGTCCTATTAGATAAATTCTTTTTTCAAATAAAGATGGAATAAACAAAAAAATAGTTAAAATGTATATTTGATAAATAAATCCTTTAATATCAGATTTATTGATTATCCCACCTCCACCAAATATTATTAAATCTGAACTTAAAAGTGCTCTAAGTATTTTATCCAATTTATAAAGATTAATTGCATTTACCTTGTGGATTTTTTTAATCAATCTTGTATTTTTTCCAACTACAAAAATATTACTAATTTTATTTTTTCTTAATTGATTTAATTCTCCAGCAAGAATTGCTTCATCTCCCATATTGCCAGCGCCAAAATTACCAAAAATTAAACATTTTAAATTCTTGATTTTTTTTTGATTTTTAATTATTTTTAAAAAATTTATTTTTTTTAGATCTGAATATTTATTTTTTGACATAAACACCTTTCTTGGTTGACTCAGCAACCATCCATTTATTTTTTACTTTTTCTTTTTTGCCAAATTTTATTAAAAAACTAATAATTAAATAAGGGAAAAAATAAATAAAATTTTTAGCAATATTTGAAAGTGTTACAAAAAAATATATTTGAAATGGTATTTTAAGTTTCTTGCTTAAGTCTTTATTAAGATATATCCTCAACTCATTTTTTGCAAAAGAATGTCTAAGAGATTGTTTTTTATGGTCTGTGAAATTTGATGGTAATTTATAATAAACAAAAAGGTTTTCAAAAAAAATAGGGGAGTAACCAAGCTCAATTGCTTTAAAGTAAAAAAATGAATCATTATTTACCAGGTTTTCGTCTATTTGTGACTTTTTTGAAAATCTGCGATCCAAAGCTAACAAACTACCTCTAAATGCTAAATAATTGTGAGACTTCAACCACAATTTTGATATTTGCTTCATTGCAACAACACCTGATTGAAGAATTTTTTCAAAATATGTCTTTCCATCAATCGGCGATGCGTTAACTGCTGCAATTCCAGCTTTTTTGAAATTACAGTTATTCACGATTGATGAAAATAAAAATGAATTATCTATATAAACATCCGCATCAATCAGAATAAGAATGTCACTTTTGTTTTTTTTGATAATCTCCTTAAGACAAAAAGATTTTCCCATTCTTTTTTTATTTTTTACAACACGTAGCTTTGAACTATTATATTTTTTTGCTTTTTCATAAGTACTGTCTGTACTTCCATCAGACACAACAATAATTTCTTTTAGTCTAAAATTGTCTTGAGCCTGAGACAATATTGATTTAATCAGTTTTTTGATATTTCCTGATTCATTATATGCAGGTATTCCAACAGATAGTAATTTTTTATTTTTCATAATTAATTATTCAAGTCTGACCAAAATGTAAATCCGGCAAATGAAGCTCTGGATTTATTTTCACTTACTGTTTTATCGATTACTTGATAAAATTCCTGAACGCTTCTTTCCCAGCTAAAATTCTTTGACCAAATTTCTGCTTCTTTCGAGAGTATCTGCAAATATTGAGGATCTGATATAATCTCTGACATCGCTTTTGCAAAACCATCAACATCTTTGACATCAACCAAAATTCCTGTACTTTTATCAATAACAGAATCAACAAGACCGTTTACCCTTGATGCAATAACAGGTGTTTTACATGTATTTGCCTCTATTACAGTAAGACCCCAACCTTCAAATAATGAAGGCTGAATCATTGCCCAAGCCGATGAGAGAAGCTGAATCTTTTTAGCCTCATCAACTTTTCCATAAAAATTAATACTTTCAGTTAATCCAAGGTTATTAACTAAGTTTTTTAGCTTTGGGTAAGTTTCTCCCCAGCCAACTATTGATAATCTTGCATCTTTATGTTTTAAAAGAATTTTTGAAAATGCTTTTATGGCAATATCAACACTCTTATATTCTTTTAATCTCCCCAAATAAATAAATGAGGGGTATGTCGTTTTTTCAGCTGGCAAAATACTCACATTTCCAGAAACACCATTTTGGATAATTTCAATTCTTGATGGATCAGTAAATCCTAGCGATATAATATCCTCTCTTGATGATTGAGAGACGGTTACAACCTTTTTTTTGCTATACACCAATGGCATCAAATTTCCCTCCAAAAATTCTGCAATATAATTTAGTGGAAATTTTAAAAATGCTCTGAATATTTCTTGATGAACATGGTGTACAAGAAGAATAACTGGCTCTTTTACAAAAAGAGGTGTAAAAAATGGAATTCCATTTTCACAATCAATTATAACATCTACTTTACCTCTAAATTTTAAAAGATAATAAAAAAGTGCATATACATAAACACTAAAAGTTCCACCTCTTCTCATAATCTCAACCCCGTTAATTACCTCTTCTGCTCTTTGATTATTATCGTTTCCACAAAAAACAGTAACCCTATTTCCATCACCTACAAATCTTTTTGCAATTTCATGAATATAAACCTCAGCTCCTCCTGAATAAATATGCTTTGTGTCTCTCCAGTTAAAAAACAATACGTGCAGCTTTTTTTTGTTATTCTTTTTCTCAAATTTGTAACTTTTGAAAAGCCCAATAATAGATCCTATATTATTATCAACTATTTTGTTGAAATAAGAAATAACCACCATCAATTTGACGGCAAGTGAAATTAACACGTATACAAAAAATTGATCTATTGTAAAAAAGTATTTTGCAAGCAAAATATCAAATGTAAAAATAAAAAGCAAAGCATATGAATTTATCAAAGTTTTAAATTTTTTCTCATTAATTTTTTCATCAAAATTTTCAAAAAACTTTATCTCTGACATTTTTTTGCTAGTATTCTTCGCAAAACTAAGAGGAATAGAAAAAACAGATGCTCCTATTTTTATTTTTTCAATTTTGCCCAAATGAAATCCGTGAAGTGTTTTTTCCCAGTAATGTGGTTTTACAAAAAGCTGATAAAGAGCAATTGCTCCTGATATACTCATCATTCCCCAGTAAAGAGGAATGAGAAATACATACTTTACAAGATCCCAGTCATTTCTTTTTGCACAGGCAATCATATAGGAATAAATAAACAAAAAATTGCCAAATATAAAAGCAAAAACAGCAATATATGAAATTGGGGGTATGTAAATTGCCTCAATTGTCGGTCCTGTAAAATCGAATGCAGTAAAATACAGTACCATAACAATCCACATAATTGGGTTCAGCAAAACAAATAGCACTTTTCCTCCAACTGTAATTTGAAATATAAAATCATCAAAGACTGATCGTTTTGAAACCTTTTTTTCTGACTTACTTCTTGTGTGTACAAGATATGTCTGCATATATCCTTTGATCCAACGAGATCTTTGTCTTATCCAGTTCTTAAAATTACTAGTTGCCTCTTCAAGGGTTGTTGAGTCAACAATTGATGTTCTAAACCCTTTTTGGAAAAGCCTTATACCAAGATCAGCATCTTCTGTCACATTGAATGGATCCCATCCAGCCAAGTCTTTAAGTACCTTTGTCTTAAAATGATTACTTGTTCCACCAAGTGGGATACTTGAACGAAGAGACTGGAGACCAGTAAGAATCAAATTAAACCACAGAGAGTATTCAGCTGTAAAAAAGCGAGTCAAAAGATTTGCTCTTGAATTATAATAATTTAGTTTTGCCTGAAAACAAGCAACATCATTCCCTGCGTTCTTAAAAGCAAGATACGCCTTTTTAAGCTGTCTTGGATCTGGTATGTCTTCTGCATCATAAATAACCAGATATTCACCTCTTGCTAATGACAAGCCGTAGTTACAAGCCTTTGGCTTTGTCTTTGGTAGTGAATGAGGAATAATAACTTTTCTTATATAAAAAGGGAGCGTAACATTTTTAAGACCCTCTATTGTCTCTCTGTCATCCTGTTCAAGAAGAAGCTGCACATCCAACTTATCTTTTGGCCACTCAAGCTTATTTATTGCCTCAACAAACTGAGGAAGAATATTGAACTCTTTATAAAGCGGGCACAAAACTGTGTAAACAGGAAGTTCTTCATCGCTTATTGCATCAATTTCTGATTTAGTAAATGAGACTTCACTTTTTTTCTTTGCACCCCTGAGGATAATTAAAAAATTAAAAAATACATCAACAAAATATAGAATACTCAAAAACGCGACAATTATCCTTGTTGCCTCAAGCGGATTTATTAAAAGCCCAAAACTCGTAATTGCAATAAAAAATCCTAAAATAATTTTTTGTTTTAGAACAAAAGTTTGTATGGCTGATAGCGAAAAAGGGAGAGTGGTATGAGTTATATATTTTTTCATTTTATATTTTATTCCCGCACCCCTCATTTCACTGGCTAGGCTTGATGGAATAAGAACAGGTTTTATCTTTCTAAACCTTACCTGCAAAGCGTTAATTCCCAGCTCAAATACTTGTCTAATGCTGACATTTGATTTTCCATTTTGACGTTTTTTAAAAACGATGTTGTAATTTGAAATCCTAAAACCCGCCATCTTTGAAAGATACAGGAACTCTAAGTCAAACGCCCATGGGGTAACTGGTGTAAAAGAAACCTCTTCATAAACTTTTCTTTTAAATACCTTAAGTCCTGCTTGAATATCTGATCCGATTCCAAACAATATATTTCCAAAAAAGCTTTTAAATCCATAACTCATTATTTTCCTAAATATTGAATCTTTATATTTTTTCCTATTTGCCACCACAACATCTGAATCTTCTAGATTTTTAACCATATCTGGTATCGCACTTGGTGGGTATTGAAGATCTCCATCTATCATTACAAATATCTCTCCTGTTGCTTTTGCAAATCCCTCAACCAATGAATATGATTTTCCTTTATTTCCTTTTTTTTTGTAAGCAAAAACCTTTGTCTTGTCAAATATATTTTTATTTGCTGTTTTAGTAGCAACTTGAAGCAAGTAATTATATGTGCCATCAGTTGAATTATCATCAATATATATGATCTCACTTGTTCTATTTAATTTTGAAAGAGTTTCCCTAAGTTTATTATGAAATTTTTCTACATTTCCTATTTCATTAAAAACAGGCACCACGACAGAAATGTCGCACTTAATTTTGGTTGTTAGACGATTAAGTTTTTTCTTAAATGGCTTTTTAAGAAAGTCAACAATTATACCGTATTTCCTAAGACCAATATTCATAGAAGAATAGTATATCTTATAGTAGTACTTTTGTCTAGTAGGCAAATTTTAAAATCTATACAATAAATGAGGCTGATTGAATTATTTTTTGTACTTTATTTTTTTTCCACTATTTCTCCTATAACAAGAAGTCTTTCAAATGTTGTTCCAGGAGGCCAGCATGTCATAAGAGTAATCGTCTGCTTATTGGTCTTGTTGGTCAGATAGGAAATGTCTGAGGGGTTGACTAGTTTTTTTGAAACTACTTTATATACGTACTTCTTTTTTTTATAAAAAAGATAAATTTCATCTTCTTTGTCAAGCTTTTCTAAAAGATAAAATATAGAGTTATAACGAAGAGCTTCATAAAAATCAACTGACGAATGAGAAAAAAGAAATATATTTCCGATACCATCTGGATAGCTACTTCCTTTTGCATGAGCAACTCCTTTTGTCAGTGCATTTTGATAATCATTTTCATCAAATGGATCTACATCAGAAACTATTTTTGAATTTGCATTTATCTTTGGTATTACAATTCCAAATTCTTCATCCAGGGGTTTTATTTCTTTTCTTTGATTATCTAGTTTTCCAATTTGATATGAAATTTCGTTTTTTGCAATAGGGAAGTATGTAAAAATAAGAACAACTAAGGATGCAACTACAAATATTAAACCAATTTTTATTAGATAATCTGAAACTTTTTCCATTAGTGGTCATTTGCCTTATGCTGTCTATAAAAGTATATTGCTGAAGCTAGCACTGCCAAAATAATTAAAAATGAAATTATAGCATTGTCACTCTCAAATAAACCTTCTAAAAATCCATTTTTATTATTATTATCATCATCTACTGTCTCACCCAAAACACCCTCCTGATCATCTTGTACTTCTTCATCTCCAACCTGTGACTGATCACCATTTAATATTACAGCTCCACTTTCAGTATTTATTGAAGATGTTGCCTCTCCTGTAACTACAGTAACATTGCTATCTCCGATAATTCCTGAACCGTTTCCTGCGTTATCAAAAGCTCTCAAAACGTAATAATATGTCTTGTTGCAATCTGGTATACCATTTACAAATTCTGCGTCTGTGTTTGACCCCATTGATCTGGTATCAACACGTGTTCCTGAATCGGCTGTGAAGCTTGTATTATCTGATCTGTAAAGCTCTACCTTTGTTGTCTTTCCTCCATCATCTGATGTACGGAATTTAATTTTATACTGACAGGATAAAATCTTATCTTTCGAATAATTAGTAGGAGTTCCTGGACCTTCATTATCGTAATCAACAGATACAATACTTGAAGATATGTTTTCTGTTCCATTATTTCCATTTGCATAAAATTGGTATGTTCCTTTTTGATTTACCACTGAAGAATTAACTTCACATTTTCCTGTATCACCACCTACTGCAAGTGATATAGTTGAACCAAATTGACTAAATACACCATCAGATGGTCCCTTCTTAAAACACTTAACTGTTACTTGATCTGAGTCGGTTGACAATGCTACAAATGTGATAGGAAATGTATTGTTGCCTGTTGGACTTTTAGGTTGTTCAAGCCTAACCGATAGAGTGGGGACTGCTGCAAAAACCTGTCCTGCAAACATAAAAAATAATGCTGTTGAAAATAATCCAAACAATCTTTTAAGCATGATACCTCCTTTTAATGTAATATCCTATAATAACAGAACTTGATCCCAAAATCAACATTATAAGAGATAGATATGTCCAAAATACTTTTCCACCAGTTGATGGAAGTGCTGTTGCTGCGCCCAAGATCTCCTTCTTGCCTTCAACATTGTATGAAGCGCCTTGCACACTGCTTGATACAATATTTACATCCGTTCCTACGAATACTCCATTGTCCTCATTTGCAAAAACCTGATTTAGAGCCAAAGAATTACCCCTTGCCCAAGCATTGTCCCTATATAGCCCTGATGTCTGTTCACCATTTACTGTTGCAACAAAGGTCAGTATTACTTTTTCCCCGTCTACCATATCACCAAGCTGCCATGTACCAGGTGATGAATACGTAGGTTCAGTTGTCGTTCCACCTGTCCTCAGATCTCCTCTTACGTCAGAATCAGCTGTCCAAGAACCTGATTTATACTCAAATCCTTCAGGAAGAAGATCAGTTACTGTAACGTCAAGTACTCCTGATTGGGTAGCAGTAACAGTTAGTGTATATACAACATCAGATCCAGGACTTGTATCTACATCTAATTTATTGTTTGATTTCTGAAGTGTTAGCACGGGATCCGTATAGTTACCAATTTCGCAAAAAGTTGTTTCATTTGGTTTTACATAAACGTAGTAATTATTATCAATCAATTGTCCATCAGGCTCTTGTTTATATCCTTCATCATATTCATCTTCTCCACATGATATTCCTGTTTGCTCCCAGTTATCTTTTAGGCTTTCGCTCAATGAATGAGAACCAAGTCTGAGATTTTCAAAAAGCACCTTTCCATCTTTGCCTGTTTCTTTTGAATCATCATCCAGATTAATCGTCCAGTCGGAAAGAGTTTTTTCGCCATCATCCCATACACCATTATGGTTGGCATCAAAATATTTGGTTACCTCAACATCTCCGCGGCTAAAAGCATTCAATGCAATACAATTATATGTTCCCCCAAATAGCGGATGGTTTATCTTGTCAAAATTATCATAATGCTTTCCATCAAAGCTACAATAAAGCTCAGCGGAATAATCATCTTCAGTTGGTCCAGCTAATGGATAGCTGAAAGGGACATGACCAGGCTTCAATTCCTCTCTGACCCAGATTCCTTTTACAACATCAAGGTCACTTATTTCAATTTCTGCAACCCCTGATCCATTGGTGGTCCCAAGAGTTTTCCATGGAGCTGGTGCGGCACCAAGCGCATCTCCATTACTATATTTTGATACTTCACCATCAAATCCGTACTGGAAGCTCCACCCCTCTTCAAGCCGACATCCATCGTGCGAGTTAACAAAATTCTGCGCAGTAGAAGATGTAATAATAGGCGCGCCATTTCCCCAGTTTGGTAAATCTGATTCATAATCACAAACCACCTTGGATGCTCTTATTGTCAATGCTTTATGATTACCAAAATTGACTGTGTCCGTATCTCCAGGTGTGATTGCAACTGATTGACAATTTGACTGACCAGGAAGAGAACTATACCAGCCGCCTTGTTCAACTTCACAAATCTGATACGTTCCTGGGAGAAGATTTCCAAATGAATACAAACCAAGCTGAACAATAAAATTACCTGATGTAACATCTGATTCCTCGCCTACATCAAATGTTGAATTTAAATTGGAATCAATAAACATTGTCCAGCCATTAAGTTTTGGCTCAAGAAACCCAATGCTTCCATCACCATTAAAATCATTAAATTTTACACCTCTTATTTTTCCAAGTTCTGTATTAGTAAAAGTACAAGTGATATCTTCTCCATCTTCAACATTTATAATAGCTTGGCGATTATCTAAATCTGTGACACTGTTTTGATCATCACAAACAAGATCCGTTAGCTTCCAACCATTAGCTGTTGCCTCAGTTACAATATATTGTCCTCCAAGAACATTATTGAATACTTTTGTGTTTGATCTTCTATTGGAATTATTTTCATCATCATCAAGAATAAATACTCCAAGTCCTCCTGTGGTTGAAAAACTGAAGTCCTGACCATCATTATTGATCGCATCTTTAATAATTGTAATCGTACCTTTGTCTCGCTGATTGCAAATAGTAATTTCTGCTGTTTGATTTGTTACTATATCAACAGATGCTGGCAGAGGGGTGACGTTTAAAGTATTAGGATCTGCACATGAATATTGCGTGCTGTTAGTTGACCCCTCATACCATCCTACATAATGATAGCCTGGTACAAATTCTTCATCTACAAAATGATGACCAGTATAAACTGGTAGTACGGTTGATCCCATTGCATTTGATCCTGACCCATCAAGGCTCCATGCAAAACTTGCTGGATTTACTGTTTCGTATGAGTCATTGCCGTCATTATCCAAAAGTTTATTTACAGTAATAGCTCCTGTATTTCTTGTATTTGTAAATGTGCAAACAACATCTTCGTCATCAGCAATACTGAATGGGTCAATTGTTGTGCCTTCTCCTGAAATATTATTATCACATGAATATGTTGATGTATAATCAGAAAGGCTTGTGTCAGTGCCAGCTATTTCAGAAACGGTGTGCTCAGTTGCGCTAACCACAACAACACCTGTTGTATCGCCATCTCCCACATTTGCGCCTGTTCCAGCAGTAATACCATCAATCTGAAGATTAAATAAGCCTGAATCATTACTTGGTGAAACAACCTTATTAATTGTTATTGTTCCCTCTGGAATATCCTCTGCGCTTATAGAAACATCATCAATTCGAAATTGCTGAAATGGATTACTTGTTGCGTTTCTGAATCTTATTGCAAATGTTTGATTATCAACTGCTGATGGAAAACTAAAAGTCTGTTGTAGTCCCCAAAACAACTGACTGTTTAGATTGTGTGTTGCTATCGGAGTCCATGCCCCGCCTGATGTACAGGCTCCTGTTTTGTACTCAACGATTCCATTTCCATTTGCAAAAATTGCTAAATCACCTCTCCAGAAATAACCAAGTTGCAATGATTGGAAGCCTGTAGCATCAATTGTTCTACAGATAGAACCACCTGAATTCATTTTTGCATAACCCAACGTGGGAGAAAGAAACCTTGATAAAATGCTGGCCCCTATTATTTGTGTGCCTGTTCCACCACCATCACTATCCACCCAATCTGTTACATTATTTACTGTACTTGTTCCAAATGAGTCTGAAAAAGGAACAATTGCAGCAGCTCCCTCTGAATCAGTAAATGTGGTTTCTGCTACAATATTACCCTTGCTATCCCTTACTAAAACCGAATAATTTGGCCGATAGATTCCGTCCAATTGATATGCATATATAAATCCTTCACTTTCATCTGTTGTTATGTCTATAGAAAAATTGACCTCTGGCTCATCACTTGATAGTACATATAATTTGTAGATTGTACTTGAGAGAAGGCCTTTACCGGTAATTATTGCTGTATCAGTTGGCGCATAATCAGCTTTATCTGTTGTGAGGGTTGCACTTGTTTCTGCAGTTACTGATTCCAGATCCAAACTCGGTGCTGCTACGTTTTCAAAAATTACTACGCTTACTTCTCCCTCTTCTACTGCTTTATCAATTCCAACAGGTTCTGTCGGAGATATCTTAATTGTCGGTTCTCTACTTTCTTCAGAGCTTTTATTTTCGTCCAAACTTATGCTGCTTACATCAGGAGATGGGGATAGTGTAGCTGCTGGCGTTATACTTGTTGACGAAGTTGGTGATATTTGATTTTCAGTTTCATCAGTTTCAATAGTAGATTCAGGTGTTGGACTAAGCACCTCAGGCACATTGGTTGGTGTCAGAGTAACCGTTGGCTCATCTGCAATCGCAACACGAGGATAAACAAACGCAAAAGGCGTTAAAGTATTTACGAGCAGTGATAAAATCAAATAAGCAGGCAAGAACCTTCTTTTAATATAAAAAAACATTTTAATACAGAGCTGCGGGGGCAATACGCAAGTTCTAGGTGTAGCAAACCTGTTTATACATCCAAAAACTAAAATTGTCAACTGGTAGTATTGCTTAATTGACAGGCAAAACAACAAAACTGATATTTATATCCAAATTAGAATGACTACTGAAAAACCTTCACATTGCATTGCAAAACTTTTTTGTGCTATAAATAGATAGTGAGTCAAGAAACAAAAGTATTTATTGGAATTGGTATCGCTACACTATTAATAGTAATTGGTGGAGCATTTATCATGGGAAAACCAAGTACTCCCGATACACCCGAAACACCAGCTGATCAAAAACTCCTCACTAAAGATGATAGCTACAAAATTGCAACTGACTCAGCAAAAGTAACTCTTGTTGAATTTGGTGACTTCCAATGCCCAGCATGCGGATCTGCTCATCCTATCGTTTCTCAACTTCTTAAAGAATATAAAGAAGATATAACATTTGTATTTCGCCATTTCCCATTGCCAATTCACAAAAATGCCGTGACAGCTGCAATGGCAGCTGAAGCAGCAGGAGAACAGGGAAAATTTTTTGAAATGCATGATATGTTATTTGAAAATCAAAAAGAATGGAGCGATAACAATGACCCTTTATTTATATTTGAAAACTATGCAAAAACTCTTGATCTTGATGTAGAGAAATTTTCAAGTGATATAAAAAGTAAAAAATATAAAGATAAAATTCAACAAGACCAAAATGATGGGGGAGTACTTGGTGTTAATTCTACTCCTACATTTTTTATAAACGGCATGATCCAAAAAGGAGCACTTCCATATGAGTCATTCAAGCAAGTAATTGAAAACACTATACAGAACACAAACTAAAAATACCACACTTTTAGCAAAAGATAGTAAATAGTGCTAAGGTTACAGGATCAATTTATGCACATCTAACAAATTCAATACTTAACCTCAAAATAACAAAATTAAGCATATTATAACAACAAAAACTTTATATACGAACAGATAGTAAAATATAATTAATATGCGACATGTTTAAACAATATGAAACTAAATTTTTAATAAAATTTTACATTTATGAATAAAGTAGAGAAAGCAAAAGAAGTAATTAAAAGACTTAAAAAAATCTATCCTCATCCAAAAACTGCGTTAAATTACAGCTCTGCTTTTGAGCTACTTATCGCAACTATGCTTTCTGCACAAACAACAGACAAAACAGTAAATACAGTGACACCTGAATTATTCAAAAAATATAAAACTCCTTTTGATTTTGCAAAAACATCCATTAAAAATATAAATCAAATGATAAAACGTGTTAACTTTCATATGAACAAATCTAAATCAATAAAAGCAGCATCAATAATGATAGTTGAAAAATTTGATAATAAGCTTCCTGATAATATGAAAGATCTTGATTCGCTTCCAGGAGTTGCCAGAAAGACAGCAAACGTTGTTCTCGGAAATGCATTTGGCAAAGCAGAAGGAATAGTGGTTGACACACACGTAATGAGAATTAGTCGCAAGCTTGGATTAACTGAAAATATAGATCCTGTTAAAATTGAAAAAGATTTAATGAAAATTGTTCCCAAAAAAGACTGGATTGAATTTTCACATTTATTGATAAACTTTGGTCGAGAATACTGTCCTGCTCGTCCTCACATATGCAATACTTGTCCGCTTGAAGACTTATGTCCTGATGTGCAATAGACATAAGATACATTCTGATATATGATATAAGGCGTTGGATGTAAGAGGAAAAAGAAAATATTTAAAAAAATACAACATAAATCTTACGTCATAAATCTTAAATCTATTTCCCTTGTGCTTTCATTCTCTTTGCTTCCACTTCATCAAGAATCACTTTTCTTATCCTTATATTTTTAGGTGTTACTTCAACTAATTCATCATCTGAAACATATTCAAGAGCGTCCTCAAGACTCATGACACGTGGTGCATTGAAATGATCAGCTTTTCCATCTCCTTTTGATCTCATATTTGAAAGCTGCTTAGCCTTACAAACATTAACACTCATGTCCTCCGATCGTGAATTTTCACCAATTACTTGTCCTTTGTATACCGGAACTGCGGGTTCTATAAACAAAACTCCCCTATCTTGAGCGTTTAACATACCATACAAATTACTCATTCCAGTTTCATGTGAAACAAGCGATCCATGTTCGCGTCTTATTGGCTCACCTTTATCCTCATCATATTTATAAAAAGTAGTATTTATAATACCAAGCCCCCTTGTATCTGTAATAAATTCTGATCTATATCCAAAAAAAGCACTCGTTGGAATAATAAATTGGAGATAAACAATATTGTTCTGATCAGTTGTCATATCCTCCATCACAGCTTTTCTGGTACCCATTTTTTGCATAACAATTCCTGAATAATCTTGAGGAGCTTCTATAAACACCCTTTCAAAGGGTGCCATTTTTTTACCATCAATTTCCTTTAAAATAACCTGAGGACGACCAACTTGAAGTTCATACCCTTCACGTCTTAATCTCTCAATAAGAATTGCCAAATGCAGCTCTCCTCTTCCCGACACAGACCATTTACCGTCTTCTGTATCTTCAACTCGAAGCGCAGTATCTGTTTCAAGCTCTTTATAAAGTCTTTCTGCAATCTGACGAGAAGTTTTAAACTCACCTTCACGACCAGCAAAAGGAGAGTCATTGACACTAAAAGTCATTCTTACAGTTGGTTCTTCAATCGCAAGAAGCGGAAGGGCTGTAGGATTTTCAACAGATGCTATTGTTTCGCCAATTGTAATATCTGGAATGCCTGAGACTGCAATAATATCACCGGCTGATGCTTCTTTTACGTCAAGTCTTTCAAGTCCAACAAATGTCATAAGAGAGGTTAGACGATATTTTTTTTGAACTCCAGACCTATTGATATGAATAATTTCTTGACCAGATACTACAGCACCATTATAAATTCTACCTATTGCAATCCTTCCTTTATAATCATCTCTTGCAAGAGTGGTCATCAATATCTGTAAAGATTTTTCTGGATCACCTGATGGTTCTTGAACGTTTTTGAGAATAGACTCAAAAACAGGTGATATATCTGTCATTGAGTTCAGATCTGGCTCAAATCCTGCTTTTCCTTCCTTTGCGGATGCATAAACGATTGGAAAGTCTGCAACTTCATCTGTTGCCCCAAGCTCCAAAAACAAATCTAAAGTCTTATCCAAAACCTCATTTATTCTTGCATCTGGCCGATCAATTTTGTTTACAACAACTATTATTTTTAGCCTTTTTGATAGGGCATGCTTAAGAACAAACCTTGTTTGAGGCATTGGACCTTCCTTAGCATCAATAAGAAGCAGGCAACCATCTGCCATTGTTAAAACACGTTCAACTTCTCCACCAAAATCTGCATGCCCTGGAGTATCAATAATATTTATTTTTGTTTCATTCCAAACTACTGATGCGTTTTTAGAAAAAATTGTTATACCTCGTTCTCGTTCAAGCTCATTACTATCCATAATAAGTTCTGATGTTTCTACATCTTTATTTAATTTTGTTTTTGACTGCCTCAACAGAGCATCAACAAGCGTTGTCTTACCATGATCAACGTGAGCAATAATTGCAATATTTCTAATTTTCATAAATAAAATACCTCGCACTTCGCGAGGCACAAACATAATACCATTTTGAGACTAATTAAGCAATTACAAGTTTTTCTTAATTATTTCCAAACTCTCACAAAGTCCATCATAGTCTGATTTTATCTCAAGGGTCAGCATGCCCTCATAATTAGCTTTTTTTAACTGCTTTACAAACTCATCAATTGGCAACTCTCCTTTTCCAAGTGGTAAATGTTTAAATCTGAGAGGTCGAAGAGAGCTATTCAAAAAATTTGATTTGTAATCACTTATGTGAACATTTACAATTTCTTTTTTATTTTGATTAAAAAATGCAATAATATCTCCACCTGATTGCGCAAGATGCTGAACATCAAATGTTATAGAAAATTTATTCTTCTTCATTAGAGCTGGAAAAGCCTTTTCATGCCATCCATGCGGCGAGCTAAGCGAAGCAAAATATTTCTCTCTATTTTCAAATCCAGCTTTGATTTTATGCTTTTTTTCAAGATTGTGAATAGAGTCTATATATTTCTGATCAAAAACCTGCCTGCCGATTGATGACATGTGAAGCACAATCACGCCTGCGTTTAGCAACTTTGCGCATCTAAAAATATCTTCTACCTCAGAAGTTTTTGTTTTTGTTAAAAATCTAAGTGACTGATGCACGCTTAAAACGCTCAATCCAGCACTTGCTAATATTTTTTTAGCATTATCTAAATCATCAAGCTTTACAGAAGAAGGTAAAAGTATCTCAACACCATCAAGGCCTTTTTTCTTCAAATCCAAAAATACATCACCGAGTTCTTTGTTATCAAAAAATTTATTTTTTAATACTTTATTGATTAATCTTCGTTTCTTGGGAAGAATGTCTGTCAAAAGTAGAGATACAGAAATTTTCATCAATAATTCATTATATGATATAAAAAACTAAAACTCCAATTAAATTTGGTGTATAATTATCTTATGAGTGATCAAACAATTGCTACTACAACTCTTGATGGGGTATTGAAAATTGAAAGACCAACTTTCTCAGATGACAGAGGATTCTTTCGCGAGCCGGTTAGAATAAAAGAATTAGGGAAATTAGGAATAAGTTTTAATGTTGCGCAAATGAATCATGCCAAATCCATACAAAAAACTTTGCGGGGAATTCATAGCGCCCCCTGGAATAAGCTTATCTACGTGCCTAATGGCGCTGTTCAGGCGGTCATTGTGGATCTCAGAATTCAATCCCATACTTTTGGCAGACACGAGTCTTTTCTGCTAGGAACAGATAATCTATCAAGCATCTTTATTCCAAAAGGGTTTGGCAATTCATATCTTGCCTTGAGCGAAAGCGCAGATTATGTTTACCTAACTGATCAGGAGTGGGAACCAAACAAAGAAACAGGAATTGTCTGGAATGATACCGATCTAAATATTGATTGGATCATAAAAGAGCCAAAACTTTCTGAAAAAGATGACAAAAATCAGACACTACGAGAGGCTTTTCCAGATAAATTTTCATAAACCACATGGCTCGCTAGAGTTCTCAACTTTAACAATATAACCTTTTTCAATTTTTTCTTGCTTCAAACCTTCGTCCTTTTTTTTACCGATCAAAACAACAAGTGTTTCATATGGTTCAATCGTTTTGTTTTGAAAATTGATTATTTTTCTTTGATTTATAAAACCTGTTGCATTCTCATAATTAATTGGGTAGTTAAGATTAGCAAAAAGATCACCCCACCTTGCACCACTTATATGGACATGAACAACGTTTCCAATACCATCATGAAGATGCGCCTTCTCTTGCTGCACATTTTCATCAGTTAAGCCGTCTTTCTTATCTGTAAAACAGGGAATAGTACTCATATATTCAAGTTTGGAGAAATCAACCTGTATATTATCCTTATAGACCAAAAACCCTGCATGAATGTGAATAATGTCAGGCTTTTTAAACTTCTGCTGATATACAAATGCTATAAAAACAATAGATGTCAAAACCAAAAACGCTGAAGCAAGCTTCGTATACATATTCAAAAAATTATAACATAACAATCATGCAAAAGATCTAATAATTTTCATCAATCGCTCTCTCATCATACTATCTGCAAAGAAAGCAGCTAAAAATGTAGTTATAGGAACAGCTAGAATAAGTCCCATTGACCCAGCAAGAGTTCTCACTATCTCGCTTGAAATATCTTCACTATTAATTATTACCCAGAGCGGAAACTCCTGAGGATTGAGAATGAGAAAAAGAAAAAGCGCAAGACTTGATCCTGTATAAGCAAGAGCGAGTGTATTTACCATTGAAGCAATGTGATCACGTCCGATTGAAAAACCTTTTCTAAAAAGTTCACCAAACCTCAAGTTCTTGTCAGTTTTGGCTAACACAAACACGGTTGATACTTGTGTAATTGCTATATCATCAAGCGCTCCAAGTGTTCCAATTATTATCCCTGCTAAAAGCAGACCTTTTAAGTTTATTATTGCGGTAGGTCCAAAAATTAAAGTTGATGTTTCTTCTGTAAAACCTGTCAAGCCAGAAAGGGCAACAAAAAAATTAGCAAAAAAAGCTGTTAGACCAAGAGCTAAAAAAATTGAAAAAAGTGCTATTGTCGTTTTCTTGTTTATTCCATGTGAGAAATAGATTGTAATTATCAATGTAGCTAGCGAGCCAACAATACTTATTGCCACAGGGTCAGAACCAGATAGTATTTGCGGAACTATAAAGAAAAATATAATTGCAAAACTTATTGAGAGACCTACAAGAGAACCAATACCCCGAATACCTGAAACAATAATAACTAAAACAAAAAAAAGAATTGCAATATAGGATATTTGTGGTATTCTATATTTATCGTAGATCATAAAACTTCCTTTTCCATTCAAATCAAAAGATTCGACAAGAATAACATTCTCTCCAATTTTATAGTCATTGTCTTGATTGGATCTATTAATAAAGCTAGATTCTATGACAATTGCTTTATCTTTGCTTTCTCCCTCAAGAAACTTAAGCATTAAAATCCGATATCTGCTTTCAACACCTCCCACATCCTTCACTCCCTCATCTATAACTTTTATTACTTCAGCCCTAAAGAACTTAGGATTATTAATTTTTTTGCTTTGCGCATGCACAAAGGTTGCTGAAAATACAAAAAAGAAAAAAGCAAGTAAAAATACTTTTAACATAATTCTCATAATTGAAATTATAGCAGAGCTTATCTATACTTATCTAAAGTGATAAGACAAGCATATGAGGATCCTTATCTAAGAACCGCGAGATATAGGCGGATTCAAACTCGAAAAAAAACCCGAAAGTATCTTGTTTTATTAATTATTTTTATCACTATTTTTCTTGCTGCAAACCAAATAAGAATCAATTATTTTACAAAAAGCCAAATAGACACAATGCCCCTAAAAACCATTGAGGATGTTCAAGAAAATAAAGAAATCAAAGATATATCACATAAAAATATGCTAAAAAATCTAATTCAACCCTTTATAGAAAATGCAGAAAGTGAATATGGAATAGTCATCATAAATCTTAAGACAAATGAGAGTTATTTTCTAAATGAAGAAAGAAAATTTGACACAGCAAGTATATATAAACTTTGGGTAATGGGTGAAGCCTACAATCAAATAAAATCTGGAAAGATTACTGGAGATGATTTAATGTCATCAGACATTGAAAAACTTAACAATATATTTAATATAGCATCAGAATCTGCAGAAAGAACAGAAGGAATGATAACTGAGAGCGTAAACGAGGCTCTAAACAAGATGATAACAATTTCTGACAACTATTCAGCATACCTACTGACATTAAAAACAAAAATATCAAATATTAATCAATTTTTAGAAACAAACAAATTTAACAACTCAAAACTTGGTACAGCTGACACATACCCTCAATCAACTGCCCATGATATTGCTTCATATTTTCTTAAACTTTATAACAACGAACTCGTAGATAGGGAATATTCTCAAAAAATGCTTTCTCTTCTAAAGAACCAACAAGTAAAAAGAAAGTTGCCAAAACTCTTATCAGATGATGTAACAATTGCTCATAAGACAGGCGAATTATTTGGATTTACACATGATGCAGGGATAGTCTATACACCAAAGGGGGACTACATAATAGTAATTATGACTGAATCAAGCAACCCCAGTGAAAAGGACGAAGCAATTGCTCAGATCTCCAAATCTGTTTATGACTACTTTACTAAATAATTATCCCTCTTGACAAATGCAAATAAGTCGCATATACTAAATGCAACCAACTTGCATGAGAGGAGGTGAAATATGAAATTCTACAATGTCAAAACTAGAAAAAGCGTTGAAATACCAGATAGTGATGTTACTGTTGTCACAATGAAAAATGGTAGAAAAGCAGCAAAAGCAGAAGAAAACGGTATGAAACTTTTTAAAATTTTAAGCAAAGAAGATGCTATGCGTCTTTCATAAGACAAGCCATTTGGCCCGTCTTTTATTATAGACCTAAAGGACTGGCCAAATGCCTTTAGTAGGCATTTTACACAATACATGAGTATGGAATCACCTCCGACTCAACCAAAAAATCCCGAAAGGGATTTTTTGGCATAATATTGCTTATTGCAATTTGATCGCATCTATTGTAGAATATATTTATGAGAAATAATATACATGACTGTCGTGGAGAACTAAACGATGTAAAGCTCAGAGCTACTCCAGCAAGAATTGCAATAATGAAGTATTTTGAGCGAGAAGATAAACCAGCAGATGTTCAGATGTTGATTGATTATCTGAAAAAACAAAAAATAAATGCAGATCCCGCAACGATTTTTAGAATTGTAAATACTTTTACAGAAAAAGGTCTGACTCGCCAAATCAGTCTAAATGAAGGCAAATACCGATACGAGCTTGCTGACAAGCATGATCATCATCACCTGATTTGTGAAGCTTGCGGAAATATTGAAGATATGACTGATTGCAATATAGACGATCTTGAAAAAGATATAAAAAAGAAAAAAGGTTTTAATGTAAAATCACACTCGCTTGAGTTTTTTGGAATTTGTAAATCATGTCAACACTAGAATACATAATTGTCTTTTCACTAATCGGATCCATTGGCTCACTTGTCGGTGGAATTATTCTTATTCAAAAAGAAAAGTTTACCCTAAAAATATCACATTTTATTTCATCTTTTGCAGCAGGAGTACTTCTGGGAACTGCTTTTTTTGATCTACTTCCCGAGGCAATTCATGAAGGGGAAAAAACAGGGATAGACGGCCTCTTCTGGGCTTTAATCGGTATAATCATTTTCTTTTTACTTGAACGCTTCATCCACTGGTTCCATCATCATGAAGACTATCACGAACACGAAAAAGAGTCCAAATCAACTCTTCCACTTATAATAATTAGCGATACTGCTCATAATTTTATAGATGGGGTTATAATTGCCGCAACTTTCATGGCCAATACTCAACTAGGAATTGCAACAGCGCTCGCTGTTTTCGCACATGAACTACCTCAAGAAATAGGAGATTTTGGCCTAATGCTTCACAAGGGCATGAAAAAGAAAAAAATAATTTTAGTAAACATTTTAAGCGCCACTGTTTCAGTTATTGGTGCAGTAGGAACTTATATTTTGGGAGATACTATTGAATCTTCAATACCAATACTTCTCGCGTTAACTGCTGGCTTTTTTATCTACATTGCCACATCTGATCTAATTCCTGAAATTCATTATGAAAAAAGGAAGGGATTTGCAATCATAGAGAGTTTGCTTTTAATAATAGGGGCTGGGGTTGTATTTGTGACAATTACACTACTTGGTCATGCTCACTAAAGATTATCTGGATTTACCCTTATGATTTTGTCATCGCTTTGCTGAACTTTTCCTCTTCCGTCTCTATTACTGGTTGTTAAATAAAGCATATTATCAGGTCCTATTATCACGTCTCTAATTCTGCCAAGTTGTCCTTTGTAGTGTTCCTTTATTTCCTTTACGCTTTCACCATCAAGAACCGCCTCGTACAATGCCTCACCCCTAAGTCCGCCAAAAAAGATTGAGCCACTATAATACGCGGCGCTTGCAGGAGCCCATGTATCACTTACTCCTGAATTCTTTTTCGAAACCTGCATACCGTTTTGTGTTTCATCGCCTTCGATATCTGGCCAGCCATAGTTATTGCCGCTTTTGATGAGATTTAGCTCGTCAAGACCAGATGAAATACCTGATCTGCCATGCTCAGTTGACCAAAGTCTTCCATCCTTATCCCAGACTATTCCCTGGGGGTTTCTATGACCATAGGAAAAAATAGCATTGCTGAATGGATTATCATCTGGTATCCCTCCATCGTCTTTTATTCTTAATATTTTTCCAGACAAAGAATTAAGATTCTGCGCATTATCTGGCGCTTGAGCATCGCCTGTTGTAATATACAAAAAATTATCAGGACCAAATTTTATTCTACCACCATCATGAAAAATAGATCCTGGAATATTATCAATTATAGTTGACTCACTAACAAGTGAGTTATTTTCATAAACAAATCGTGTTACTTTATTTAGCGTCTGACCATTGTCATTTTCATAGGTGTAATAAAGATAAACAAAATGATTTTTCTCAAATTCAGGATGAAGAGTAATCCCATGAAGACCCCCCTCACCGTTGGTCTTTTTATCAACTTCAAGACTAAGCACGCTACCGCTTCTTAATCTTCCTTTATTGTCAATCAGACGAACACGTCCAGGCCGTTCTGTCACCAAGATTGCTCCATCTGGTAAAAAAACAAGAGACCATGGGACCTCTAGATTTCCAGCAACAACGCCTTCGTCTTTATTGTCAATCATGCGATCACCATCTTCCTTTGTCTCTATTGTTGGAAGAGAAATAGGCGATGGAGCAGTAGACTGATTAGGATTTATAAAATAAAAAATTAAAAAACCAAGTATTAAAATAGTGATAAAAACTCCGACTTTTTTCATAATTGTGTAACAAGCACTTTATCAACTCTATTTTGATCCATGTCTACAACTTCAAATGTATATTCATCCCAATCGAATTTATCGCCAGGCGCAGGAATCCTATCAAGCTTATCCGTTACAAATCCACCAACTGTTTGAAAGTCTCCAGCCTTTTCGTCTGGTAATTTATGGATTCCAAAATGATCCTTAAATTCATCAATTGTAGTAAGCCCATCAATAAGAAAAGACCCATCTTCTCGTCTCAAAATACCATTATCACCGGGTGTGTCTTCTGGAATATCGCCAACTATCTCCTCCAGCACATCAGTAAGCGAAAGAATTCCCATAATACCTCCATACTCATCAACAACTAAAGCCATATGAACACCAGATGTCTTAAACATCTCCAACACCTTTATTGCTTCAATCGTTTCAGGTATAAAAAGTGGCTTCCTGATAATTTTTCTAAGGCTTATCTTATCCTCAGCCAAAAGTGTTTTTAATATATCCTCAGTCCTGACTACTCCTACTATTTTATTTAAATTCCCATCACTAACTGGAAAATGAGTATGGGGATGATTGACTATTTTTTTCCTTATACTTTTTTCTTCTTCACTAATATCAAGCCAGGTAATTTCTTTTCTTGAAGTCATGATTGTATTAACTTTTTTATCACTCAGCCTAAAAGTACGCTCAACTATTTCTTTTTCTGCCAAATTAAACACACCTAGTCTTGCTCCCTCGCGGATAAGAAGTCTGACTTCTTCCTCGCTTACCATTGACTCGCTAGAGGGACCAACCTTTAATGCCTTAAGAACAAAATCAGTTGAAAAGGTCACAAAATTAACAAGTGGACCAGCTATCTTTGAAACTGTACTAAGGGGACCAGCCACTATCTTTGCAACCAAAACCGGATTGGTAAGAGCCAGTCTCTTGGGCACCAGCTCACCAATTATAAGCGAAAGATAAGTTATAGCTACAACAACCAAGAAAAGTGCTACCCCATCGCTAAATGGCGCTAGAAAGGGGATAGAGGCAATACTAACACTTAGATCCTTTGCTATTCTTTCGCCACCAAATGCACCAGCTAAAATGCTTATGAATGTAATTCCGATTTGAATAGTTGATAAAAATCTGTTGGGAGATTTGGCAAGCTCAAGTGCTGCTTGCGCTGGTTTATTTCCATCCTGAGCCTGCTGAGCAAGTTTGGATTTCCTTGCACTAACTATTGCTATTTCAGCCATGGCAAAAATGCCATTGAAGATAATCAGAAGAAGAACAATTAAGACTTCCATTTATTTATTAATTATAGTACAAATCACAAATCTACTCAACGTATCATTCTGCAACAAAAGTAATTGCTACTCCTTTTTTACCAGCTCTTCCAGTTCTTCCTATCCTGTGGACATAATCATCATGTGTCTCTGGTGGATCAAAATTTATAACATGTGTCACATTTTCTATATCAAGACCGCGGGATGCGACATCTGTTGCCAGAAGAATATTTATCTTGTTTTGTTTAAATTCTGTAATTGCTCTTTGTCTTTGCCCCTGAGATTTGTTTCCATGAATTGAAATAGCCTTAAAACCACGTTCAATAAGTACATGGGTAAGTTTTTCTATTCCCCATTTGGTTCGTCCAAACACCATTACTTTTTCAAATTCTTTCTTCACTAATAAATCATGTAGCACATTAATCTTCTCGCTAGCTCTAACCCTGACTATGTCTTGATCCACATTTTCAGCAGATTCTTGCTTTTTAACCGTAATTGTTACTGGATCACTTACAAAATCCCTTAAGATAGACCTAACTTTATCTGTAACAGTTGCGGAGAAGAAAAGTGATTGTCTTTTTTGTGGAAGAAGCGAAACAAAATATTTAACATCATTGATAAATCCGATATCTACCATTCGATCTACCTCATCAAGCACCACGTTTCTAAACATTGAAAGATTTAACTTCTTTCTATCAATCAGGTCCCGTATTCTTCCTGGCGTTCCAATTATAAAATGAGGGTTGTGATAAAGCCTCTTTTCTTGACGTTGCAAGTTGGCACCACCTATTAATAGAGCTGAGTCAAGATTCATGCCTCTTGTAAATACAGTTAGCTCATCAACGATCTGAACTGCCAGCTCTCGTGTTGGCGCCACAATCAAAACCCGTTCATTTCGATCAAGATCTGTTTTATTTACAAGTGGTATCAAAAAAGCTGCTGTTTTACCAGTTCCTGTATTTGCAATTCCTATCACATCTCGTCCATCAAGAATTGCAGGAATTGCTTTTTCCTGAATAAAAGTAAGGGATTTATAGCCATGCTCCAAAACATTTCGCTTTAATCTTTCTGACAAATTCAAACTTTCAAATGTAATTTCTGAAAGATGATTGTCCTCTTCATATACGTCACTTGCTTTCTTAACAAAAAGCCGCGGATCAAGCACCTTGGGCGCGCTTCTTCTACCAAAAAATCCACCGTTCTTGCGATTCATGTTTTGACGTTTTCCAAAATTTGATCCATTTGACCTCCGATTACCGGATTGATAATTACTTTTTTTGTTGTACATTTTTCTGGTTTTGTTTTATAAAGTGAAATGCGGATCAAAAGGGGATATCTTTATCTCAACGAATAAAACTATTTAATAAACCCATTATACCAATAAAAAATCCTATAGTCAAATAGTTTGTTTAGACCTTGAACTCAAAACATTTTACTAGTTCAACAAGTTTTTATATATTTTTAATCAAAAAACTAATATATTACCAATATGCTAGATCAGGAGGAGCTTTTATTTGTTGTTGATGGCAAGAATAATCCGCTCCTGCCACTTCCAAGAAGCCTTGCTCACAAAAAACTTCTTTGGCATAGAACCACAGGCATTTGGGTAATAAATAATAATAAACAAATTCTTTGCCAGAGAAGATCACTTCTCAAAGATACTAAACCTGGTTTTTGGTGTTGTTTCTTTGGCGGTCACATGTCACCAAATGAAGAGTACGTACAGAATGCTGTAATTGAACTAAAAGAAGAACTGGGCATAAATCTTTCTGAAAAAGATTTAATTCCTTTCAAAATCCTAAAAAGCGACAAGCCAACTCACAAAGAATTCCAGCAAATTTTTGCATGTGTCGTAAATGGAGATATTAATAATTTCAAATTTGAAAAAGATGAAATAGATCAAATCGCCTGGATTGATCTTGATGAAGTTAGAGGTTTTTTGTTAAACAAAAAAAATAACAAATGGGTTCAAAAACCTTGGGATAAAGAAGTTCTGACCTGGATTGAGAAAATTTAAAATTAAACTACAGTCTCAAGCACTTTTTTAAGATCCTCTACTGACTGATCATCAAAAAGCGAGCAAGTGAGCACTTTTTTTTTCATTTTCTTAAAAAGCGCCATATTTTTCTTGATCGTTTTTTCATCAACCAGATCTATTTTTGTCAGCAGTATAATTTCAGGCTTTTTAAGAAGCTCAGAATTAAAATTCTCAAATTCAGCCCGAACTGTTTTATATTTTTCTAAAACATCTCCCTCAGTCAATTCTATGCAATGAACCAAAACTTTTGTTTTCTCAATATGTTTGAGAAATTTTGCGCCAAGACCGCGTCCTTCTGCAGCACCTTCAATAAGACCTGGTATATCAGCAATAGGGACAGTTCCCATCATGCCGATATTTGGCTCAAGTGTGGTAAATGGATAATCACCAATTTTTGGCGTAGCATTAGTCAAAACTGATAAAAGACTGCTTTTCCCCGCATTTGGAAGACCAATAAGACCAATCTCAGCAATAAGCCTCAGCTCAAGTTTTATCATCTTCTCCTGCCCACCTTTTCCATACTCAGCATAGGCAGGTGCCTGATTGGTTGATGTTTTAAACTCCAGATTTCCACGTCCACCACGTCCACCCCTTGCCAAAAGAAGCGGCGTGTTATCAACTATTTCATAAACTTTTTCAGTTTGAAGATCAGTAATTCGTGTGCCAATTGGGATGTTCACCCTTAAATCATTTGCGTTCTTACCAAAAAGCCTTCTTCCACCGCCTTTTCCTCCATCCTCAGCAGTAAGCTTTTTCTTAAACCTAAAATAGCGAAGATCAGCTACATTTGTAGTACCGATAAGGTAAACACTACCTCCACTCCCACCATTTCCTCCATCTGGTCCGCCTTTTGCAGTCAAACCATTTCGAAGAAGCGATGGGGAACCATCTCCACCTCTACCAGCTTTTATCTTCAATACAACCTCATCAACCAACATATAGGTATTGTATCATTTTGAGGATATGGAGAGGTTGATGTTTTTGGCTACCGAGCCTGGATTCGAACCAGAATAAACAGCTCCAAAGGCTGTTGTCCTACCGTTAGACGACTCGGTAAATTTGATATAACGGATTTAATTGTACTAAAAAAGACTTAAAAAATCTAATAAGCTTTAACAAACCAAAATATCCAACCATCCAACCCAGTTTTTATCAACTTTAAGAACTTTTACTCTATTTTAACCCCCGTGTTAGATAGGTTCGCACCTCGGGATTTTCGGCTTTCCAGATTTTAAGCTTACAACCAAACAACATTCCAACATACTTGAGAATGTTGGTATGTTGTATTTAGGTTTCTACTTTGCTCTATAAATGCTACACTGGGTCTTGGATATATGACACAGAAAAACGCGCTTGATTTACTAAAACTCGGACACAATGTTTACCTCACAGGCGCTGCCGGATCAGGAAAAACACATCTTCTAAACACATACATCAAGTATCTAAAAGCAAATGGTATTGGTGTCGGGGTGACAGCATCAACCGGAATCGCAGCAACTCACATGAACGGCAAAACTATCCACTCATTTTCAGGAATCGGGATAAAAGATCAGATAACTGATGCAGAAATCGAGGCACTTCTCTGGAAGCCTCATCTGCAATCGACTTTTGCCAGAACCAATGTGCTGATCATTGATGAGGTCTCTATGCTTCATTCTTTCAGGCTAGATATGGTTAATCGAATTTGTCAGGCCTTTAAAAACAACCAGCTTGCGTTTGGAGGAATGCAGGTAATTTTGTGTGGTGACTTGTTCCAACTGCCACCTGTAAGCCGAAATGGGGTAAGGGGTGAATTTGTTCACATGTCTGAGGTCTGGACCAAAATGGATATCAAAATTTGCTATCTGCATGAGCAGTTCCGTCAGGAAGATATGCAATTCTTACAAATTCTAACAGAAATACGAAATAATACAATTTCTGAGACTACAAAGAGCCTGCTTATAAAAAGACTAAATAAAGAACTTCAAACTGATATCAAGCCCACCAAGCTTTATGCACACAACGCTGATGTTGATGCAATCAATAACACAGAACTTGCAAAAATAAAGGTGGCTTCTCAAACCTACAACATGGCAGCAACTGGCAATAAAACACTTATTGATATGCTGAAGAAAAGTTGCCTCGCGCCTGAAGAGCTAGTTCTGAAAAAAGGTGCAGTTGTGATGTTTGTCAAAAACAATTTTAACAAGGGCTATGTCAATGGAACACAGGGAAAAATTGTCGGATTTGATGAGGAAAACAATCCAATTGTTGAAACGATGAA
>JAJDCH010000013.1 GCA_029260905.1 Candidatus Levyibacteriota bacterium | reverse complement strand
ACCTGCTTAAATTCTACAAAAAACAAACAGTTGGTTTTGGATCAGGAAGCTATGGTGGAAAGGAGAAAACCTAATGGCACGACTACCAACACCAGGCTCAGATGATGGAACATGGGGAGATGTGCTCAATGATTTTTTGTCGGTTGAACACAATTCTGATGGTAGTCAAAAAACTCTTTCGCAGACAAAAATAACTAACCTTACAACAGATCTAGCAGAAAAAGTTGTTAAAGGAGACTTAGTGTTTAATGTTAAAGACTATGATGCTGTGGGTGATGGAGTAATTGATGATACTGCAGCGATTCAGTCAGCAATTGATGCAGTGACAGCGTTTGGTGTAGGTATTCCGGTTGCAAGTTTATTTTTCCCTCCAGGAATATATAGATTAACTAGTACAATTGAGATAAATCGGACAGGTGGAAAATTTATTGGTGCAGGGATAGGAAATCCATCAAATTACACACCCAATCCAGGTAAGGGCACAACTTTTAAATGGGATGGAGCTGCAGGTGAACCTATGTTTCGTATTCGTGACGCACAACATCTTCATATGCAGGATTTCCTTTTTGTAGGCAATGATACAAATCCACCTTCCTCTGCTCTGCGCTTTCACAGTGAAGGAGGAACAATTGGTACAAATCAATATTTATCAGTACAAAGATGTCATTTTGGACGATTGCCATGGTTAATATCAGGAGGTTACTCAATGGATAGGTGTGTTATTTTTGATGGAATAAATGCAAATAATGATCAATTTAGATTTGACGATTGTGTTTTTTCAAGACCTACAATCGAGTGCTTTTCTCTTCCCAATACTCAATCTGTGTGGGGAGTTTTAATGAATTGTACTTTTGAGGGTAATTTTTTAGCAAAGGGTCTTGTTTCTTCTGCTTCAGTTGACTTAATTAATCCGAGTTTTGATGCATGCACTGTTGACATACAAGCAGATGCAGGAAATATATGTGTTTATGGAATAAATTCTGAGAGATCATCGAGAATTTTAAATGTTGGTCAGAATTCTGTATCATGGGTGGGATTTTATGGAGGAACAATTCAGTTAACAGGCAACGTGTTTGAATCAGAGAATTATTTCGTAAAACAACTAAATGTAAATAGCGGGGGAGGATTTGCATTTATAGGAGTATTGTTTTCACAATCAGGAACACCTAGACCTACGCTTTATGCAAGAAGTAGTCAGAATACTACAATTGCAGGCCAAATAAGGATTGAGGGATGTAAGGGTTTGACAGCAGCTGATTTTAATATTGCTGCAGCGATACTTCAGAGACCTCTCTGGGTTCACATAGAAACAGATGATTTAAATATTCATAGAAGATTAATAGAGGCTCAGTCTTTAGATACAAGTTTTGTTACCAATGATGCCTTAGGTGGTGTTTCTGCAGACAATGGAGATGCTGGTAAGACTTTAAATCCGTTATCACATGAGAATGTTCAGGTGTGGTCGTCTCCTCTTACAGCAGATCGTACTGTGACTCTAAGCAATGTGGGTTCGCAATCAGGTAAAAGATGGAAGATAGTTAGAGCAAGTACTGCAACGGGGGCATTTAATTTAAATATTGGTACAACACCCCTAAAAACATTGTCAGTTGGACAATGGTGTGAGGTCGCCTACAGCGGATCAGCATGGATACTTATTGCCTCAGGAGATTTGTAGTTTAGTACAAGCTATCAGCCTTGGGTCTGTATTGGAGTGCCTCGGCAATGTGTGCAGGTTTTATATCCATTGCTCCCTCCAGATCAGCTATAGTGCGTGCGAGTTTGATCATTCGATAGTAAGACCTACCTGATAAATTCATCTTGTTCACAGCAACACGCAGGAGATTTACACATTCATCAGAAAGCTCGCAAAAAACTTTTATATCTCGATTAGTCAGCTCGGCATTTGATGCTATATCTGATTTTTTATATCTTTTTATTTGTTTGTTTCGCGCAGTTTGTACCCTTTTTCTGACGCTTTTGGAGTCCTCAATTGAGCCTGTATCCGCTTCAGTTAGTTTTTCTACCTTTACAGCTGGAACCTCGATATGAATATCAATTCTATCAAGCAGTGGGCCTGAGACCTTTTTTTGGTAACGCAGAATTTGTGCGGGAGCGCAACTGCAGGGTTTTTGTTTATCCCCAAGATATCCACAGGGGCAAGGGTTTTGAGCTGCAACCAGCATGAATTTAGCAGGAAATATTACCTTTCCTTTGGATCTGGAGACAGAAACGATATTGTCCTCAATTGGCTGCCTGAGACTTTCAAGAACACTGCGGGGGAATTCCGGAAATTCATCAAGAAAAAGCACTCCGCGATGAGCCAGTGTGATCTCGCCTGGTTTTGGGTGTGAACCGCCACCTATCAGACCCACCAGGGATGTGGTGTGGTGAGGGGATCTGAAAGGACGGGTTTTGACCATCCCGTCTTTACCTAGAAGCCCTGCGATTGAATAAATTTTAGTAACCTCAATCATTTCATCAAATGTAAGATCTGGAAGAATTGATGGAAAAGATCTTGCCAATAAGGTTTTTCCAGCGCCTGGTGGTCCTTTCATCAAAATGTTGTGTCCACCTGCTGCAGCTATCTCAAGTGCTCTTTTGGTCTGTGTTTGGCCTTTTATCTCACGCATGTCATAGTCAAAGCCTTCATTTGAATTTTGCCTAGAAAACTTGAGTGGCTTTATGGGCTTTATTGTAGTTAGATTTGCTAGATGTTGATAAACTTCTTTTAGCGTGCTGACAGGATAAATATCAAGTTTTGTGACAATTGCAGCTTCGCGAGCGTTTTCTGCGGGCACGAAAAGTCTTTTATACTTTTTGTCTTTTGCCAAAATTGCCTGATTTAGTACACCGTTTATGGAGCGTACACGTCCATCAAGAGAGAGTTCGCCTGTGAATATCGCATCATTAGTATCAGTCACGAGTTGGCCAGATGCCATCAGTATTCCAAGGGCAATTGGCAGGTCATAAGACGCGCCTTCTTTGGGTCGATCAGCTGGTGCGAGGTTAACTGTAATTCTTTTGGCCGGGAATTCAGCACCTGTATTTTTGATTGCAGATCGCACGCGTTCTTTGGCCTCATCTACTGATTTATCAGGAAGCCCGACTATTGTAAATGACGGCAGACCCATCGCGGCGATATCTACCTCTACCTCTATCGGTACAGCTTCAAGCCCGATAACAGCAGCTGATATGACTTTTGCCAGCATAAAATCATTATATACAAAATTGCTTATCATGACAGTATATTTAAAAAAATTGCAATTTTCACGGTTGACAGGCACGTGAAATTGTAGTCTACTAGTTTTAGGGGCTAATTTTATTGCCCCTTTGAATCGTGAGAAACAACCATTCATGATTAAATTTTTAGGTACTGCCCAAAAAGGCCGTGAGGCTCTTGTGTACTTCCACTATCAAAAAGGAAGGTTTAATTTCTGCAGATTTGTGACAAGCACCAATGGTCTTAAATTTGATGGAGATTCCAAGCATCTGATTTTTAGAAATAAAAAAAGAGAATTAAAGAATTATGACTGGAAAAATTTTCGTACCTCAAAGCAAAAAAATAAATATCTAGCAACATTTAGTTTCGCAAAGAAAAATTCGGGTCTAAGAGTAGCCCTTTCTGATAATTTGATGGTTTTTGATCAAATTACAGAGATCAAATCAATAAAAGAAGCAGGTTCTATTGTTCCTGATTATGTTCATGATGGAAATTATGTTATGTATTTTGGGAATAAAAATATAAAAATTGCAAGATCAATTGATTTGAAAAAGTGGAATCACACAAAAAAAATACTCATTGAAGGAAGAAGCGGTTATTTTGATGACGGAGATTTAGAAGTTGGTAATGCTTTTTTAGTTGATGGTTGTATTCTTCTGACATTTTTTGTTAAAAAAGAAAAAAAGTATGCAGTTGGGGCTTGTCTTTTTGATAAAACTGATCCAGAAAGGCTTTTGTGGCGTTCAGATAGTCCAATATGGGAACAAGATGGCGATTTGGAGAAAGAAAAACTTACACCTCTTGGGACAATGCTTACTGAGAGCGGTTTGATAATTTATCTAAGGGTTGGTGATGAATCTGTTTATGCAGCTTCATGTGTAATTCCTGGTCTTGAAAATAAATATGGTGAAGATCATTATTTTGGAATAGTAAAAAAGCATCTTAAAAATCCAATTATATCTCCTCGTCCTGAATCACCTTGGGATTCGCGAGCTGCATTTAATAGTGCTGCAATTTATGAAGGAGGGAAAGTTCACTTTCTTTATAGAGCCTTGGGAGAGAAAGACTTGTCGGTTTTGGGACATGCTACAAGCGTAGATGGCATGACAATTGATGAAAGATCTATTAATCCTGTTTACATACCTCGTGAGCCGTTTGAGACGCCAGGTGGTGGTGTATATAAAACATTTGCAGATCACTTTGCATCTGGTGGTGGATATGGAGGAATTGAGGATCCAAGGATTACGAAAGTAGATAATAAATTGTACTTAACCTATGTAGCATTTGATGGGATGAATCCGCCACGTGTTGCAATGTCAAATATTGATATTAAAGACTTTTTAAATAAAGATTGGGATAAATGGGCAAAGGCCAAGCTTATATCAGCACCAGGCATGGTAAATAAAAGTGCTGTTATTTTTCCTAAAAAAATTAACGGTAAATATGTTGTGATGCATAGAGTTTATCCAAATATACTTGTTGATTATCTTGATGATTTGAATTTTGACAATTATCTTCAAGGACATCACTTTATTCCTCCAAGAAAGAAATTCTGGGACAGTAAAAAGGTAGGAGCTGGCGCGCCACCAATTGAAACAAAAGACGGGTGGCTTTTAATTTACCAATCTGTTGGTTATCAGGATCCAAGTCGCTATAAAATTGGCGCAATGATGCTTGATTATGACAATCCTTCAAAAGTTCTTTATAGAACTCATAAGCCAATTATCGAGCCGGATCAGCATTATGAAAATAATGGTTTTAAAACAGGCGTTGTTTATCCATGTGGAGCAGTTGTGATGAATGGAAGATTAAATATTTATTATGGTGGATCAGATTCTTTTGTTTGCGCTGCAAGCACTGATCTTGATCAGTTTTTAACCAAAGTAAAAAATAATCAGGAACCAAGACTAGACAGAGTGACAAGCTACATGTTTAACTAGAATAGTAATGATAACTCTAAAACGCATTCCCGAGAATCCAATTATCTCTCCAAATCAAGACAATGAATGGGAACATGACGGTGCGTTTAACGGTTGTGTTGCTTTCTCGGGAGATACTTATCATATGGTCTACCGCGCACTGTCTTTGGTAAAAAATCAAAACGGTGTGGATATGCAGGTTTCAAGTGTGGGTTATGCAAAAAGCAAAGATGGAATCAAATTTACAGACCGTAAATTATTGTTTGGACCAACTGAGGATTGGGAAATTTTTGGATGTGAGGATCCAAGAATTACTTATATGGATGGAAAGTTTTATATTTTTTATACTGCGTTATCTGTTTTTCCTTTTGCTGCATATGGCATAAAAAACGCAGTTGCAATTACAGCAGATTTCAAAACATTTGAAAAACATCCAGTTACTACTTTTAATTCAAAGGCAATGGCTTTATTTCCTGAAAAAATTAACGGAAAAATGGCTGCGCTTTTGACAGTAAATACAGATATGCCACCAGCTAAAATAGCTTTTGCTGAATTTGAAAAAGAAAGTGACATCTGGTCGCCATTTTATTGGACTGATTGGTATGGAAATATAAATTCTAATTCTTTGCAGCTTCTTCGCGATATGCGAGATCAGGTCGAGCTTGGAGCACCACCCATTAAAACAGATGCAGGCTGGATTGTTATTTATTCGTACATTAAAAATTATATGAGCAACAATAAAGAGTTTGGAATAGAAGCAATGCTTTTGGACTTGAGTGACCCACGCCAGATACTTGGCAGAACCAACCATCCGTTAATTGCGCCAAATGAAAAGTATGAACTTGTTGGTGAGGTCAAAAACATTGTTTTTCCAGCAGGCGCTCTAATAAAAGATAAACAACTTTTTGTTTACTACGGTGCGGCAGATACTGTAACTGCGGTTGCAACCTGCAGTCTTGATGAGCTTTTGAGTGAGTTGAAATCAGGTAATGCAAAAAAAGAAGCAGATATTGCTAAAAACCCCAAAAAATTTGTTAGGTTTGGTGGCAATCCTATCTTAACACCATCACCTGAGCTTTCATGGCAGTCACTGGCTGTCTATAATCCTGCAGCAATCTATGAAGATGGCAAGGTGCACATTCTTTATAGAGCGCAAAGCATGGATGGAACATCAGTTATCGGTTATGCATCAAGTACAGATGGTTTGCACATTGATGAGAACATAAAAGAACCAATATACATCCCGCGTGAGTCATTTGAGATAAAAGAACACGAACAAGGTAATTCAGGCTGCGAAGATCCAAGAATTGTCAAAATTGATGATAGAATTTATATGTATTACACAGCATACGATGGAAAAAACCCACCTCGAGTAGCCATGACTTTTATATCAGTTGATGACTTTTTAAATAAGAGATGGAATTGGGAAAGACCGGTTTTGATAACCCCACCTGGCATGGATGATAAAGATGCGTGTATTGTAAAGCATGGGGAAGGCTATATCGCTTTTCATAGATTGAATGAGGTTATTTGGATTGATTTTCTCAAAGACATGGATTTCCCCGCAAAAAATTATCTTGATGGAAGTGTGATAGCCCAATCAAGAAAAGACAAATGGGATAATGTGAAAGTCGGTATATCAGCACCACCCATTGAAACAGATGAGGGGCTTCTGCTTTTGTATCATGGAGTTTCAGAGCCGGGTTTTAAATACAAAGTGGGAGCGATGCTTCTTGATAAAGATGACCCACGGGAAATTATTGGTAGAACTGACGAGTCCCTTCTTGAACCTGAAGAAAAATACGAAATTGAAGGTCAGGTTCCAAATGCCATATTTCCATGCGGGGCTGTTGTTATTGACGGAATAATTTATATTTATTATGGAGGGGCAGACAGTGTTGTTTGTGTAGCAACAATGCCTCTTAAAAATCTTCTGAATATTTTAATGAAATAATAATTTTATTATGGCTGATTTGAAGATAATTCGTCTTGGTAATCCTATTCTGAGAAAAAGATCAACAAGTGTTACAAAAAAAGAGTTGAGAACAAAAAGATTTCAGAAGTTTCTTAATGAGCTTTCAAGAATTTGTGTTGAAAATAAAGGGGCTGGCATTGCAGCACCGCAAGCAGGGTTGAATAAAAGGGCAATAGTTGTTTATGTTGATCCCAAAAATCCTCGTTATCCAAATCGCAAACTTTTCCCGCTTACTATTGTTATAAATCCAAAAGTTGTTTTAAGATCAAAAGAAATAAAAGAGGATTGGGAGGGTGACTTGTCTGTTGATCTTCGTGGGCTTGTCCCAAGATCTGTTGGTTGTGTGGTTAAAGGGTTTGATCGATTTGGTAAAGGTGTTGAATTTAATCTCAAAAATGATTTCCATGCCAGAGTCTTTCAGCATGAGATAGACCATCTTGATGGTGTGATGTTTCTTGATCGTATTAAAAACAAAAAATCAATATGCGAGGAAAAAGAATGGAAAAAGTTTTGGAAGAAGAAATAAAAAAATAAAACTTTCGCTTTTGATCAGGATTTCAAAAAACTCGGAGTTGAGATGCTAAAGTTATAGTATAGTATATCTATGAAATCTGAGGAAAATAAATAATCGTTCAAAGATTTTATAATGAGGTCTGGAACGCTCACAATCTCCAATTAATAGATAAATTATTTACCTCAGACTATATAGTTAATAGTCTTTTGCTTTGGAGAAAACCAGGTGTTAAAGGATTAAAATAATTTATTGCAGATAATCATTGGGTATTTCCAGATAACCATTATGAGATTAAGGATATCTTTGTAGAAGATGATAAAGTGGTTGTAAGATTTGTAGCAACAGGAACTCACAAAGCAAAACTGAATGGACCGCTTGGCATAATTGCTCCAACGAATAAAAGAGTTCACTGGAATGGTATTTCCATATTTAAAATAAAAGATAAAAAAATTGTAGAAGTTTGGGGAATAACAAATAACCTTGACCTAATGAAGCAACTAGGCGGAAGTTGATTAACTTAGCAGAATTCGCAGGATTTGGCTTTTTTTTTGGAGGATTTGTCTATACTTCCACAACACTTCTCGCAGCAATATTTTTTATCCTCTTTGGTATAGGGCTCGCCTGATTTTATTTTCTTGCCGCAGTGGTAGCATTTGTGCTCAGCAGTATCAGTTTTTGGTCCTAGTCCGAAAATACCCATATCATTAACTTACTACAGACTTGATTTGATTGTCAACCAACGTGGCTTTTCTGATAAACTGGAATAGCTTTGGAATTTAAATTCGAAATAGATTCTTAATTTTAAACCCTGATGACAGAAACTGCCCAGTTTTATCAATTTACAAAAGAAAAGCTTTTTAGCTTGTTTAAGACATCTGATAAAGGTTTATCAGTTGATGATGCACGCAAGAGGCTTGAAGAAGAGGGTCCAAACAAGCTAACTTCAAAGAAAAAAATATCTCCATTTAGTATTTATGCCTCCCAATTCAAAAATACTTTGACACTTATTTTGATAGCTGCTGCTGTTCTTGTTTTCTTTATTTATTTTTTTGGTGAACGTGAACAGTCAGATTTAATAGAGGGCAGTCTCATATTGGGCATGGTATTTCTTATTACATTTTTGGGGTTTGTTCAGGAATATAAGGCAGAACGTGCGATTGAGTCGCTGAAAAAGCTTCTAGCATTTAAGGCAAGGGTAAGAAGAAATGGACAAGAAATTGAGATAGATGTCGCAAGCCTTGTCCCAGGAGATATTGTAATTCTTGAGGAGGGTGAAAGAGTGCCAGCAGATATAAGGCTTCTTGAAGTATTTGAGTTAAAGGTAAATGAGGCATCTCTTACAGGTGAATCAGCAGCTGTTTCAAAAAACGATGAAGATTTATCAAAAGATGCTCAGATAAGCGATCAGATCAATATGGTTTTTGCAGGAACTTCTATTACATCTGGAAGGGCTGTGGGAATGGTGGTTGCTACAGGGGATAAAACAGAAATAGGTAAAATTGCTAAAAGTGTTGCTGATGTTGAAAAAGAGGCAACGCCTATTCAGAAAAAATTATCTGATATTGGAAAGATTTTAGGATATGTGGTTATTGGGATAAGTCTTGTTGTTTTTGTTTTTATTGTTTTTTTTGCAGAAGACTTTGCAGATCAAATGCTTTTTGATCGGATTATTCATTCTTTTATTGCAAGCGTTGCACTTGCTGTTGCAGCAATTCCTGAGGGACTTCCAGCAGTTGTAACAATATCTCTTGCTCTTGGAACACAAAGAATGTTAAAGAAAAACGCATTGGTTAGAAAATTAAATTCAGTTGAAACGCTGGGATCAGTTGATGTGATCTGCTCTGATAAAACAGGAACACTTACAAAGGGAGAGATGACAGTAAGAAAGGTTTATTTCGATGGAAAAACTTATGAGGTTACAGGTACAGGTTATCAAACACAGGGTGGATTTGAAATTGGTGGTAAAAAAGTTGATTCTATAGTTTTGGCAAAACTTTTTGAATGTGGAGTTTTTTGCAACAACGCATCAATTAAAAATGGAAAATTACTTGGTGATCCCACAGAGGCAGCACTTCTTGTGTCAGCTGCAAAAGCAGGCGTAAAAACAAAAGGAAAACGCTTATTTGAGATACCTTTTTCATCAGAGAGAAAAATGATGAGTGTTGTAGTTGAAAAAGATAATAAATATTTTGTTTATACCAAAGGTGCGGTTGAAGAGGTCTTAAATCATTCAAGTATTTCTTTAATAGAAAAAAAGAAAATTCTTGATACTAATATAAAGCTTTCAAGTGATGCATTAAGGGGATTGGGGTTTGCATATAAAGAAATATCAAAATCAGATTTCACAAAACAAAAAAATAATCCTCAAAAACTTGAGTCAGGTTTAATTTTTCTTGGTATTCAAGCCATGATTGATCCGCCGCGTATTGAGGTTGAGCCACTTATCAAATCATGTCAGGAATCAGGAATACGAGTCGTGATGATAACTGGAGACCACATAGATACGGCTCGGGCTGTTGCCAAAGAAATCGGTATAACAGGTGAGGGTTTGACAGGTTTAGAGCTTGAAAAAATGAATGATTCAGAATTTATAAAAACAGTTGAAAGCATAAGTATATATGCAAGAGTCAATCCAAACACAAAAATGAGAATTGTTTCAGCACTAAAGAAAAAAGGTCATATTGTTGCGATGACAGGAGATGGGGTAAATGACGCGCCAGCTTTGAAAAAATCAGATATCGGTATTGCTATGGGTATAACTGGTACTGATGTTGCCAAGGAGTCAGCTGATATGGTTCTATTGGATGATAAGTTCTCAACAATAGTCGCATCAGTTGAGGAGGGGCGTGGTATATTTCACAATATCCGTAAATTTGTAACATATCTTCTCTCCTGTAATGTTGGTGAGGTAATGCTGGTTTTTGTATCAGTTATAATTTTTCAGAAACTTCCACTTTCTGCCACCATCCTTCTTTGGATAAATGTAGTAACTGATGGTATACCAGCTGTTGCGTTAGGTCTTGATCCATCGGAAAAAAATATTCTTTCATACAAACCTAAAGCATTTCAGGCAGATATTATAACCCCAAGACTGTGGGTGGAAATAATTGTTTTTGGAATACTTCTTACAATAGGTTCTATGGGGATATTTTTAATGGATTTACCCTTAGGAATAGAAAGAGCAATGGGTGCTACCTTTACAGCAGTTGTGATGTTTGAGATGGTTGCTATTTATCTGATAAGAGCAGATTACAAAACGGGGTTTTTTTCTAATCCATGGCTTTTAGTCTCAGTTGTCACAACGGTTATTATACAGATAGTTATTGTTTATACTCCATTCCTGGCAAATCTTTTTGGAATAAAGCCTATTGATGTAATTGATTGGATATATATAATCGCAACAAGTGGACTTCTTTGGCTTCTTTTTAAATTGGCTGAAACAGTTCTTGATAGGTTTGAATCATTTAAAACAGACTCAAGGGGTATTGTAGAAAAAGCATAAATTCGCTAATCTAGAGATAGTCTATATTTTATGGAACAACTGCTCAATTCCTATTCATTAACTGTGCTTCTTTTGGGAACAATACTTCTTGTTATTTTTGCCGTAATTTCTATAAAAAAGAAAAAATTATCAGAAGATGGAAAGAAGATACTTTTTTGGGGAATAGTAACCGCAACTATTATCCCAACACTTTTGATGGCAGGATCAACAATTTACTTAAATACAATTTCATCTAGTGGCGGTCCTGTTCATTGGCATGCTGATTTTGAAATATACAAATGTGGAGAAAAAATAAATCTAAAGGATCCAGAGGGTTTTAGTAACAAGATAGGTACTGCAACGTTGCATGAGCACAATGATGAACGCATACATCTTGAAGGACTTGTGATGGAGCCAGGGGATGCAAGCATAGGCAACTTTTTTCATGTAATTGGTGGAGAATTGACAGCCAGTTCTTATAGTGTACCGACAAATAAAGGAATCGTCTCATCTGAAAATGGAGAAAGATGTCCGTCTGGCGAGATAGGAGAAGTTCAGGTTTTTGTTTATCGAACAGATGATGAAGATTATTACTATCAAGAAAAAATTGAAAACCCTTCTGATTTTATAATCAGAGATACGCCCCTGGTTCCACCAGGTGATTGCATTATAGTTGAGTTCGGACAAGCAAAAGAGAGAACAGATAGGCTTTGCGAGCAGTATAAAGTAGCTGAAGAGATTGAGAAATTGAAAGGAGAGAGGGAGAAAATCAACTAATCAGCTAATAAGCCAATCAACAAATAATTTTCTATTAAAAATTAGATGATTGGAAATTATAAATATGGGAATTGATTTACCAACATTATCAATAGTTGTTGCATCAGCAGCAATAGACAGTATTAATCCTTGCGCAATAGGGGTTTTGATTCTTATGGTTTCAGTAGTCTTGGGTGGGAAAGGATCGGTCAGTAGGCTTCTTTTTTTAGGAAGCCTTTATATAGGAGCAATTTTTTTTACTTATCTTATTGCAGGTTTGGGGCTTATTTATTTCCTCCAAAGCGTCCCGCTTTTTGTGGCTGAGTACCTATCTCTTTTTGTAGGCTCATTTGTGATATTGGCTGGGCTTTTGGAAATAAAAGATTTCTATTGGTATGGTCAGGGCTTGTCGCTTCAAATCCCACCTTATTTTGCGCAAAAAATTCATGAATACTCGAAAAACATAACGGTTCCAGGAGTAATATTTTTAGGTGTATTTATTGCAGGAGTTGAGCTCCCATGCACAGGAGCGCCTTATCTAGCAATTATTACTCTTTTATCGCTTAATTTTGATGCATATGCTGCGTTTTTGCTTGTTCTTTATAATATAATTTTTGTTGCGCCTCTTATAATTATTCTTTTAATGGTTGCAGGAGGTACGAGAGTAAGCAGTATCAAGAAATGGAAACAAAACAACAAAGGCTATATGAGATTTGCAATAGGTTATATGCTTATAGCGCTTGGTTGGCTTTTGATACTAATTGCAAACGGAACAATTAACTTTGGTTGATATGACAAATATAGTTAAAAGAAAAGGACACATTGAGGAGTTTGATGAACGTAAGATTTATGCGAGTGTTTTTGCGGCCTGTATGGTGCTTCGCATGACTGATGAAGAATCAGAAGTAACAGCAGATATGGTGACTCATGAAGTATTAGACACACTAAAAAACGAAAAAGAAGTCCAGGCGCATAGGATTCATGTAGAAGTTGTAAAAATACTTAAGAAGTACAATCCAGACGTTGCATATATGTATGATACTCACAAAGATATCTATTGAGTTGCTTGTAGATTGTATTAGTCAAGATTTTTAAATATGGCCCACAAAAAATATGATTACGATTTAATTATTCTTGGTTCAGGTGCTGGAGGTGGAGTAGCTGCGCACTATGCTAGATCTCTTGGTAAGACAGTCGCGATTTTTGAAAAAGGCGCAATAGGTGGCGAGTGCCCCAACTTTGCATGTGTTCCAACCAAATCTCTTTTACATGTTGTGCATGTTCTTGAAACAGTTAAATCTGCAGGCAAGTACGGTATTCAAACGAGTAGTCCAACTATTAATCATCATTCAGTTAAGAAATGGAAAGATCTGGTTGTTTCTCGAACTGGTGCATCACACGGAGTTGAGGCTTTTCATAAAGATGGAATTGATGTTATAAGGCAAAAAGCGGTTTTTGTTTCAAGTAATGAGGTTGAGGCAGGGGGCAAGATCTATTCGGCTGCAAAGTTTGTAATTGGGACAGGATCCAAGACTTTCATTCCGCCAATAACTGGACTTGAAGATGTGGGCTATATTACCTATGAGGAAGCAATTGATCTTGTGGAGAAACCCAAATCGCTTCTTGTTTTTGGCGGAGGAGCAATTGGTTGTGAATTTGCACAAATTTTTTCAAGTCTTGGGTCAAAAGTTACAGTTGTTAACCGTTCAGACAGAATCCTTAGTAAAGAGGATAAAGAGGTAAGCGAGCTTGTCAAAGCCTTATTTGAAAATCAGGGAATTGCAGTTCTGACAAATACAGGTGTTGTAAAAGTTGAGAAGAAGGGTGATAAGAAAATAGTTCATTTCCAAAAAGATGATAAAGAATACTTTGGTGAGTTTGATGAGATACTGATTGCAACAGGTAAAGTTCCACTTATTAATTTCGCACCTGAAAAAGCTGGAATTGAAACAGAAAAAAGAAAACTTGTTGTAAATAAATTTTTACAGACAACAAATCCTCATGTTTTTGTAGCAGGAGACATAGTGGGTCCTTATCTTTTTACACACGCAGGAAATTATCAAAGTTATATAGCAGGACACAATGCTTTTTCAACAAAAAAGATTGCGCCAAACTATAAAGTAGTTCCAAGATGTGTTTTTGTTAGACCAGAGGTGGCATCTGTTGGGATGAGTGAGCTTGATGTTATTGAAAAAGAAATTAAATACAAGAAAGGAATAATGGCCTTAGGTGTTTTGGGAAGAGCCAACACCTCAAATGATTTTGATGGATTTGTAAAAATAATAACTGATGACAAAGGAGTGATAATTGGAGGCTCAATTGTCGCGCCTCGTGCTGGTGAGATGATACACGAAATAGCAGTTGCGATGATGGCGAAAGTGAAAGCAGTTGATTTGGCAGAAATGATTCATGCCTATCCGACCTACTCTGAAGGAGTTAAGATTGCTGCAAGTATGGTTGAGTAGCTTGATGTCTACTTGACAAATCCCCAAAAAAAGTACTACGCTTAATGTGTCCCAGTCAATGCATGGATTGAGACTTGCCAAGAGATTTTTCTTTCTAGAAGTTGATCTTGAGGGACAGTAAAAATCCGGAAGACATGAGGTAAAACTTGTGAACTTTCAACAAAGAGATCTGTCACAAGCAGATCTTTTTGTTTATGCACCAGCCTTGACTTTTGTCTTATAGTATGAGATAATCCTATATATGGGCTCTCCTGAGGAATGGTGGAAAACATCAGAAGCACCAAATCAATTAAGTGGACCCGCGCCAATTAAGCCTGCAAATCAATGGTGGATACAGGAATATGTTAAAACTCCCTGGTGGAAAGATCCAGAAGTAACTGGTAAAGCAGTGCTGGATAATACGGGAACAGATTTGAATGAAAATAATGGAAAAGAACCTTGGTGGGATCAGAAACCTTTTTCTGTCCAAGACGAACCTGAGCCGCTTATTTTTTCCAAAGGAGTTGATAATCCTTTTTCCGATTTTGTGACGCAAGCTGTCTTACCTCGGCTTAAAGGGTTAAATTTAGACGGCGAGGCAGAAGTTATCACAACCGAATGGTTCAAATGGCGCGAGGGGGGTGTGATGAGGAGTCCGCAACAAGGGGCTGAGCCTGTAAAGACCGAGAAGTTAAAATTTGAAGAAATAGCCAATAAGGGATATGGTTGGAAATTGCATCTTAATTTTGATGCAGAAGATCCAGTAAAGGTACAGATAGTCGGAGACTTTTTGACTGGGATGAAGGAACAAAGGGCTATTTTTGATTTCAAGGTCGGAGAAGGTGGTGGTAAAGAGTCTGATGCTCCAGGTAAGGAAGCAACTATATATATCGGGCATCGCGACAAAGCGAAGGCTATAGCGCCTGCAATTGAACAGGCATTAGATGGCATGCTGGATGAACCGGAGGGTGATACTCTTACCTCAGATATCACCTTTACCAAAAAGATTAGTGGGCGTTTTGACATAGGGTCTTCTAATGATGAATTTAGTGGTCATGGCCGCCGTCCGAATCTACGCCGTGCTGTACGTAGCTGGTATGAGGCTGAACTAGCAGAAAAATCAGAAGAAGATTTTACCGAATCACTTCTAAGTAAGCGTTACGGCAAATTCTATACCGGATCAAGAGTTGTTGCTTAGCTTATAGGAGCTCCATTACGGCACTTGCAAGCTTGTCAGGATCATGTCTTATGATGCTTCTTTTTAGCTTATCTACAGTACTTTTTTCAAAGTGAATATTTTTAATAAGACTTGTTTGGACAATGGAATAGTTTTTTAGATTTTTTAAATCATTTTTAACCGGCTGCTCGTCAAAATCATCATACCACTCAAGAGCTTTTTTATTTGGTGTTCCTGAATTAATAAGCACAACATCCAAAACATTTTTTCCGATATATTTTTCAAGATCAAAGATATGTTCAAGAGCGGTATAATGAGTTGTTTGACCGTATTTTGTCATTAGATTCATCGCATAGACCTTTTTGGCTTTTGTTTTTTTAAGTGCTGAGGTTACTCCTTTTACCAAAAGGTTAGGAATAATACTTGTATAAAGATCACCAGGTCCTATTAAGATCAAATCCGCATCAAGTATTGTTTTAAGAGCAGCAGGGTTGGCTGATGCTTCTGGCTTGAGAAAAGCTTTCTTGATTCTGGCTCTTTCAACTTTTTTTTCTACCTCATCAATATGTGTCTCGCCAATTATTATTTTTCCATCTACGAGCTCTACACAAAGATCCGTTTTTTTAAAGGTTACAGGAACGACCTGTCCATTTATTCTTAATATTTTACCGACTTCTGATATTGCTTTTTCAATGCTTCCCGTTGTCTTTTCAAGTGTTGAGAGAAACAAATTTCCAAAATTATGTCCCTTGAGATTTCCATTTTCAAAGCGATAAGAAAAGAGATCACGCATGAGCTTGGATGAAGTAGATAGTGCAATCAGACATTGCCTTATGTCTCCTGGAGGTAAGACACCAAGTTCGTTTCGAAGTTTTCCACTTGATCCTCCACTATCCATCATAGTAACAATTGCCGAAAGCGAGACAGGATATTTTTTAAGCCCACTAAGTGCTGCAAAGCTTCCTGTTCCACCACCGATTACGGCAATTTTAGGAGGTTTCCCTTTTTTGGGTAAATTTGAATTAGCCATATGTAGGACAGGTGCGTTCTGGTAATTTTACTTTACTGTAACTGATTTGGCAAGATTGCGGGGTTTGTCTGGATCAAGTCCTCTCTTAACAGCTATCAGATAAGCAAGTATTTGCGCAGGAACTATTTGAGCAATAGGGTTTGCATCAAGACAATCTTTGACTTGTATAAAATAATCAAAAACATCTTCTTTTTTGGGTCCAACACCTATTATTACACCACCGCGGGACTTTATCTCAATTGCATTTGAAAGAATTGCCTGATATGTCTCATCCTGAGGCGCAAAGACAATGCATGGTGTTCCCTTTGAGATAAGCGCGAGAGTTCCATGTTTTAGCTCGCCTCCAGCTAATCCCTCTGCATGAATATATGTCACTTCTTTTATTTTAAGCGCAGCTTCAAGCGAGGTTGCAAATGAAACACCTCTGCCGATAATATAAACATTTTCTGATTTTGAGAGAAAATCGGCAACTGGTTTTAGTTTTTCTTTTTCTTTTATTATTCTGTCAATTTCTTCGGCTGCAAGTAAGAGCTGTTTTGATGCCTCATCTTCTCTCTTATAAATCATATATGAAATTATCAATAGTTTTGAGACTTTTGCAGTGTATGCTTTGGTTGAGGCGACAGCTTGTTCAACACCTGCGTTAAGCAGAAGTTTTATATCACTCATTCGGAAAATTGTTGAACCCGGACTATTAACAAGACTTGCAATAGTACTGCCTTTTTTTTGAGCAATACTTAATGGTTCGATTACATCAATTGTTTCACCTGACTGAGAAAGAGCGATAATTAAGCTTTCTTTGTTGATGAAATCAAGTAAATAATTAAACTCTGATGCAACTGCCATATTCACATGCCTTTTAGATATTTTTGAAAAAAGATATGTGCCAACCAGACCTGCGTGATAGGCAGTTCCAGCCCCTATGAAAAAAGTGCCATGCGCATTTTCGATTGCTGCAGTTAATTTTTCAAGTTGTGAATCTATGTTTTTGGCAATTGATCGTATGATTGTTGACTGTTGTCCAATTTCTTTTATCATGAAATGAGGGAAGTCTCCTTTTTCTTCAAATTTTGTTTCCCAGGTAGCTTTCTCAAATGTCATTTTTTCTGTTTTTCCATCCAAAAGGTTTAGTAGTTTGGGTTTTTTGCCAAGAATGACCATCTGATTATCACTCATAAATAAAAGATTTTTGGTATGAGGCAAGATCCCTGATGCGTCTGAAGCAAGATAAAAATCTTCCTCACCTTTTCCAACTACAAGCGGTGACCCTGTCTTGGCAGCAATTATTTCATTTGATTTTATTGATGAAACCACAAGTGCGTTCATGCCTTTTAATTTATTGAATGTATTCTTAACAGCTTTCTCAATGTTTTTTGTTGTTTTCATTTCTTCTTCAATTAGGTGAGGGATAATTTCTGAGTCTGTTTCTGAGGCAAATTTGTGTCCTTTATTTTTTAAATCTTTTTTTAAATCTTCGAAGTTTTCGATAATCCCATTATGAACAACTGCTATTTCTTTTTTGCAGTCGAGATGAGGATGCGCATTTTTATCTGTAACTCCACCGTGTGTTGCCCAGCGGGTGTGACCGATTGCTAGATGACTTATGACAGATAATTTATTTCCGATAACAGCTTTACCAATTTTGCCAATATGTTTATCAATAATTAGTTTTTCGTTTTGAGTTTTTAACTTTAAGTTTTGTGGCTTTATCGCAATACCCCATGAGTCATAGCCTCTATATTCCAGAAGCTTAAGACCTGATAAGACAGTTTGTGCTGCGTTTTTTTTGCTGCCTATATATCCGAATATTCCACACATAATTAATTAATGGGTTTGATTATATCAATTAATTCATCTAAATTCTCAATAACTTTGTCAGGTATAAAATCTTTGGGAAAAACAACCGTTGCTGATGGTTCACGTCTTTTGATAAAAATAGTAAATGTATTTGGGTCAATTTTTTTGGCCTCATGAAGAACAACAGGCAGATCATCAATGAGATAGGTAAAATAATCTTTGTATCCATGCAAAGTATCTTTTACTATTTTTATTTTTTGAGAAGAGATGAAGATATTTTTTTCTGATAAGTATTCTTTGAGGCTTTGGATTTTTATTCTTTGATGTTTTGTAGTACCAGTTGAAAAGATGCCTATCTTAATATCGTTATCAGATAGGTAGGAAAAGGCTTTATCAACATCTGGATAAATACATGATTCATAAAGTTTTTTCTCCCAAAAAATTTCTTTCAGTTTCTTCAAGTTTGTTTTGCTTTTTTTGTGTTTGAGGATTTCTTCAAGAAGATCTTCAGGCATAACGTAAGGAGAGTCTTTTTTTATTTTGACATAAATTTGTTTGAATTTTTCAATAAATTCATCACCATCATATCCCAGCTCTTTTGAGAGTTTTTCATTTAATATCTTCAAGTATTTATCTGTGTCAAATATCGTGTGATCAATATCAAACAAAACAATTTTATTATTCTTCAGCATAATCAAAGGTAAGTCGGTAAACATTCGTATCTCTTTTTTTGAATCCAAGCTTTTGATAGAATTTATTTCCATCAACTTTCTGCGGACGAGAAGTAAAATCAACATATTTAGCGCCCATTTTTTTTGCAGTAGTAAGCGCTTTGTCCATAAGTTGGGATCCAAGCCCTAGGCCTCTGTATGCCTCATCTACAACAACGTCGTCAATATAAGACTTCTTTGTATACGGGATGCGGTAAACAAAAAGGGTT
>JAJDCH010000012.1 GCA_029260905.1 Candidatus Levyibacteriota bacterium | reverse complement strand
CCAAGGAGAAAATTGGATACTAAAAAAGCATTTAAAGAATTTGGATTTAAATCCAAAACATCTTTTAAGAAAGGGCTGCAAAGAACAATCGAATGGTATGAAATCCAATGAGGAAAAAAGTAGTGTTGATTACAGGTGGATCTTCAGGACTTGGCAAGTATATTGCTGAGTCATTAGCTACAAAAGGTTATAGGGTTTTTGCGGGGATGAGAAGTAAAAAAAAGATTTTGCTTCTTTCAAAGCAATGGAGAAATAAATCTGTTCAACCGATACAGTTAAATATTACAAGTGATAAAGATTGCTTTGATGCCGTTGAGAAAATAGTGAAGAAAGAAGGCGGGATAGATGTCCTTGTTAACAACGCAGGTTATGCGCTTGTAGGATCTTTTGAAAATCATACTAGTCAAGACTTTCAGGATATTCTGAATGTTAATACAGTTGGGTCTTTTAGAATGATTAAAGCAGTTTTTCCTTTTATGAAAAAAAGAAAAGACGGAAAGATTATTAATATTACATCATTAAATGGTGTTTTGGCACTTCCAAGCTTTGCTATGTATTGTTCTTCAAAATTTGCGCTTGAGGCACTTGGTTTATCACTAAAGCATGAAGTAGCTAAGTATAATATCCATATTACTAATTTAGCTCCAGGAGCAATCCAATCTCCTGATCATAGTCAGAAAAAAGAAATGCCTCATAAGCCTGCAAGAGAAAAATTTTTGATTCTTAAAATCTTAATGCCCTTTTTGACTTATAAAAAAATTACAGAAAAAATTATTTCAATTATTAATAATTCAAATCCTCCTGTGGAAGTAATAATGGGTGCAGATTCTTTGATTACAACTTCCTTGCAAAGAGTTTTACCAAGAAGCGTTTGGGATAAGATGGTTTCCTATGTTTGGAGTAAATGAAAAAAGCTACTAATAATCCTCAGATTACTGTTTTGATGGCCTCTTATAATGCTGATAAATATATAGAAAAAGCCATAGAAAGCATATTAAAGCAAGTCTATAAAAATTTTGAATTTATCATTATTGATGATTGCTCAACTGACAAAACATGGGATATTGTTGAATCGTATTCAAAAAAAGATAAAAGAATAAAAATTTACAGAAATAATAAAAACATTAAGAGCTGCAAGACGCTTATAAAAGGAATGAAAATTGCAAGAGGAAAGTATATAGCAATCATGGATAATGATGATTGGTCATATCCGGATAGATTAAGAAAGCAATATGATTTTTTGGAATTTCATCCCAACGTTGGTATTGTCGGAGGAACGCTTGAAATAATGGATGAGAATGAAAAAATTTATTCTGAAAGAAGATACGAATTAATTGATAAGAAAATAAGAGAAAAGATATTTAGGTATAGTCCTTATGCTCATCCCTTGGTTATGCTGAGAAGATCAGTTTTAGAAAAAGTAGGATATTATGATTATTCTTTTGCTCCGGCTGATGATTATGAATTATATTTTAGAATAGGAATAGTCTCAGAATTTGCTAATTTACCAGATAAATTGGTTAAATATAGAGTTGTTTCTACATCCATTACACGTCAATCAACAAAAAAAATGGAGCTTCAAACAATTAGAGTCAGAAACAAATATAAGGATAGTAGTTCTTATAGCATGAGCTTATTTGATAAGCTTTACGCACTTATTCAATATATATCTATATTTGTTATTCCGACAGGAATTAAGCTTCAACTATTTCATAGATTAAGAGATAATCAAATTTATGAAAAAAATTAAGAAAACAAAAAATATTATTATTGTTGCGCATAAGTTAACCACTCAGCCTGATGACGATTTGGTGTTTTTTTTAAACAAAAAAAAATATAGTAATGTGCTTCACATCAGACATAGTTTTTCTGATGCAAAAGATAGAAGGAGTTTTTTTACCTGGTATAAAAAGGGAAAAGTTTTTAATAAAAGTAAAACAACTGATTATAATAACTTTCCCGAATTTTTAATTTATTTAAAAGAATTATTTTTCACGCTTAAATGGATTTTTATGACCAGGGTAAAATGGGACACATATATAGGTATGGATGGATTGTGTGTGATGTTTGGTAATATTCTTAGATCTATCGGGCAAGTAAAAAAGACGATATACTGGGCAATTGATTTTGTACCAGACAAAAGATTTGAAAGTAAGTTCAAAAATAATATATATCATTTTATAAACATCAACGGATATAAGAATTCAGATGAGATGTGGGATTTGTCTCCTCGTATGGTTGATGCAAGGAAAAAATATCTAAATATTAGTAAAAGTGAGTATAAAAATATAAAAGTAGTGCCATATGGTGTTTGGTCTGATAGAATAAAGAAATATAAATATTTAGAGTGTGAAAAAAATACAATTGTATTTATGGGTCATCTGCTTGAAAAGCAAGGTGTGCAATTGATAATCAAAATTCTGCCAAAGTTGATAAAGCATAATCCAAATATCCATTTCAAGATAATAGGTGCAGGGAGGTTTAAAGAAGATTTAATCAAGCTTGCAAAAGAGTTAAAGGTTTATAAATATTGTGATTTTAAAGGCAAGATAAAAGATCATCGTATTTTGGAAAATGAAATTGCAAAATCTTGTATCGCAGTTGCTCCCTACATAAAAGAGCTTGATAATTGGACATACTATGCTGATCCTGGTAAAGTAAAAACTTATCTGGCCTGCGGTGTTCCTGTTTTATTAACAGATTTACCATGGAATGCAAAAGATATAGAAAAAGATAAATCTGGCATGATAATAAGAGAAGATGAAAAAGATATAATAAGTAAGGTTTTCAACTTGATGGATGGAAAGAAAAATCAAATCTATAGAGACAATGCAGTTGGATGTAGTTTGAAATTTGATTACAAAAATATTTTTAAAGCTCTTGAAATAAGCTTTTAATTATAATAATATAAAACAAACTTATGGATTATAAAAAGTATTTTAAAGGAAAAAAGATTGTTATTACAGGTGGAAATGGATTTTTTGGTTCACACATTGCAAAATTGTTAAAAAACATAAAATGTGATGTTTTTATACCTAGAACTTCCGATGGGTTAGATTTTAGGAAGTATGAAGATTGTATTTCCTATTTTAATATTACGCGACCTGATATTGTTATAAATTGTGCAGCAAATCAGGGAGGAATTGGTTTTCATAGCGGAAAACAAGCAGATCTTTTTATGGACAATATTCTTATGGGAAATTTTCTTATGCTTGCGTCTCAAAAAACAGGTGTCAAAAAATTTGTTAATATCATAGCTGGGTGTTCATATCCTGGATATATAGAAAAGGATGAGCTAAATGAAGAAGATTATTGGAGTGGCCAAATCCATGATAGTATTTTTAGTTACGGTTTTTCAAGAAAAGCATCAGCTGTCTATGGGTTGGCATTAAAAAAGCAATACAAATTTAATTCGATCCATCTTGTAATGGCCAATATGTATGGTCCAGGAGAGCATTTTAATCCCGAACAAAGCAAAGCGCTTGCAGGACTTGTCAAAAAGATTTATGAAGCGAAAAAAAATAAGAAGAAAACGGTTGAGATTTGGGGCACTGGTAAACCTGTGAGAGATTGGCTTTATGTAAAGGATGGGGCAGAAGCAATACTTATTGCGGCTGCTAATTACAATAACGTTGAGCCGATAAATATCGCAACAGGTGTTGGTGTTTCTGTCACAAATCTAGCCGAGACAATTAAAAAAATCGTAGGATTTAAGGGTAAGTTCGTATACAATACTGAAAGACCAGATGGAGCAATGAAAAAAACTTTTGGTGTGCACAAGATGAAAAAAGAATTGAATTGGCTTCCTAAGACATCAATAGAAAAAGGAATAAAAGAAACAGTTGCTTGGTTTGATAAAAATTATAAACATGCAATTAGTTATTAAAGACTTTGAAGAAGATTGTAATTATTGGAAGTAATGGGGTTTTAGGTTCTGATCTTGCAATAAATCTAAGCTCCAAATACGAAATTATCCCTATAAATAGAGATAGTTATGAAAAAAACAAAAGCTTAAGTTGTGACGTTCTGATTAATGTTAATGGAAACAGTAAGAGGTTTTGGGCAAATGAAAATGTTTTAGAAGATTTTGAAGCATCAGCCACATCTGTCTACAAAACTATTTTGGATTTTAAATTTGACAAATACATTTATGTATCATCGAGTGATGTTTATGAGAATCACACTAGCCCCAAATTTACTTTTGAAGATAAAAAAATAGAAAAGCTTAATCTTTCGCCTTATGGATTTCATAAGTGTCTGGGTGAATCAATAATAAAAAATTATGTAAAAAATTATGTAATATTAAGATCTTCAATGATTTTAGGTAGTAAATTGAGAAAGGGTCCTATTTATGATTTGATTAATAATAAAGATTTATTTGTTTCTAAAGGTTCTAGATTTCAAATGATTACAACTGGGGAGATATCAAACATAATTTCTCATTTCATTAAAGAAAAATCAAAAACAGGCACTTTTAACATGGGAGGTCACGGGGCTGTTGTTCTGGATGATATTGAAAAAATACTTGGTATGAAAGCTAGTTTTTCATCGAAAACACAAAAACAGATTTATGAAATGTCGGTAGTAAAGCTGAGTAAGTATTATGCGCTGAAAAAATCCGAGCAATATTTGAAAGAATTTGTGAGCAATTTGAAAAAATGAAAAAAGAAAAAAAACAAAAATTTAAAAAAATTTTGATAACAGGTGGAGCTGGATATGTTGGGACGGTTCTAACAGAGTTATTGCTAAAGAAAGGTTATCATGTAAGGGTATTGGATTTAGTTCCTGAAGCGGTTTTTCATCCAATACCCTTTTATAATCATAAAAATTTTGATTTTATAAAAGGTGATGTTAGAGATATTAAATTTGTTAAAAAAGCGCTTATCGGAATTGATGCTGTTGTCCACTTAGCAGCGATTGTTGGATATCCTGCTTGTGATAAAGAACCCAAACTTTCCTACGACGTGAACGTAAACGGTGCTAAAATTCTCATGAAAACAATAAAAAGCACAATTCCAATACTATTTGCATCAACAACTAGTGTTTACGGAAAAATAGATGACAGGGTTTGCTCGGAAATAACAAAAAGAAATCCAGTTAGCAACTATGGTGTGCAAAAAGCAGAAGCTGAAGATCTAGTGATGAAAAATAAAAAATTTATTATTTTTAGATTTACAACAGGTTTTGGCGCATCACTCAAGATGAGATTTGACACATTGCCCAACGATTTTACATACAAAGCTATTAATGAGAAAAATATTGTTGTATACCAAAAAAACTTTATAAGATCGTTTATTCACGTGAGAGATATGGCTCGCGCATTTCTTTTTGGGCTTGAAGAATATAATAAGCTTGAAGGTGATGTATATAACGTAGGAAGTAATGAGCTTAATATAAGCAAAGAAGAGTTAGCAAGGTTAATTCAGGAAAAAACAAAATGTAAATTGGAATTTAAGGAAATCGGAAAAGACCTTGAAAACAGAGATTATTTTACTTCATTCGATAAGATTAAAAAAATGGGATTTGAGACTAGCATATCAATTAAAAAGGGCGTGGATGGTTTAGTAAAAGCATTGCTATGTTTATGAAAAAATTAAATGAAATCCTCAATATGAAAAAAATAACTGGCAAGTTGGATGGAATTTATTTGACAGATTTGAAATTAAAGGAGGATGTTGAAACTTCTAAAACTGCTTGGGAAAATATATACGATTATGATCTAAAAAGACTGGAGAAGGAAAGAAAAGATTTTAATGAGAGCAAGTTGCAATATCACATAAACGAAATATTTACTGCTAAGATATTTTCAAGCAATGATATTTATCTTGAAATAGGCTGCGGGCCAGCTTTTATAGGTTATTTTTTAATAAAAAAATATAATGTAAAATTTGTCGGAATAGATTTTAATTTTAAATTGTTGAAGACTCTTAAGCAATTCTTTGATAAAAATAAAATTAAAAATTATTTATTAATACATGCTGATGTGAACTTGATGCCAATCAAGAACAATAGTATAGATTTTATCTATGGTGGAGGAGTAATTGAGCATTTTAAAGATACCGAACATATTATCAATGAATCATATCGTGTACTTAAAAAAAACGGTGTTTCTTTTAATACTGTTCCGACATTCAATGCTTCCTGGATTCTGAGGATGCATAGTAGTATTCCAGATTATCCAGGTATTAAATCATTGTTTGAATTTATTCATATTGATTTTCTTAAAAATAAACTTCTAGAGAGGCATCATGGATATGAACTAAGTTTTACTAAAAATAAACTAAAGAAGCTTCAAGTTAAAAATGGATTTATAAATATTTCAGTCGGATCATTCGCTTTTTATCCATCAAAATCAAAGCTTAGAAACAAGTTTCTTCGTGATTTATATTACAACATTTCAAAAAAATCATTTGCAACACAAATGTATTATGTGTCGGGAGAAAAAAAATAATGAGAATCTTGTTTACAATTCCAAGTCTCGAGTCTGTTTATGCGGCGAGATTTATATATGAAGGGTTAAGAAATGCATTCAAAGATAAGGGGCATGATTTTAGGCCTTTTACTTCCAATGATAATTTGGAAAAGCTTCTTGATAGTTTTCAGCCTGATATTTTCTTCTACAGTCTTAATTTTTACCATCTGAAATTCATAGATCTTAATATACTTAAAAAATATAGAAAGAAAGGACTCATTGTTTTTTGTCAACTCCGTTCGTGGAATCATCTTTCTGATCTTCCTGGTTCTGGAGATCTTAGTAAGAATAAAAAAGAGGTAAGGGCTATAAAAGATGGTCTTGCTGGAGATGTTTTTTGGCATTGGTTTGAACAGGAAGAGCCGATGATGAAGGGATTTACAGAAGAAACAGGATATAAATTTGAAACTATACACATGGCGGCTGATAAGACAATTTATTATCCTAAATACAATAAAAAATTTGAATGCGACATTTCTTATGTGGGTAGTTTTTTACCAGCAAAGCGGGCATTTTTTAAAAAAAATTTATTACCATTGAAAAATAAATATGATGTAAAGATATATGGCAGTGACTGGACGTTTGTAAATAAAATGCTTGGATATGCACAAAAAGCAGGACAGTACTTTAATATAAATCCGTTAAAAAAAGTACGCAAGTTTTCACTTTCTTTTCAAGACGAGAAAAAAGTTTATTCATCAGCAAAGATTTGTTTAAACGTTCATGAAGCCCAGGTCCAGAAGTGCAATTGTGAATTCAATGAGAGAACATATAAGATTCTTGCATGTGGAGGATTTGAGTTGGTTGATAATGTTCCACTTATTCGAAAGTATTTTTCTGAAAAAGAACTGGTAATTGCGAAGAATGAAAAAGACTGGCATGATAAAATAGATTATTATCTTAGACATCCAGTAGAAAGAAAAAAAATAGCAAAGGCGGGCATGGAAAGGGTTTTGAAATATCATACATATCATAATAGAGCTGAGCAGATAATAGAAATATATAAAAAGAGTAAAAAAATAAAAAATAAAGTGTTATAATAAGTTTTGTTTAAATTATGATCCAGTTTCTTTTTGATAGAGCATTTAAGTTAATGAGGAAAGCGCCAGTTGCTGGTGATTTTGTGGAGTTTGGCGTATATCAAGGTGGTAGTCTTGTGCAAACTTCAAAGCTCGGCGAAAGGTATTTGGGTAAAAAAATTAAGCTGTTTGGATTTGATTCTTTTGGAGGAATGCCACCCACTAATCAACCCCTTGGGGGGAATTTAAAAAAAGATTGGGGAATAGGCACTTTTACAGAAACAAGTCTTAAGCAAGTTGAGAGAAGAATGAACAAAGAAAAAGTAAATGCAAAACTAGTTAAAGGTGTTTTTTCTAAATTAAAACCTTTGTCAAAATATGGCGTGAAGAAAATAAAATTTGCGCATATTGATGCGGATATTTATGAAGGATATCGTGATGCTCTGAATAAGATCACTCCTCACATACAAGTAGGCACAATAATTTTATTTGATGAATATTGCGCGCCTTCAGATCCTGATCTGCAAGATATAAGATTTCATGGTACAAAAGCGATAAATGAATGGGTTGAGAAAACAGGCATCAATTTACATTTGATTCGGTTCAAATGGAGTTGTGGGCTTTGTGTAATTGTTGATGAGAAATATCTTAAAAAATACGGAAAATATATTGAATCTCTAAGAAATGACAATTTCGTACAATCTTTTATGGATATGCTTAAGCAGATTGCTGTTAGGATGAACTATTAAGCTCTCCTCTCTTTGGTCAGAATCATGCAAAAAATTTTTACTTCAGTAAATAAAATTGTAAAGAATAATCCATTCATTATTTTATTTATAGTTTTTTCTTTTTTACCTCTCACATGGCTAGTAGGAAATTCTAAATTTTTAATAGCAGGAGAAGGAGATTTTATTTCCCCTATTATCTGGGATATATATCTTCAAAAAAGATTGTTTGTTTTTGACCCGATTGTTTTTGGTGGAATTGATATATCTTTTTATATTTCTGGGCTTTTTCCGCTAACCTTATTTTTTTTACTGCTTGATTTTATAAATATTTCTTTTCCAGCTGCGACAATTCTTTTTATATCTATGTTGCTCTTTTTGGCTGAGATTTCAATGTATTTTTTTATAAAAGATTTTTTGACAAATAAGATAAAAACTACAACTAGATTTGATAATCTGATAGCTGGATTTGGAGCAATTTTATATGCCTTTTCTCCATTTTTTGCAAGCTTCATTGAGCCAGGACATTTTATTCTCCTTATTCCATATTCATTATTTCCGACAATAATTTTTTTAACAGACAAAATACTAATAGAGAAAAAGATTAAGTTAAGTTTTTTTATTATTTTATTTTGGATTTTCTTTTTTTCTGCAACCTCATTTGGTAATGTTGCCATAATTTATTCGCTTTTAATAGCTCTTGGTTTTTACTTTATTTTTTTGGTATTTATAGAAAAGTTAAATTTTTTCAAATCATTATTAAGATTTTCAGGAGTGATTGCTGTACTTTTATTATCCAACCTGTGGTGGCTTATTCCTTTTATCTCCAATATTGGCAAAGCAATTTCTCTTAATTCAGCTACAAACGCTATTAGCCAGGCAATCTCGCTAAATGTAAAAAATGCAGATATTTATAAATTATTTTTTAGCAATCAAGCAGTTCTAGGTGCACAACCAAATTCATATCCTTTCTCAATAATATTTTTTCTTTTTTTGATAACATTTTTTATAATTGCGATTTTAAAAATAAAAAAGAAGGCAATAGCTCTTTATGTATTGATGATAATTGCTGGAATTTTTATAACAAAGGGCGGACAGGAACCTTTTCAAATAGTGTTTCAATGGCTGTATGACAATGTACCAGGATTTCAGATTTTTAGAAGACCTGTTCAGAAATTTTATTGGGTATTTTATTTTTTCTTTTTAATGCTGTCGGCTGGAGGTATTTCATTCATTTTTAAATACTTAAAAATTAAAAAACAAAAAATATTATTGTTAATATTAATGAGTGGATTGTCAATTTATTCAATTGTTTCATTTTTACTTATACAGAATTTTACATATTTTTCAATTCCAAGATATTATTTTGATGCGAAAGAAGTTCTTAAGAAAGATAATGTAAATAAGGTTTTTATCGCTCCAGGTTTTTACGGTGACTCACCATATTATGATAAATCTTTAAATTATTATCATGGTGATGATTTTCTTAAGACTTTTTGGAATTTCCAGATGCTTATTCCTGACTCTTCAACAGGATCCTTGGAAACATTCCAAAAGGAAAAAGTAAATGAAACTATGGATTTGATTAGAGGAAATAAGTCGTTTTGTAGTTCTGTAAAAGAACAAGGGATATCACATCTTATGATAAGACAGGATGTTTTTAAAGGCGCAAATACTGAGGATGGATCTGAAGAATTAATAAAATTACTGGATGAAAACAAAATGGTCAAAAATAAGAAATATTTCGGTAAAAAGGAAAGCGGATTTACAATTTATTCAATTGTAAGCGATTGTAGAAGTGATGTTTTATCGGTGGGTAAAAACATCAAACTATCAAATGTTTATTTTCAGAATCCCGTTAGGGTTTCTGCAAATATAAACGGTATAAAAGACGTTTCTGATATTTATTTAAATCTTAATTTTGATAAAAACTGGAAGCTGTATCTTCAGAAGACAAATAATAAAAATTTCAATTTAAGCTCAAGAAATTATATATCGGGAGATGTAAATGAGCTGTATGAATATGAATTAAGTTTTATGAAGAAAGATTTTCAAATTTCAGAATCTTCACATACAATTGGAAATGGATATGCAAATTTATGGAAGATAGACCCAGGAACAATAAAGGAAAATTTTTCAAAAGATTATTATATCGAGAACAAAGACGGAAGTATTGATATAAATATAATTGCTTATTATTCAACACAGATGCTTTTTTATGTAAGTTTACTTGTTCAGCTTATCGTGGCAATCATATTTTTTGTTTCAATATTTGTTATTCAGAGATTCGAAAAGTATAATTTAAGAAAATGAAGATTAAAATAATAGTTTTTTTATTTTTCCTTATTGCTACAAACTTTTTTATGTTTCAAGAGGGTTTGTGGTTTTATCAGGATCAGTCATCATGGCCAAAAAATTTTGCAGAAGCTTACTCCTTGCTTAATTCTCAGTTTTATCTTTTTTCAAACACTAATTATTATTTAGGTCTTGATCGGGGAATTTTTGCTTTCAATAATTTTTTAATTAATCTCTTTACTTTTTCAATTTTCAATATATTTGGAGCTGGTGGATCTCAACTCTTTAATTCATTAACCACATATATTCTTGTTTTTTTCTCATTTTATTTTTTAACTTCAATATTTTTCAAGGATAAAACGCTAAGATTTGTTTTATCTTTAATATATTCGTTTAACCCGTTAATGTATAGCTTTAGAGGTGTTGGGCTTATTCACGCAGCAGTTCCACTGTTTATATATAGCTTTTATAAATTTTATTTTGAAGACAAAGGATGGGGGAAGTATTTATTGGTTAATCTTGCTGCATCGTCTTTATGGTTGGCAAATGTACGCTTCTTGCATTTGAATTTTTTTATAATCGTACCGTATTTGTTGTTTATTATTTTTTCTTTAAGAAAGCAAACTCTGAAAATTAAAAAAATAGTTTGTTTTGTTATTTTTAATATAATTATTTTTTTACCTGTTTTATATTCATTTATTACTCCTTTTTTTGAAAAAAATCCAGGTATATTTAATTTCAGTTCGGTATTTAATAATTTTGTTGTAAAAGGAAGATTTTATGACATGTTCAACTACTTTCAGTCAACAAATCTTATTCTTTATGAACATAGATCATACACAGTACTTGGTTTTTGTATTTTTATTACCTTTTTAATTTATTTGCTTAAAAATGTTTTAAAAGAAAAATCACTATTTACTTTTTTGAATATTGTTTTGATGATTTTGGGGTTTACTTTTTTTGAGATGGGGTATATTTTTGGACGGGAAGCTTATTCATCTCTGATAAAGCTCTTTCCATTTTTAACAAACGCGCCTATCTATGGATTGTATTTGGCAAATATTCCAATTATTTTTTTACTCGGCACTGTAGGAACCAGAAATAAAAAAGTATTTCTTTCTCTTTCATCACTAATAGTTATACTTTCCGTTCTTCCATTATTAAACTTTTCTGATTTTAGACTTCAAAAATATCAGGTTGATAAAATACCTCTTTCATATCAAAGCTATTTTGTTAAATCTTTTTATAAAATTCCAGAGGCAGTTCAGTATTATCCAGGTGCATGTTGGAGAGCTGGATATATGCAAGATGAAAAAATTTCAACGCTTTGTTTAGACAATGGAGTATCTAAATATCGCTCAATTTCTTTTGATAATCCTCGAGTTATATCAGGCAAAGAACTTTATATAACAAAAAATTTATTTATGAATCCGAATATAGATAATTTGCAGGTAACTCATAATTTGAAAAATATAATTGTTGCAAAAGATATTGTTCCAGAAATTGACGCTGGGCCTCTTTATGGTGAAGAAGAGATTGAGAAAATAAATTCATTAAGAGGGGAAATGGAAAAGAATCCCAAACTGGATGTGTCCCAAAACCCTAATTTTAACCATTATTATTTTAAAAACAAAAAAGATTATGATTTCTTTATCTATTCTCCTAAAAAAATAGTTTTCAAACAAACAATTGATTCTATTTTTGACAATTCATTGGATCCTGAATTAAGAGAGGTTGTTTTCATGCCTAATAATAGTAAATATAAGAATACTTCTTTGCAGCAGGGTGTTTCAGTTTCGTATAAAGTATCTCCAAATGATCCTACAAGATATTACATAAAGCTCGCAAATTTAGAAACTGATAAGCCGTTTGCTATTCATCTGACTCAGGCATTTAAATCTAGTTGGAAGATTGTCTGGATATCCAGAGAAGAATATGAAAAAATTGATTGTATTTCAAAGCCAGTATCTTTTCAGAAAAGTAATAATTCTAGTTGTCAATACGATAGTCCGATGATAGATTTAGAAACTGCATTATATCTAAATAGTTCTAGCGCTTCATCCAATTATCACATAGAGGGAAATTATATTGGAAATACATGGATTATCTATCCAAAAGACATTCCTGAATTAACAGTCCAAAACAATGAATTGTATGGAGTAATTATCTATAAAAATCAAGTTTATTACTTGATTACGATACTTATTGCGAGTACGGCCTTGCTTTTGTTAACAATTTATACTTTAATTCAAGAGGTTAGAAAATTTTATGACAAAAATTAAATTTCTAAAAACAAAATTATTTTTATTATTTATCATTCCTTTGACTATATTTTTAGTTGGTTTTTTGGCATCATTTTATAAAATCATAATGCTTGATGTTCATTATACCGTGGTGCCTGTTGTCCATGAAATAGATTCAGCAATTTACACATCAGGCGCAAAGCTATATGATGGCAAGATAATTAAAGGAGAATTTGTAGCAAAGAAAGAGAATTTGGGTGTTGTGGCGATTAGGATTAGGAATAATAATGAAGAAAATGTTTCTGATAATTTCAAAGTTTTTTTCAAAATAAGAGAAAAGGGCGAGAATGAATGGCAAAGTGTTAATAGTTATAGCGGGGGACAATTCAAGGAGCTGAATTTATTTCCTTTTGGTTTTAATCTGATTTCTAATTCAAAAAATAAAAATTATGTATTTGAAGTATCTACCAAGGGGGCAAATGAAAAAAGCGCATTGTCTGTAAATCAAAATAGACCCATAGTTACAGAATATCAAATAGAACGAAGTAATCTAAAAAATCCTTCATTTGCCCTTTCATATTTAAAAGAAAAAATAGTTTATGCTGTTAAAAACCTAGAAAGTATTTATTCAATACTCGTTTTCTTTTTACCTTTTGTGGCTTACTATTATTTACTTTATGAGAAGAATAAAAAAATTACACCTGAATTTGTTAAAAAAATATTTTTTATTAATTTTGTTCACAAATATATTCTTCCCCCAGTAATAAGATTGCTTAATGTTGTTTTTGGCTTTTTGTATAACATCCACTTGTTGGATGATAAAAGAAAATTAGAAAGCATTCCTGTATTTGGAGTGGTTTTATTTATGGTGATTATTGGTGAGATTTTTATAGTAACAGAAATTAACAATTTATTACTTTTTATCATTATTTTAATTTGGGCAATTTTGGTAGCAATAAGTAGACTGAGAGTAGAAAGTTCATTTCTTTTGGCAGTTTTTTTTCTTGTCCTGACTTTATTCTTCTTCGTTTTTGGTTTTGAAGATTTTGCAGAAAAATCAGCAATCTGGGCGTATTTATTTCTTGTTGTAGGAGCTTTCCATATGTCTTTTGTTTTTCGAGCTTCAAAAATAGGAGTTAATACCGGATAATCTAGTAGGGAATTAAAATCATCGGGATTTAATTGCTTTATCCTTCATTAATCTTGGTCTTGCATTTTTCAGAAAAGCTACGTAGTATAATTTGTAGGGGCATATTTATGGCAAAGAAGAAAAGTATAAAGAAAAATTTCCAAATCCATATTCTAATCGGGATTTTAGCGTTAAGTGTTTTGTGGTTGGTAAGCCTGATGTCCAGCAGTCAATCAATTGATAACATCTCAAAACCTGAAATTCAAAAAACAATCACCCCCACACCAGCTCTTAAAACATACCATTCTGATTTTCTAAAGTTAACTTTCAAATACCCTGCTGAATATGAGGTGGAGGAGAGGTTTAATACAATAATTTTAGACGCTGAATTTGGTCAGATAAAAATAGATAAATTGACCACAAATCAGAACAACTTAAATGAGTTTCTAAAGGTTTTTGACTCTCGAAGGACAATGGAAGTACAAATAGATCAAAGATTATTGATAGATGGACACGATGCGGCTTTTCGCACACATGTATTTAGCAATACTATTCCTTCTAGAAAAGTATACTTTATTTTTATATCAGAAGGTCGGGTTTATGCATTTTCAGCAGATGATAAGATTTTGTACAATGACCTTGACCAAATAGCCAGATCTTTCCAATACGATCCATGAAGCAAAAGCTAACAACTTTATTTTTATTACCTCTTTTTGTTTTGTTATTCCTTTTTGTTTCTGTCCCAAACATCCATGCTCAAAATCTTGGAAGCTGGGAGAATGTAGATGATATGCGAGCTTCACGATTTTTGCCTCAGGCTACACTGCTTCAAAACGGGAAAGTACTTATTGTCGGTAATAGTTCTTCTCAAGGAGAATCAGTAGCAGAGCTTTTTAACTCTAAAACTGAAAAATGGGAGCAAACATCGCCCGTATCAATGGCCATACAGGGAAGTACAGTTACTGATCTTAAAAACGGCAAGCTATTGATAGCTGGATTTGGTTATGGCAAAAATAATTCGGAGCTGATATCTTCAGAGATATATGATTTTGAAAACAATAGCTGGGTAAAAGGTGGAGATATGATTGATCCCAGATTTTTTCATAGAGCCACACTTCTTGATAATGGCAATGTTTTGGTTACGGGAGGGTTAACTACGTCATTTTCTATATTATGGAGGGCAGAGATTTATAAGCTTACTTCAAATAGTTGGTCTGAGGCTGCGCAGATGAACAGCCCGCGTTTTTTTCATACTGCAACTAGGCTCAATAATGGTAAAGTCCTTGTGACAGGTGGACAGATTAACTCATCCACTTTTCTTAAAAGCGCAGAGATATATGATCCGTTAACTAATACCTGGCAGCCAACTGGAAGTATGAACGAAAGTCGTTTTGGGCACACTGCAACATTATTAACAGATGGAAGAGTGCTTGTGACGGGAGGAACTGATATAAATATCACCTCAAAAGGAGCTGAAATCTATAATCCCTCAACAGGAGCATGGAGTAAGGCAGATGATATGGATACAAAAAGAGCATTTCATCAAGCTGTTCTGATGCCAAGTGGTGAAGTGATGGTGCTAGGAGGGTCAAGTATGAATAATATTGACGAGACTATAGCGACAAATCTTGTCGAGTTATATAGCCCTAGTAGTAATGAATGGAAGTTGATGCCTGCTATGAATAATGTGAGGACATTTCACATGGCAGTTTTGCTTAAAAATGGAGATATCCTGGTAGTAGGTGGATTAGATTCTGATTCAGAATGGTTAAAAAGCGCAGAGATACTAAGGGAAAAAAGCGCGCCGGCGCCGTTTCTGGATCTTCCATGGAATTATGAGGGGCAAGGAAAGAAATTTGAAGACGTAGGATTGGAGATAAATGCGTATTTTGATCATAGTTATCCGCTGCTTGGCGGGGGCATGATTGAGCCTGCTAATTTTTCAAATCAGATAACAGCATTTGATGGTCTAAGTGATGCTGAGAGAGATTATTCTCGTCATGATGGATATGATTGGGGTGCATATAAAGCAGGTGTCAAAAATGGCGATCCTGTATATCCAGCAGCTCCAGGAATTGCGCAGTATGTTTATGACAGAGCTGGAGGTCATGGTATATTTATAGATCATGGCAACGGATATCAGACCAGGTATTATCATCTTCAAAGTACGGGACTTATTGCGAAAACTCCAGGTGTAAATATACCGGTTGATAGAGAAACTGTTATCGGAAGAGTTGGCTCAACTGGCGAACATACAACAGGTCCTCATATTCATTTTGGAGTTTTTCAGGACAAAAATAACGATGGTAGCTTTAATGATAATATTCCTGATGGTGCAACGGATCCATTTGGTTGGCAGTCAGCTGATCCTGATCCATGGGAGAATTATTCATTTTTTCAACACGGAGTGCAAAAAACAGGAAATAGAAGTTATTATCTTTGGAAAAAGAAAATCCCAAAACTTGATAAAAAATTAACAGCAAATGGTGGAATTTTCGAAATTGGCAGATATGAGCTATTTCTTCCCGAAGAAGAAACGCTTGAAGGATTGGAATTTTCTGCAAATCTTTTCCCATCTGAAAAGATATCAGAAATAGTCGTACCCATTGGTCAAATAATAAATATTTTTCTTAGAAATCCTTTTGGAGAATTAATAACAACTTTGGTAAAACCAATAAAAATAACTATTGATTTTAGTCAGGCCGATATTTCAAGATTCAAACCTGGAACAGTTTCGATTTATTCAAGTACAGATAGAAAGACATGGAAAAAAGAAAATACGTTAATTGATTTTTTTAATAAAAATGCAACAACAGAAGTTGACCATCTGACATATTTTGCTTTGATGGGTGAGAGGATTGATACATCTCCTCCCACTACATCTGTAAATCTAAAAGGAGTGGAAGGGAAAGATAATTGGTTTCGCTTTGATGTAGAGTTTTCACTTGATAGCATTGACAACCAAGGAGGTCTTGGGGTTGAAATAGTGCTTTATAAGATTGAAGGTGAGGAGTGGCAAGAATACACAGACCCGATTAAATTTAGTGAAGAGAATAGCTACAAGATTGATTATTATTCTCAAGATAAAGATGGAAATCTGGAAGAACCTAAATCAGTAGAGTTTCATATCGACAAAACAACACCTGAGGTAAAAGTTCAATTCAACAGAGATAAACAAGAAATTGAATTTATTGGTATAGATGATTCAGGAAAAGTAGACATAGAAGAAAAAGATTTTGGAAAGAAAAGGGAGCAAATAATAATATCAGACATTGCAGGAAATGAATTAGTTGTTGAGGACAGAGAAAGAGAGAAGGGAAAAAGAAGTAAGCTAAATATCTATTCATTATCATACAATGATCAGTCTTTTGAACTGGATAAAAATAAATTTGTGGTTGCATATAAAGAAGATGAAAATGGAGAAATTAAGCAATTTGACCAGAAGCTTCAGCTAAATAATCAAGATAAAATAGTTCTGAAGTATGACCCCAAAGAAAACATCACGAAAGTAGTTGAAGACAAGAAGAAGCAAGAGTATGAAGGAATAAAAATATTGCAAATAATTACAGAAAAAGGGCAGATAAACTATCTGTTTTAAAAAATTTTTGGGTTCAGAGCAGCTTGATTCTTGGGGGTTAGATTTTTTGTTCGCATAGTCTTGAATGCAAAAAAGTGTTAAAATACCTCTATGATTTCAATTGTCGTTCCTGTTTTTAATGAAGAAGAAGGAGTCGAGGCCTTTTATATAGAGCTGAAGACTGTCTTGTCAGACTTGAAGGAAGATTCAGAAGTGGTTTTTGTTGACGATGGATCAGTTGACAAATCACTTGAAATATTAAAAGACTTATCCAAAGAAGACAAATCGATCCGCATTTTTTCATTTCGTCGGAACCTAGGTAAATCAGAGGCATTAACTCTTGGTTTTGCAAAAGCAAGAGGAGAAATTGTGATTACAATGGATGCAGATCTTCAGGATAAGCCCTCAGAGATTTCAGGCTTCTTGAAAGAAAGTAGGAAGGGAGTAGATTTGGTCTGTGGATGGAGAAAAGAAAGAAAAGATAAGAAGAAAATGCTTGTGATATCAAAGATTTTTAATAAATTATTAAACTATATTTTTGGTATAGATGTACATGATTATAACTGTGGATTTAAGGCATATTCAAAAGATCTTGCAAAGTCTCTTCGACTGTATGGAGGGCTTCATAGATTTATACCACTTTTAGCTGTGCAAAGTGGGTTTAGTGTAACCGAGATTCCCGTTGTTCATGAGGTACGAAAGTTTGGAAAATCCAAATACGGTTTTTCAAAAGTCTTTAAAGATATTCCAGACATGTTTACCATGATTTTTCTTTCCAAATTTGGCAAGAAGCCGATGCATTTTTTTGGTTTTATCGGAGGTGGGGCGGCGTTTATTGGATTAGTTATTCTTTCTTATTTGATTGTATTGTGGTTTTCTGGAGAAACGATAGGAGATAGACCACTGCTTCTTTTTGGAATACTTCTTTTCATAGCCGGTCTTCAGATTTTCTTCACAGGATTTATTGCTGATCTAGTAATAAATATTTCTCAAAACAGATCAGATTACGAAAAAAGTTTTCCATTGAAATTTTCAAGCGAGGGGTAATGGAATAGCGAGATAACTATATGGCTAGATAGTTATGAGCAATATAGCCATACAACTATTTAGCTATTTAAATTATGAAAATAGGAATAGACATATCACAAACTGCATACGAGAATACAGGTGTTGCAAACTATGTGCAAAATTTGGTTGAGAATTTGGCAGCAGTTGATAAAAAAAATGAATATATTCTTTTTTTCTCTTCCCTCCGGAAAAAAGTACCTCAATTTGCAAAAGACATAGCAGAAAGAAATAAAAATTTTACTCTTAATCTAAAGAAGATGCCATCGACCATGCTTGATGTTTTTTGGAATCAGCTTCACATAATGCCAATTGAAGAATTGATTGGACCAGTTGATGTTTTTGTCTCATCTGACTGGACACAGCCTCCAACTAAACGCGCCAAAAAAGTGACTATTCTTTATGACCTTATTGTTTATCGATATCCAGAAGAGACTCATAGCAGGATAGTTCAAACTCAAAGGCGAAGATTGAATTGGGTAAAGAAGGAATGTGATCAGATAATTTGTATTTCAGATCAAACAAGAACTGATGCAATTGAAATACTTGGAATTAAGCGGGATAGATTGTCCGTTGCAAGTCCGGGAATGTAATTATGATAATTGGAATTGATGGAAATGAGGCAAATGTAGAAAAGCGCGTCGGAATAGGACAATACGCGTTTGAATTATTGAGGGAGTTTTCAGTCATCAGTCATCAGCCATCAGCCATTAGTTTTGTTGTTTATCTAAAGAATAAGCAGCTCTCTGATATGCCAAAAGAATCTGGCAATTGGAAGTACCGAGTCTTAAGGCCTGGCAGGCTGTGGACACAATGGAGGTTGCCCTTGGATTTATTTTTTGGTGGGATAAAGCCTGATGTTTTTTTTAGCCCCAGTCACTATGCTCCCAGACTCTCACCATGTCCAACGGTAATATCAGTAATGGATTTATCATATTTGTATTTTTCTGAGCTTTTTAATGCAAATGACCTACATCAACTAAAAAGTTGGACAAAGTATTCAGTGCGAAATGCAAAGAGTATTCTTACAATCAGTAATTCAAGTAAAAATGATATAATCAGGGAGTATAAAAAGTCATCAAGCGAGGTGGTGGTTACATATCCCGGAATTAAAAATGATTTAAGTTTTAAGACTTATGATTTAGGAAATATGAAGGATTTCAAGAAAAAATATAAAATAGGTAATAATTTTGTTCTTTTTGTTGGGACTCTTCAGCCTAGGAAAAATATTGCAAAGTTAATAGAGGCATTCAGTAAAGTATTAAGTGTTAAGTATAAAGTACTAAGCAAAGCGGATCTGGAGCTGGTGATTGTTGGTAAGAAGGGTTGGCAGTTTGAAGAAATTTTATCAGCCCCACAAAAATTTGGTATTGAAAAACAGGTTAAGTTTCTTGAAAATGTTGATGATCGTGATTTAAGTATTTTGTATAAAAATGCGATCTGTTTTGTCCTCCCATCTCTCTACGAGGGATTTGGACTTCCTGTTCTCGAGGCGATGAAAGATGGTTGTCCGGTAATAACAAGTAATGTCAGTAGTCTGCCTGAAGTTGGGGGAGATGCAGCGCTTTACGTAGATCCAGAAGATGTTGATGATATAGCTGAGAAGATCAAAAGGCTAGTTGATGATAAGGATTTGAGAAAAGAATTGGTAGAAAAAGGAAAAAAACAGATAAAGAAATTTAGTTGGGAAAAAACAGCAAAGGAAACACTTAGGGTTATACAAAAAGCAGCAGGAAGCGATAAATGATTTAGGATATATGATGCAAGAAATCATAAGTTATGAAAGATAAAGCAGGAAAAGTGCTATCCACAGAAGAACTTATTAAAAAAACTAGTAATAGACTAGATACTATTCTTCTGGAATTTTGGGTAATGATTCTTCGTATTGTTGGATTTATACCTTCACATTTTGTCAGAAAAGTTTTCTATCGAATATCTGGTGTTTCAATTGGCGTTGGATCATCAGTTCATATGGGTGCAAGATTTTATAATCCAGAAAATATTTTTATTGGAAAAGATACCATAATTGGAGAGGGGTCAGTGCTTGATGGACGGGATAAATTAATTATCGGAGATCATGTTGATATAGCATCTGATGTAATGATTTACAATGCTCAGCATGATCTAAATTCAAAAGATTTTAATGCTATCACAAAACCTGTTGAAATAGCAGATTATGTTTTTGTAGGACCTCGCGCAATAATACTTCCTGGTGTTAAGATCGGGAAAGGAGCAGTTGTCGCAGCAGGCGCAGTTGTAACCAAAAATGTTGAAAAAGGAAAGATTGTTGGGGGTGTGCCGGCTGAAGTGATAAGTGATCGCAAGCTTAAAGATTTTGACTACAGGTTAGGAAGGGCAGCATGGTTTAGCTAGGATATGAATCTTTCAATAATTACCCTGAACTACAATAAGCCTCAGATGACTCTTTTATGTATAGATTCGATTTATAAAAATTTTAAAAAAGAACTAGAAACAGGTGTATTTGAAGTAATTCTTGTAGACAATGGATCAGAAAAAGAAAACAGAGAAAAGTTAGAAAAAGAAATTGGAAAGAGAAATTATAAAAATTTATTACTTATTTTAAACAATGAAAATGCAGGTTTTAGTACGGGTTGCAATATCGGCGCAAAAAAAGCAAAAGGAGATTTGTTTCTATTTCTAAATAATGATATTATTGTTGAAGATCGGGGCTTTTTGGAGATGTCTCTTTTTTTTGAAAAAACAAGCGATGCCTCAGTAGTTGGCGCGGATATGAAAAATACTGATGGTTCAAGGCAGCTGTCGTATGGTAATTTTTTGGATCCTTTTCAGTTAAGCCTTTTCCTGTTGGGAATTGAAAAGATTGGGTTTTGGGGTTTGAGAAATCCATCAAGAGTTGATTGGGTAAAGGGAAGTTTGATGATGGTCAGAAGAAGTGTTTTTGAAAAGTTGGAAGGCTTTGATGAAAACATTTTTATGTATGTTGAGGATATGGAGTTTTGTTATAGAGCAAGAAAAAATAATTTCTTTACTTATTTTTATCCATCTGTTTCTGCAACTCATAAAGATCAAGGGTCATCAAATAGAAGTTTTGCAGTAGTAAATATTTATAAAAATATTTTATATTTTTATAAAAAACATAAAAGTAGTTTTGAATATAATTTAGCAAAAAATCTCTTAATTACAAAGGCAAAATCTTTAATTTTTTTAAGCACAATTACAAATAATAGTTATCTAAAGCAAACTTATGAAAAAGCTCTTAGGGTTATATGACAAATACATTTTAAAGATTCTTGTTGGAGGATTGATTCCTTTTGTTGCGCTTTATCCCAAGCTTCCATCAATAAATATTCACCACACATGGGTCTATATAAGACTTGAAGATTTTTTCATACTTATAACTGTTTTTATCTGGTTTGTGCAGCTTCTGCGAAAAAAAGTAAGCTTGTTTAAGCCAATGTCTGTATCGGTTGGATTGTACTGGTTGGTTGGGCTTTTATCACTTGTTTTTTCGTTTTTGTTCATAGCCCCCAATCTCACAAATTTTTTCCCAAGCATTGCTGTCCTTTCATATATAAGAAGAATTGAGTATTTGATTCTTTTCTTTGTTGCCTTTTCTGCAATAAAAGAAAAAAGTGACCTCAGAGACTTTTTTGTAATTCTTGCAAGTACTGCCTCTGCTGTTTTTCTTTATGCGCTTGGTCAGAGATATTATCTAATTTTGTGGAGCGCGCTTCCTAGTCTTCAAGAAATAAGAGCTTGTTTTCCATCATTTCAGACAGGGAATGAAGAATTTGCAAAAGGAATACCTCTTTGTCTGCCACCAGGAGGCAGGATTACCAGTACTTTTGGAGGATCCTATGATTTGGCGGCTTATTCTGTACTTGTGATTCCGATCATTTTGGGTGGATTTTTGGCAATCAAAAAAAGGATTTGGAAAATTCTGACTGGCTTGATTTTTCTAAGTGGTATTATCATGCTTGTTTTTACGGCTCAAAGAGCAGCTTTTGTTGCATTTGTGATAGGAAGCATTTTTACTCTAGTCTTGTATAAGAAAAAAATTCTTATTATTCCTCTTTTGATAATAAGTGTTTTATTTTTATCGATTTTTAGTGAGTCAACTGCAAGGAGATTTCTTTCTACATTTCGAGTTGCAGAGGTTGTGGTTGACGATCAGGGAAAGTTGATTGGTGGAACAGTGCCAAGTGGATTAAAATCTGACATAGAAGGACCCAATTCAGGAGAAGAGCTTCCTGAGGGATCTGCATTTATTGGTTTGTCTCAAGATAAGGATTTGGAAAAAACTGATTCTGCCATTGTAAAAAGAACACTTACTCCTGAAGAGGCAAGGAGAAGAAGGCTTCAGAGTGGCAGTGTTCAGATATCAACAGTTTCCGGAAGTTTTCTGGTAAAAAAAGTTCTTCTTTATGATATATCTTTTACAACCAGATTCCAGGCTGAGTGGCCAAATGCCTGGAAAGCGTATGAAAGAAATAAGCTTTTGGGAAGTGGTTATTCAACCATAACTCTTGCAACTGATAATGATTATTTTAGGGCAATAGGCGAGACTGGCGTGTTGGGGCTTTTTAGTTTTATCGGTATTTTTGTGATGCTGTATGTCGTTCTTTTAAAACTTGCTCCAATATCAAAGCCTTCTTTAGCAAGTGGGTTTGCGTATGGTCTAGCCGGAGGCGTGTTGGGGCTTTTGGTAAATGCGATATTGATTGATGTTTTTGAGGCATCAAAAGTGGCTGAAAGCTTGTGGATATTATCTGGTATTGGAGTTGGTTCCCTTCTTCTTTATCAAAAAAATAAAATATCCTGGATTACAGAGCTTGGTCGAGTTCTCACAACAAATATTGCATACTTTTTTTATCTATTAATGATAATTGTTTTTGTATTTCTTCCATCAATGGGAAACTTTTTTGTCGCAGATGATTTTACCTGGCTTAGATGGGCAGCAAACGATGATGGATCAATGCTCCTAAAGCATTTTGTTGACGCTCAGGGATTTTTCTATAGACCGCTTGATAAAATAATTACTTATTTTCTTTACGTTATATTTTCATTTCAGCCACATGCCTATCATGTATTTATTACATTTCTTCATTATCTTGGAATTATTGGCGTATTTCTTTTTGCAAAACAAGTGAGCAAAAAAGGTTGGATTGCATTTTTGGTTTCGATTATTTTTGCAATTCACCCAACTCATGCAGAAAATGTTTTTTGGTATTCAGGGTTATCTGGTGTTTTGGCAGTGGTTTTTATAATTTATGGACTTATTAGTTTTTATAGATTCAGGGAAAAAAGATCTATTTTGTCATACTGTCTGGCATTTGTATTTAGTCTTTTAGCGTTTGCCTCATATGAAATAGCAGTTGCGATTCCTTTTGTTTTTCTAGCTATTGATATTTGTCTTTTTAGGGCAACAAAAAAGTTGAAGTATTACCTCCCGCATGTTTTGTTTTTTGCGCTTATTCCCGCATATTACATACTTAGAATTTTTGCAGATGCATTTCAATCTGGAGGTGACTATACTTATAATTTCTTAAAACTTATCCCAAATATTATAGGTAATTTCTTAGGGTATATCGCGCTTTTTCTGGGAGGAGACTTGGTTCTTCCGGTTTATAATTCTTTAAGAGATGGATTAAGAGACAATTCTTTTACCGTTGGTTTTTTAATAATAATCTTTTTGGGAGTAGCATCATTTGTTATTTATAAATCCAGAAAGGTAATTAATGACTTTTTTGGAAAAGATGGAAAAGAGATCGTTTTTGGAATTGTGTTTGCTTTTTCTGCGCTAATTCCCTTTCTAGGTCTTGGAAATATTGCTGATCGATATATGTATCTTGCGTCAATTGGTTTTTCAATTAGTTTGATATATTTTGTTAATCTTGTTTCTGCCAAGATAAATAAAAAGCACAAAGCATTAATAGCTTTTGTTTTTGTTTTTGTATTGTTACTTTTTTATTATCAAAGTTTGGTAAAAGCAGAAAATAAATGGAAAGAATCAGGATTTGTTACCAAAAATACGCTTTATTTCTTTAGAGCAAATTATCAAAATCTTAATAATAAGGATTATGTGTATCTTGTTAATACACCTGTTAAATACAAGGGTGTTTGGGCGTTTCCAACCGGGGTTGAGGATGGTTTGTGGTTTATTTATGGGGATAATCTGCCAAATATAACATATGTTGATTCAATAGGTCTTGCAAAAAAAGAAGCATTAAAAAATCCAACAAGCAGTTATATATTTAGCTTTGATAAATATGGTGATATTGCAAGAGTTAAATAGTATTAAGATAAATGTTTTCAAAGAAAAAGCTACATATTTTTATCCTCGTTTTGATTTTAATTGGTGGATTTTTGGTGCGTCTTTACAGGTTTGATAGTCCTATTGCTGACTGGCATAGTTGGCGCCAGGCTGACACCTCCAGTGTTTCAAGAGAATTTGTTGAAAAGGGATTTGACATACTTCATCCCAAATACCATGATCTCTCAAATGTTCCATCAGGGATAGATAACCCCGAAGGATATAGGATGGTGGAGTTTCCGATTTATAACATCAAACAAGCATTTTTATTTAAGACATTTGGTTTTTTTACGCTTGAAGAATGGGGAAGGTTGGTTAGTATAATCTCTTCTGTTTTCTCGTCCCTGTTTTTATATTTGATTGTTGCAAGAAAAAGTAATAAAATGCTTGGACTTTTAAGTAGTTTCTTTTACGCATTTATTCCTTATAACATTTATTATGGAAGGACGATCTTGCCTGATACTTTGATGGTAGCTGCAATTCTGGGTGGTGTTTATTTTTTTGATCTGTGGATTGGAAAAAGCATAAAGCTCAAAACCAAAAGCACAATATATTTTTTACTGGCAACAATATTTACTGCATCAGCTTTTCTTCTCAAGCCTTATGCATTATTTTTTACACTTCCGATGATTGTTCTTTCTTATCAAAAATGGGGTTGGGGGTTTTTAAAAAAATGGCAACTCTGGCTTTTTGCCATTTTGACAGTAACGCCATTGGCGTTTTGGAGGATCTGGATTATGCAGTTTCCTGAAGGTGTGCCAGCGGGTAAGTGGCTTTTAAATGGAAATGGGATTCGTTTTAGGCCTTCCTTTTTCCGTTGGATTGGCTATGAAAGAATAATAAAATTAATTAGTGGATATCTAGGTGTTGTGATTTTGTTTTTTGGGATATGGAAAATTCGTATGCTCAAAGAATGGATTTTTTTATCTTCTTTTTTGATCAGTTCTATATTTTATGTGACTGTTTTTGCAACAGGAAATGTGCAGCATGACTATTATCAGATTCTCATCATGCCCAGTCTTTCGATCATTTTTGCAATAGGAAGTTTTTATTTGTATAAATCAACCCTAGGTAAAGTAATTTTGTTGACTTGCATATTCTGTCTTTTCTATTTTGGCTGGAATCAGATAAAGGATTACTTTAATATCAACAATAGATCTATAATTGCAGCTGGCATGGCAGTTGATCGTTTGACTCCAAGGGGTGCAAAAGTAATTGCAGTCTATGATGGAGACACATCATTTCTGTATCAGACTAAGAGAAAAGGTTGGGCGAGTCAGCAAAACTCAGTCGAAGAAATGGTAGAAAAAGGAGCTGATTATATGATCCTTGTTAACCCAGGAAAAAATGAGCTAAATTTTGCTAGGCAGTATAATATTATAAAGAGTGATTCTCAATATGTAATTTTTGATATTAGAAAATAAACTTTTAGCCTCGTATTCTGCTATAATTTATTTATGGAAAATAAGATTCCCAAAAATCCAATCTCATTTGGACTTTTTATTACCAAAATTCATAAGAAATGGGCGATAAGCGCATTGATATTCGTATTTCTTGCAACTGCTAGTGAGAGGATAGGTATTATAGTTCTTAGAAATTTGACAGATTCAGTTGCAGCAGACCCAATTAGTATTGAAACAGTCTGGGTGTGGGGTGTTTTATACCCTATTTTTTATCTTGTGGCTCATATATTTTGGAGAGGAAGTGGGTTCACGGGAATGCAGTGGTTTATGAATTTGAGGACATCTGCATATAGAAAACTTTATGAATACTTAACTCTGCATAGCAAGGATTACTTTAATAGTAGATTTGCAGGAGCGCTTACGAATAAAGTTTCGAATGCTGTTGATGGCGCTGAATCAATATTTGAAAAAATTTTGTGGCAGTTTTTACCACTTATTGTCGGGCTTGTATGGTATGTTGGGATTGCATGGCAAAGCGATTTCAGGCTTGGTGTTATTATCGTAGCTTGGGCAGTTCTTTTTCTGGGTGCAAATATCTGGTTTGCAAAAATTCTACAACCTCATGCTTATAAATTTGCCTCATCACTGTCAGCATTAAAAGGAAGAATAGTTGACTCTTTATCCAACATTTCCCTGGTTCATGAATATGCTTCAGTATCGGGCGAAAGGAAATATATAGGCGGATTTGTTAAAAATCAACACGATACTGGCCTTAAGCAATGGAGATATTTTGAGTACACGCTTACAATAAACGGAATCTTAATTTTTGGTTTTATTTTTATGATGATAGGAACATCTATTTATCTTTTCCAGAACGAACTGATTAGTATCGGAGTGATTGTGATGGTTATTGCAATAGTTACAGAAATGTCAAGTCAGTTGTTTTTTATCGGTGAACAGCTAAGAGATACAGCTGAAAATTATGGAAAAACAAAAGAAGGACTTTCTGAGATTTTAAAAGAACATTCAATTGTCAACAGAAAAGGCTCGGTTGATTTAAGGGCGGAAAAAGGAGATATTGTTTTTGATAATATAACGTTTGAATATGATAATACCAGAATATTTAGAGACTTTTCTTTAAAAATATTATCTGGTGAAAAGGTGGGACTGGTTGGAAGATCTGGTGCGGGTAAAACAACTTTCGTATCTCTAATTCTTCGTCATTTTGATATAAGAAAAGGCGAGATAAAAATTGATGGCCAAAATATTTCACTCGTAACACTTGATAGCTTGAGACGTGCGATTGCTTTTGTTCCTCAAGATACAAGCATGTTTCATAGAAGTATAAGAGAAAACATAATCTATAGTAATCCTTCTGCCTCTGAAAATGATGTGATAAATTCTTCTAAATTGGCGCAGGCGCATGATTTTATAATGAAGCTTCCAAAGGGTTATGATACACTTGTTGGAGAGCGCGGGGTGAAGCTGTCAGGAGGGCAAAGGCAAAGGATTGCAATTGCAAGAGCCTTTATCAAAAACGCTCCAATCTTAATTCTTGATGAAGCAACAAGCAGCCTTGATAGTGAAAGTGAGCATGCTGTTCAGGAGTCTTTGGAGAAGTTGATGAAAAAAAGAACCGTAGTTGCAATAGCGCATAGACTCTCAACCTTAAAGAAAATGGACAGAATTATAGTGATAAATGAAGGAAAAATTGTTGAAGACGGAGATCCGAACAGGCTTTTAAAGAAAAAAAATGGAGTATTTAAGACTATGTGGGATCATCAAGTAAAAGGTTTTATTGTTGATTCATAATTTATGAAGATACTTGTTGTTTCATCTTATTTTCCATACCCTTTGTATTCTGGTGGACAAGTGCGGCTATTTAATCTCTTAAAAGAGTTGTCGAAAAAACACGAAATTACACTTATTTGTGAGAAAAGATTTAGGCAAACGATAACTGATAATGATATAAAAGTTCTTCAGAAAATTTGTAAAAAAGTAATTTCAGTTGCGACAGGTAGACAGTGGTCTTTGAAAAATGTTTTTTATTCAATAAAGGGTAATGATTCTTTTCTAAGAATCGGACATACCAATTTTTTGCTTAAAGAAGAGATTGAGAAAGAGTTGAAAGAAAATAAATATGATCTTATTCACATTGAAACATTTTATGTCATGCACAATCTGCCCACAACAAAGATTCCAATTGTTTTGGCAGAGCACAATATCGAATATCAGGTTTATCAGAGATTTGTTGACAAAGCGCCTTTTTTTATGCGACCATTTTTGAATATTGATATCGCAAAAATAAAAAAAGAAGAAGAAGCTTCGTGGAAAAAAGCCGACAAATTGATTGCTGTTTCTGAAGAAGATAAAAAAGTGATGAGGGATGCAGGAGCTAGCGCTGAAGTTGTTTCAAATGGAGTGGATACGGAAAAGTTCGTGTTTCTCCAAAGATCAAAGATCAAAGATCAAAGATCAAAGCAGATACTATTTATTGGAGATTTTAAATGGATACAAAATAGAGATTCTGTAAAATTCATAATTGAAGAAATCTGGCCAAAAATTAGATCAAAGATCAAAGATCAAAGATCCAGTTGTGGGTTGTGGGGAGAAAAATTTCTACCTCAATTAAAAATCTAACAAATGATCCAGATATTTTGTTCGATGAAAAAAATTCTGAATTGCCAACTGAGAAGATTTTTCAGAAAGCAGATGTCTTGCTTGCTCCAATAAGAGTTGGTGGTGGGACAAGTTATAAGATTTTGGAAAGCATGAGTTGTGGAACACCAGTTATAACCACAAAAATGAGCGCAGATAGTCTTGGCGCAAAAGATAATGAGGACATTATGGCATCTGATCTATCAATTGATTTGGCAATAAAAACCATAAGTCTTTTGGAAGATGAAAAACTTTATGAAAGAATAAGTAAAAATGGACGGAAGTTGGTGGAGCAAAAATATACCTGGAAAAGTATAGCTGAGAAACTAAATCGGGTTTATGAAGATGTAGGATATAAGGAGTAAGATTTACGATGAGAGAATTATCAATAATTATTCTAAATTATAATACGAAAGACCTAGCGCTTGATTGTGTGAAATCGATTGAGGAGAATTATCCTCATGAAGTTGCATCAGGTAAATTTGAAATTATTTTGGCAGATAACGCAAGCCCCGATGGATCCCTTGCTGTGTTTGAAAAATATAAAAAGCAGACAAAAGTTAAAAACTTTGTAGTTATTGATAATAAGCAAAATATTGGTTTTGCAAAGGGTAATAATAAAGCATTGTCTCTTGCCAATGGCAAATATGTTTTGTTTCTAAATCCCGACACTATTGTAAATCCTAAGACCTTAAATCAGATGATTGAATTTATGGATGAAAATAAAGATGCTGGAGCTGTGACTTGTAGGATCGAAACAGTTGATGGTGCACTTGATGATGCCTGTCATCGTGGATTTCCAACGCCTTGGAATGCATTTGCTCATTTTTCCCGACTTGAGAAAATACTTCCAAAAACAAAATTGTTTGGTGGATATATCCAGGGCTTTAAAGATTTATCAAAAATTCATGAGGTAGATGTGATATCTGGTGCGTTTCTTTTTGTCAGACGCGAAGTGGGTGAAAGAATTAATTGGTGGGACGAAGACTATTTTTTTTATGGTGAGGATATTCAATTTTGTTTTGATTTAAAAAAGTTGGGGTATAAAATTTATTTTGTTCCAGATGTTAGCATAATCCATCTGGGAAGTGCTGCATCAGGAATTCGAAATAGGAATCATAATGAAATAACTGCTGATCATGTTATTAAGAAAAAAATGCAAGGCCACCGCTTTGATGCAATGAGAATTTTTTTCAAAAAAAATTATGATAAAAAATATCCGAAGTTTGTAAATTGGCTGGTTAACAAGGGGATTGATATTTTTCATAGAAAACACTCTTCTTAAACTTTCCTGTGTTATACTTATTGCATGAAAATAGGCATTGATTGCAGGCTGTGGGGACAGACTGGGGTTGGTAGATATATCAGAAATCTAGTTAGTGAATTGCAAAAGATTGATGAAGACAATGAATATGTTTTGTTTATCCGCAGTAGAGATTATGAAGTAATAAGGAACCTACTTGCCGGCAAGGCAGGTAAGGAATTGGGAATTAGTAAAAACTGGAAAATTGTTATTGCTGATATTCGTTGGCATTCAATTGAAGAACAGGTTAGATTTCCCATGATTTTGAATAAAGAGGAGCTTGACCTGATGCACTTTCCATATTTTTCTGCACCTGCTTTTTATAAAAAGCCGTATGTTATTACAATTCACGATCTGATCATAAGCCATTTCCCGACAGGCAAGGCATCCACTCTTCCCCTTTCTTTGTATAATCTCAAGCGGCTTGGTTATAAATATGTTGTAAAACGTGCAGTAGATAAAGCAAAGAAAATAATTGTTCCAACTGAGACGGTTGGGAAAGATCTTATTGAGACACTTGGGGTTCATGAGGATAAGATTGCAGTGACATATGAGGGAGTGGGCTATGCAGTATCAAGTAGCAAGCATAAAGCATCAGGGGAAAGAAAAAATAACACTAAATACTTAATACATAATACTTCATACTTTTTATATGTTGGGAATGCATATCCGCATAAAAATCTGGAAAAATTGATAAGAGCATTTTCTGTTTTTAGAACGAATATTAATGAAGATGTGATGCTTATTCTTGTTGGAAAAGATGATTATTTTTATAAAAAACTTGAAGAGAAAATCGACAAAGAGAATTACACAAACATAGTGTTTAAACATAATGTAAAAGATGCTGAGCTCTATGGACTTTATGAGAATTCAATTGCTTTACTTTCTCCATCTCTTGCTGAAGGATTTGGTTTGACTCCCGTTGAGGCAATATCCCATGGTTCTCTGGTTGCAGTTTCTGATATTGCTGTTTTTAGAGAGGTTCTTTCTACTCACGCATTTTATTTTGATCCAAATTCAGTTGGGGATATAGCAAAAAAGATGAATGAAGTCTATGTACTTGATGATAAAAAGAAAAAAGAAATTATTGACTCGGGTCTGGGATGGGTTAGGAAGTATTCCTGGGAAAAAATGGCAAAACAAACAATAAATATTTATAAGGAGGTAGCGGGTAGTAAGTAGTTTGTGGTTCAATATGCCATAAGCTATATGCCATAAGCCAAAATATGCGTGTAGCTTTTGTCTATGATAGGGTAAATAAATGGGGAGGAGCAGAACGTGTTCTTTTGGCACTTCATAAATTGTATCCTGATGCTCCTCTTTTTACATCTGTTTATGACAAAGACAAGGCTTCCTGGGCTAAAGTTTTTAAGGTAAATCCATCTTTTTTGCAAAATATTCCTTTTGCAAAAAATTATCATCAATTTTTTGCGCCATTTATGCCATTTGCTTTTGAATCTTTTAATTTTAAAGATTTTGATTTAGTTATATCTGTTACGTCCGAGTCTGCAAAAGGAATAATAACAACAGGAAAGACAAAGCACCTCTGTTATATGCTTACTCCCACTCGTTATCTTTGGAGTGGTTATGATGAATATTTTTCAAATAAGATTTTGCGTTTATTATCAAAACCAATTATTAATGGTTTGAGAATTTGGGATTTGCAGGCATCAAAAAGGCCTGACCAGATTGTTGCCATCTCAGAGGAGGTTAGAAAAAGGATTAAGAAATATTACAAACGTGAAGCAGATGTTGTTTATCCACCAGTAACGTTAGAATCAAGAATCAAGAATCAAGAATCAAGGGAAGGAAATTACTTCGTGGTTGTTTCCAGGCTTTCGAAGTTTACAAAGTACAAGAGAGTTGATCTTGCAATCGCTGCTGCAAATGAGCTTGGAATTAACCTCAAGATAGTTGGTGATGGTGATATTGAGTATTATAAAAAAATATCAGGACCAACTGTTGAATTTGTTGGAAAAGTAAGCGATGAAGAGCTTATTAAGTATTATCGAAGCTGTAAGGCGCTTATTTTTCCTGGATATGAAGATTTGGGATTGGTGATGATTGAGGCCCAAATTTTTGGAAAACCTATTATTGCTTTTGAAAAAGGTGGCGCAAGAGAGATTGTAATTGATAATAAAACAGGAATCTTATTTGAAAAGCAAACCAAAGAATCACTAATTGGAGCAATTAAAAAATTTAATGGACTAAAGCTAAATCCTGAAGGCGCAGTGGTGAATTCGAGCAAATTTAAATTTGAAAATTTTAAGAAAAGTTTTCAAATAGTTGTTAATAATCTTTTTTGATATTATAATGTGTAAAGTATGAAAATTGTGATTTTTGCAGGAGGAGTTGGTAGCAGGCTGTGGCCACTCTCAAGAAAAAACACTCCAAAGCAGTTTGAGAAAATTGTTGGGGATAAATCTACCCTTCAGTTGGCAGTTGAAAGACTTCAGCCAGATTTTAAATATGAAGATATATTTGTGGCAACAGGAAAATCGTATGTAGATATAGTAAGAAAGCAGTTGCCAGATCTTCCCCATGATCATGTGGTGGGAGAGCCAAAGATGCGGGATGTGGGACCAGCTGTTGGTCTGATGGCTGGTATCTTAACTAAAGTTGCGCCAGATGAGCCAATGGTAATTCTTTGGAGTGATCATTTGGTTAAAAATGAAAAGCATTTCAGGAAAATACTAAAAACAGCAGGCGAGATAATAACTGAAGAAAAAGATAGAATTGTTTTTGTTTCGCAAAAGCCTAGATTTGCAAGTGAGAACCTTGGCTGGATAAAACATGGTGACCCTGTATCAAGTAGAAACGATATTCCTTTTTATTCATTTGTTGACTTTAAATACAGGCCTGATAGTGAAACTGCAAAAAGATATTTGACAAGCGGAGAGCATACTTGGAATTTGGGCTATTTTGTTACAACGCCTGATTTTTTGTGGAAGAAATATCAAAAGTTTGCGCCAGATGTTTATAAAGGACTTAAAGAAATAGTTGATTCTTGGGGTACTGATAATTTTTATGAAGTTTTGGGAAAGATTTATCCGGACCTTGAAAAAATTCATTTTGACAATGTGATTTTGGAAAAGCTTGATCCAAAAGATGCATATGTTATTTCAGAAAACATTGAATGGAGCGATATTGGCGCATGGGAGGCGCTCAAGGAGGCACTTTCCGAAAAAGAAAAAGATAATGTTATAAGAGGCAATGTTTTGGTTGAGGATAGTTCAGATTCACTTGTTTATAATATTGGTGGTAAAAGTCTTGTTGTAGGTATTGATCTTGAGGAGATGGTTGTTGTGCAAACTGATGATGTTACACTTGTTTGTCCGAAAAGTTCAATACCAAAGGTTAAGAAGTTTGTTGAAAAACTTGAGGGTACTAAACACGAACACTTAGCATAAGAAATGTCAAATAAAGAATCAGAAAAAAAGGGCCTTTATGATACTGCCAAAAGAATTATTGATGTAATTTTGTCAATCATCCTCCTTTTCATATTTTCTCCCATTATTATTGCTGTTACTATTGCAATAAAATTAAATTCAAAAGGAACAATTCTTGCTGATACACCAGAAAGGGTTGGTCAGTTTGGGAAACGCTTCAAGATGTATAAATTTCGTTCAATGGTGAAAGATGCTCACATCCTGCTTAGAAAAGATCCGCGTTATAAAGAACTATATAATGCTTATAAAAAAGGAAGCTATAAGCTAAAGAATGATCCAAGAATTACAAAGGTTGGAAAATTTATCAGAAAGTATTCACTTGATGAATTACCCCAATTTATAAATGTCTTAAAAGGTGAGATGAGTATAGTTGGACCTCGCGCATATTATCCAGATGAGTTGACTGAGCAACAGAAGAAATATCCTTATACAAAAGATGCAGTAAAAGTCGTGCTTTCGGTCAAGCCTGGAATTACAGGTTTTTGGCAGGTTGCCGGAAGGTCTGATATTAATTTTGATAAAAGAATCCAGATGGATGCTGAGTATGCGAAAAGAAGATCAATTTTTTATGATTTTTGGATAATTCTCAAAACTCCATGGGCTATGATCTCTGGTCGCGGTGCTCTTTGATTTAGATCTATTTTCAAGCGTTTTGTCCGACCCTATCCCGTGAGAGCAAGGAGTAAATTTACCTTTTTTTTACACAAATCTTATCCCTTCTTGACATGGAGAAGGGAAAATTAGATAATGCAAAAAGATATGTCAGAACAAATCCTAAATTCGTCCGCCCTATTTATAAAACCATCTTTTATGAAGGGCGTGGCAAGAGGTGTGGATTTATTTGGGCAATTAGATCATTACAATTATTCCCAGACAGACGAGGAAGCGGATAGCAAAGCAGTTAACAGAGATTGGATAGTTGTTGGATGTGATTTAGATAATGCAATCAAGCAATATGAACAAGAAAATCCAGAACAGGCAGCAGCCTACAGAACAGCCAACATCTAATCCTGCCCAAAACACAAGACAAACCTCAATAATGGTTTCGCAAAGTTTTGCAGGTCCTCTGCCACATCCTAGTATTTTGCAAAAGTATGAAGAAATATGTCCTGGAGCAGCTAATAGAATTATTAAAGTCTTTGAAGGTCAAGTAAAGCATAGACAAGGCATAGAAGGGAAAGTAATAGGCTCAAATGTTCTAAATGAACGACTGGGAATAATAGCTGCTTTTGTAATTACAATTACAATGATACTTGTTGGAGCAGGACTACTTATGTACGACAAAAAAATTGAAGGCTTAGCTACAATTTTTATTCCGTTAGCTTTTCAAGCCTATAATTATATTCAGAAAAAGAAAGAAGAAAAGGAGGTAGGAAAAAAAGATGGCAAACAAAAAAAGACAATTCAGCCCAAAGGATAAAAAAGTACGAGATTGGCTTTCAAAAGGTGGTCGTGAGGATGCCAAAAAAGATTTTTTAGCACTTCTTAAACGAGCTTCTCAGCCTTCAAAGCCTTAACCTCAGCTACTTGATTAAGTAGCAACTCAAACATTCCGCCTTGATGTAATCTGTAATTGTATCTCCATGCGTACTCATCAGCATAGGCTTGAAGATATTTTTTACTTACTACTCGGTATACACCATATATACCTCTTTTCAAGCCACCCCAGAAGCTCTCAATGCTTTGAGTGTGTACATCGCCTCTAGCGTACTCTCTAGCTTTGTGTTTGACTGATTGATGAAAGTATCCCATTTGAGTTAATCCGTGATAAGACATAAACTCATCTGTCATAACCCTAGCAGTAGGACTAACATTTTCTTTAACTTGTCTTAAAAGAGTATATTTACCTGTATTTGGTATGTGTTTTATATATGCTTTGCCCTCTCTTTGGATAAAACCCATTAAGATTTGTTTTTCTTTCTCCTCAACTTCCTGTTTCCATTCATAGGCTCTATTCTTGCCCTTACCGCCTACAAAAGTCTCATCTATCTCAACAATCCCGTCTAAAAGCCCTCCGCCTGTTTCAGCCATTAACATTCTGATTTGCTTAAACATACGCCATGCAGTCTTATATGTAACGCCTAGCATTCTCTCAAGCTGTTTGGCGGATATACCGCTTCGTGTTTGTACCATTAGATACATAGCGAAAAACCATAGATCAAGTGGAGTAGTGGATTTCTCAAAGATTGTACCAGCTAGAGGATAGATGTGATGACCGCATGAATTACAAGCATAGGAAGTGCGACCCTTAACAGGATAAAACTTTTGCTCTGAATTACATTTGGGGCAAGTGTATGGGTCAGGAAAGCGTAATTGCTTGATAGCTTCAAGGCACATATCATGTGTACCATATTTTCTCTTAAATTGTCTAAGGCTAAATTTATTTGTCATAGGCATAGTATATCATACTATTTCCTTGTTGTCAAGGGATAAGTGCCGTTTTGTCAAGTTGACAAAGCTTATTTTGTTTCACTATGATATAGTGATGGGGTTTGATAAGATTGAGCTAGGAAATAATAATTCCAAATCCGATTCAGGATTGAGAATTCCTGTTTCAAAAAATTCAGGACGTGACTGGGGACAAAAAGGAACGGTTGTGCATTCTCGTCTCTCAAAAGAAAAAGGTCAAAGCGATTGGAAGAATACAAATTTTAATATGGGAAAAAGAAGTAAAAAAAATAAATTTGGGATTCCCAAAAAAGTTAGAGTGGCGTTTCTTATTGTTCTTGTTCTTTTTGGGCTTATTAGTATTCCTGCTTATGCTACATACCGTTCTGGAATAAAGACTTATCATCAGGCGAGACTTACTGCTGAGGCAATAAAAACCCAAAATATTGAACTAGCATCAGTTGAGATTGAAAAAACCAAAAAAGAGCTTGGGGCAACCAGGAGAAATTTTGCATTTTTACTTCCATTGAAAATAGTCCCAGTTGTTAACTGGTATTATAATGATGCAGAACACATGATGGCAGCTGGCGCGCATGGACTTGATTCGGCAACAATTGTGGTTGACTCGCTTAAACCTTATGCAGATGTTTTGGGGCTTAAGGGGCAGGGAAGCTTTGCTGAAGGATCAGCAGAAGATAGAATCAAGACAGCAGTTCTTACGGCGGGAAAGATAACGCCACAAATTGATAAGATTTCAGAAAGCCTTGATAAAGTCAAAGAAGAGATGGATAAGGTAGATCCCCAGCATTACCCTAAGCTTATCTTTGGTGAAAAGATCCAGACACAGATAGCAATGGTAAAGAATCTCACAGATGAAGGGGTTACGTTTGTAAGCGATGCAAAGCCACTTATAAAAGTGTTGCCTTCGCTTCTTGGTGAGAAGGAGGAAAAGAAATATCTGATTCTTTTCCAGAATGATAAGGAGCTAAGACCAACAGGTGGTTTCCTGACAGGATATGCGATATTCAGGCTTGATAAAGGTGTTATTCATATTGATAAGTCTGAGGACATCTACAATCTTGATGATTCGATACCAAACAAGGGAAAGGCATCAGCCCCAATTCTCAAATATTTGCCAAAAGTTCCTCAAGCCAATTTGAGAGACAGTAATTTATCGCCTGATTTCATAACCTCAATGGAAGAGTTTAATAAACTTTATGAAAAGGCAACAACAAGTGTTGATGTTGATGGAATAGTCGCAATTGATACAAATGTTCTTGTCTCAACTATTAAAATTCTTGATGATACCGTTACTGCAGGAGGTGTCGAATTCAACACCAAAGAAGATGCGAGGTGTGATTGTCCACAAGTTATTTATGAATTGGAAGATAATATCTCACGTCCTGTTAATTATGTTAAAACAGACAGAAAAGGACTTCTAGGAGATCTCTTGCAAGCTATTATGACAAAGGCTCTTTCATCAAGTCCCAAGATTTACTGGGGTCCGCTTTTTCAATCAATGCTGACACAAATTAATGAAAAGCATCTACTTGTTTATTTATATGATGAGCAAGCTCAAAAAGGCATCGAGGGTTTAAATGCAGCAGGTAGGATAAAGGATTTTGAAGGGGATTATCTGCATATTAATGAAAGTAGTTTTTCTGGCGCGAAGGTAAATATCTTTATGGAGGAGGCTGTAGAGCAAAAGTATCAGATTGAAGATGGCGTAATTACCAAAACTGTGACTGTTAATTATAAAAATCCTTTCCCTCCAAGTGATTGTAATCTTGAATCAGGTGGGCTTTGTCTAAATGCAGAATATCGTGATTGGTTTAGGATCTATGTGCCAAAAGGCAGTAAGCTGATTAATAGTAAAGGATCTCAAGTCAAGGTAAGTACTTATGAGGAGTTTGGAAAGACTGTCTTTGAGGGCTTTTTGACAGTGCGTCCCAAAGGAGCTGCTGAATTTGAAATCACATACACTCTTCCATTTAAGCTTGAGAAAGGATCTCCACTTCCTGTTCTTATCCAAAAACAGCCTGGTACTTATGATAACCAATACACGATCGTTGTAAACGATGAGGTCATTGATGAATTCCCGCTCTTGTCAGATAAAGAACTTGAGCTTGAAATATGAAGAATTTCAAAACAGAGGGAGTGGTTATAAGAAGACGTAATTATAAGGATCAGGATCGTGTTCTTACTATTTTTACCAAAACTCATGGTAAGATTTTTGTCCGCGGGACAGGTGTACGTAAGATCACAAGCCGCAGGGCAGGCCATATAGAGCTTCTCAATCATGGTGTCTTCACTCTTTATCAAGGCAATTCATATCCTATTTTGACTGAGGCGATAACAATTAATAATTTTGCTGAGATAAAAAATAATATGGATAAAATTCCTCCAAGTTATCATCTTTGTGAGATCGTTGATGGGCTTTGTCCTGAAAATCAGGAAAATATGGAAGTGTTTGAGTTGCTAGTTGACACACTTGATAGATTATCTGATAATCAAAATAATATCGAGAAGATTGTGGCTGATTTTGAAGTAAGCCTTTTGAGCCTTTTGGGGTACTGGAATAAGCAGCAGTTTGCTCAAGCATTTGATTCAGAGCAATTTATAGAAAACATACTCGAGCGTCGTCTCAAATCCCTCAGAATCTTCACCAAAATTAACTAATTCAGCCTCAAATATTGACTACTAGGTGTATAATATAGGTATGGGAGAGGTAATCAATGGAGGCTTCAGGGATTCAAGAGCTGATGCTGCAAGTGCTATGACTTTTGGTCAGGAAAGAAGAGCAGAAGGGTTAAGGAAGAAGCCAAAAGATACGACGCCAATGAATGAAAGAGGAGTAAGAAATCTTTTCGCTAAAGCCGCAAAGAATCCAGGAGGACTAGTGTTGAAGGGTGTTTTTTATCCTGTTAGTCCCGAAGGCTCAGATCCAGTCTTAAAACCAGTTCCCAAAAAGCCTAAAAAATAGATTATTATTTCTTCACCCTTTACGCTTTTTGCTCAACCCTTTATAATATCCCTAATGGTATCAGATAAGATGGAAAAGATTGTGGCACTGGCAAAGCGTCGCGGGTTTATTTATCCAGGCAGTGAGATCTATGGCGGGCTTGCCAATACTTATGACTACGGACCTCTGGGGACAGAGCTTCTTCGAAATATAAAAGATCTCTGGTGGAAGACTTTTGTGCAAAAACATTCAGATATAGTCGGACTTGATGCCAGCCTCATCTCGCATCAGAAAGTTTGGGAAGCATCAGGGCACGTGTCGGGATTTGCTGATGCGATGATTGATTGCAAGAACTGCAAGGCTCGGATGCGGGCTGATCACCTGATTGAGGATAGTCTGCCTGATCAGAAAGTAGAAGGTCTTCCAATTGACAAGCTGCAAAAGATCATTGAGCAAAATAAGATAAAGTGTCCCAATTGCGGCAAGATCGACTGGACTGATGTTCGAAAATTTAATCAACTTTTTCCTGTTCAGTTGGGAATAGTTGAGGGTGATAAGGGCTTGGCTTATTTGAGAGGAGAAACAGCACAAGGAATGTTTATAAATTTCAGAAACATCGTTGATTCAACAAGAGTAAGACTCCCCTTTGGTATTGCCCAACAAGGGAAAGGATTTAGGAATGAGATAACACCAGGTAATTCGGTTTTTCGGACAATCGAGTTTGACATGAGTGAGATTGAGTATTTTTTTGATCCCAAGCAAAGTAACTGGCAGGAGTTATTTGAGAAATGGAAAGCAGAAATATGGGATTTTGTGATTAAAAAACTCGGAATCGATGAAACCAATCTCCGTTGGAGAGAGCATACAAATGAGGAAAGGTCTTTTTATAGTATGCGCACAGAGGATCTTGAATACCAATTTCCTTTTGGTTTTAAAGAGCTCTGGGGGCTTGCGTATCGTACGGACTACGACCTCAGACAGCATATGGATTTGTCAAAAAAAGATCTCACAATAGTTGATCCACAAACAGGAATAAAGATTCTGCCTCATGTTATAGAGCCTGCTGTTGGCATTAACAGGCTTTTACTAATGGTTTTGGTTGATTCATATAAAGAGGAAGAAAAAAGAGTTGTTCTGCAGATTCACCCCATGCTCGCGCCGTACAAAGTAGCTGTTTTTCCGCTTCTTGGCAATAAAGAAGAGCTTATCAGTAAGGCTAGATCAATTTTTGATGATCTTCAGGAAGATTTCTCAGTTGTTTTTGATGGACGGGGCAATATAGGCAAGCGCTACATGGCTCAAGACGAGGCAGGCACACCATGGTGTGTGACAGTTGATTTTGACACGTTAGATGATGATACAGTGACAATCAGAGATCGCAATACCGCAGATCAGGAAAGGGTTGCGATAAAAGATCTTGCTTCATATTTTCAGGCAAAGCTTGCTTGACAATGCTCATTGCATTTCAGTATCATTAATTAATGAAAATGTTTAAAGATCGTCGGGTTCAGATAGGTGCAGCTGTTGTCGTTATTTTACTTCTTGTCACGGGTTTTCTTCTTTTTGCACCCAAAGCAGAAAAACAAGATGATGAATCACTGGTTGAAACCAATAAAGTCATAAAACTTTCAGCAGACGAGCTTGGATTAAAGCTGGAGGCAAAATCTGATGGAAAAGCAGTAAAATTTATAATTGAGAAAGCCGAGGGAATTGAATCAATCGAATACAGCCTTAGCTATGAAGCAGATTCTACAGCTAGTGAGAGAAGTGAGGGTGGATTGGATCGTGTGCAAAGAGGCATAATAGGCGAGGCTGATGTAAAAGGAGGAGCAAGTTTTGAATCAGAGTGGCTTGATCTTGGGAGTTGTTCCAAAAATGTTTGTAGATATGACTCAGGAGTTGAATTGGTTGAGCTTGATTTGAAAATTGAAAAAGCTGACGGAAAAACATACTCTGCCGAAAGTAACCTGGAGTTGTAGTTTTTGATTTTAGCCTCTAATTTATTTACCCCAATTAATTGTTCTTACACTTTTCTTACATAAAATACCCCACATTTTGTACCTTATTGTTTTGACAAACACTACCATATTGATCGAACCTGTTGACAAGATATTTTTAAAGGCGCATTATATAAAAGTAGTCCAAAGTAGGAAATAGTAGGTCAAGATTTGGACTCAGAAAGGCAGGAGAAATGTTAATAGGTCAGTATGAAGCTAAAGTTAGTGAAAAAAACCAAACAGCATTGCCGAAAAAGTTTAGAGATGTTCTTGGACAAAAAATAATAATAACAAAGGGATTTGAGAATTGTCTGATTGTTGTTTCAGTTAAGAATTGGAAAACGTTACTTGAGGGAACTGAGGGAAGGCCTTTTACAAGTAAAAATACCAGGGAATTGCAGAGATTTTTATTGGGAAATGCAACTGATTTAGATTTGGATAACAAGGGAAGATTTGTGCTTCCATCATATTTGAGAGAGTTTGCAGATATAAAGACAGAGATAATCTTTGCAGGAATTGAGAGATTTGTTGAGATCTGGGATAAAAAGGTTTGGAATGATCATCAGAAAAGTTTGAGTGGGAATATCGAAGCGATAGCTGAAAAACTATCCAATACTACAGACTGATAACTGATAATTTATGACTGATAACAATAGACAAGCTGGTTTTTTTCATAAAACAGTACTTTTGAAGGAGACGATAGATTTATTAAAAGTCAAGCCTGAGAAGCATTATGTAGATGGCACTTTAGGAGGAGGAGGACACACGGGGGAAATTTTAGAGCGAGGTGGAAAAGTCTTGAGTATAGATCTGGATCAAGACGCTTTAGATTATTCGGAAACAGATTTAAGATTTAAGATTAAAGATTTAAGAATAGGTGAGAATTTGATTTTGGTTCAGGGGAATTTTAAAGACATAGAAAAAATTGTAAAAGAGAATGAATTTGATCCGGTCGCAGGAGTTTTGGTTGATCTTGGGGTTTCTAGCCATCAGATTGATGAGGGTGAGCGGGGTTTTAGTTTTATGAATCTTGGCCCTCTTGATATGCGGATGGATAGAAATCTTAATGTCAAAGCAGGAGATTTAGTAAATATTTTAACGAAAGGAGAATTGTATGAGCTTTTTAATAAACTTGGTGAAGATTATCATGCCAAAGCCATTGCTAGCGCTATTGTCAGCGCCCGTCAAGTGAAAAAGATAGAGACAACTTGGGAACTGTCAGAGATTGTTAGGAAAGTGGTAAGAAGCAGTGGCGGGAAAATAAATCCAGCCACCAAAGTATTTCAGGCATTGAGGATTGCCATAAATGATGAGTTGAATAGTTTAAGAGATTTTTTGCCAAGAGCACTTGATGTGATTGAAGAAGGTGGTAGGATAGCAATTATTTCTTTTCACTCACTTGAGGATAGGATAGTAAAGAATGAATTCAAAAAATGGGCAGAGATAGGAAAGGGGATAATAGTTACAAAAAAACCAATCGCGCCAGGAGATGAAGAGATCGATATGAATCCAAGAAGCAGAAGTGCAAAATTAAGAGTTTTTGAAAAGATATGAAGAAACCAATATTTATTATTTCAATAATTTTTAGCATAATTGTTGTTTTGACAATTGTGAGAGTTGGTGTTGAGAATAATGTTTCAACTACTGGTGTGGAGTTGGTGAAACTAGAAGAATCTTTATCAAGCTATAGAAAAGCAAATGCAATTCTTAAAGAAAGATACTTAAAGGAGGCATCTTTGATTGAAGTTTCAAAAAAAGCAAGTAGCTCAGGCTTTGTTGATGCAAAATCTCATGTTTATCTCACAGAACCTCTGCCTATTGCGCTGGGACGATAGGTGTCAAATTTGCTACACTTAGATTATGAACTGGAGGTATCGTTTTATATTATCAGGTTTTATTTTTCTTTTTGTTTTGGTTCTTGCACGTCTTTTTTATTGGCAGGTAGTAAGAGCAGATGAGTTATCAGTTATTGCCAGGAACCAGTATGAAAGAAGAATAAGCCTTGATGCTCTGCGTGGCGAAATAAAAACTTCAGATAATTTTCCAATTGCTGCAAATAAGCTTACCTATCTTCTTTTTGCCAATCCAAAACAAATAAAAGATACTCAAAAGATTGCAGAGAAAATCTCTTCAGTTCTCGAAGCAGATTCAGCATCAATTAGCGCAGTTCTTGAGCTTGATAAATTTTGGGTTTCAATACAAAACGATCTCAATCATGATCAGAAAGAGAAAATTAGCTCAATGAATATTCCAGGAATCGGATTTGAGGAGCAGTCAAGCAGGTTTTATCCTGAGGCTTCAATGGCTGCAAAGCTTTTGGGGTTTGTCGGCAAAGGTGAAAATGGTGAAAGTAAAGGCTATTTTGGGCTCGAGGGCTATTATGATAGACAGCTAAAAGGAAAAGGGGCTGAGGCTGTTGTTATTCATGACGCTCTTGGAAAACCGATTCTCTCAAAGCTTGATAAAAATAATAAAATTGATGGTAGAACGCTGGTTCTTCATACTGATAGAACCATTCAGTTCCTTTTGGATGAAGCTATCAAAGATGGTGTCAAAAAATACGGGGCAAAAAGCGCAATGGCTGCTGTAATGGATCCCAAAACAGGTGGAATACTTGCTATGTCTTCTTTTCCCAATTTTGATCCTAGTAATTATGCAGAGTATAGCGATTTGTTTTATAAAAATCCTTTTATTTCTGATACTTACGAGCCTGGGAGTACGTTTAAACCTCTTATCATGTCTAGTGCTTTGGATGCAGGGCTGGTAAAAGCAGACACCAAGTGCAGTATTTGCTCTGGTCCTGTATCAATTGGAGGGTATGAGATAAAGACGTGGAATGATAAATACTATGCGGGATCAAGCATGACTGATGTAATAATGCATTCTGATAACACAGGTATGGTTTTTGCAGGACAAAAGCTAGGCTTGGATAAGATGGTTGGTTATCTTCAGAAATTTGGAATAGGCGAAACAACAGGAATTGATCTTCAAGGAGAAGTTGGTGAAAATTTAAGACCAAGGGACAATTGGTACCCCATAGATGTTGCAACAGCAAGTTTTGGTCAGGGAATAACTGTGACTCCGATTCAGCTTCTTACAGCCTTTTCAGCCATTGCAAATGAGGGTAAAAGAATGGAACCACATGTGGTTGCAAAGATTATTACAGCAGATGCTGAGGAAATAAAAATAAAACCAAAAGTTCTCTCAAGACCAATCTCAGATAGAGCTGCAAAGGTGATAACTGAAATGATGGTGAACGCAGTTGATAATGGTGAGGCAAAATTTGCCAAACCTGAGGGCTATCGAATTGCAGGAAAAACAGGTACTGCTCAAATCCCTGTTGCCGGACATTACGATCCGACTAAAACAATTGCGTCATTTATCGGATTTGCGCCAGCTGATGATCCCAAATTTTTAATGCTTGTTATTTTTGATAGACCAACAAGTTCTATTTATGGTGCAGAAACAGCAGCACCTGTTTTTTTTAGTGTCGCGCAGAAGATCTTAACATATTATGGAATAACACCTACGAACTAGTATTATAATTGTCTTTTTTACAAAAGCCAGTAATTGATGACACCAAACAAGATAACAAAAGTAAGAATTATGGAAGTGACAAAAATCCCGATTTGATTTGCTCCTTTCCATGCTTTGTAGCTTGAATAAAGCCAAAATATTTGTGCAATTAGACCAAACACTAAGCCAAGTCCTGGGTTTTTAACTGATGTAAGAATAAAGCCAGCGATTGTAAAAATTGGTAGAAGTATTTGGGTTATTTTTTCAAATAGCGATTGTTTTTTGAGGTTGTCTAGCATAATTAAAGGATTTTTGCTCCATTTGGGACTTTGGACTTGGGTTTGAGGGGGGCTGGCTTTCCATCTTTTCCATCTGCTGCCAAGATCATGCCTTCTGATTCTTCACCCATCATCCGGCGTGGAGCAAGATTAAAAACAAAGACAAATTGTTTGTCCATCAGATCTTTTGGTTTAAACCATTGCTTAATTCCTGACAAAACATTTCGAGTTCCATCTTCACCAAAATCGACAGTTAATCTCAAAAGCTTATCAGATCCCTCTTTTTCAACGCATGCAACTACAGTGCCCACCCGTAGGTCAAGCTTGACAAAATCATCATACTCAATAATCGGTTTCATTAATCTATTTTAACACAAAATTCCATATTTGTGCTTGAATTTTGATATACTATACAAGCAAACTATGTGGCAACAGGCAAAGAATCAGTATCATCTCGGTCAGGCGTTACTTGCCAATCTTATATACTGGTTTCCATCCAGAAAATTAAGAGTTATTGGTGTTACTGGAACTGATGGAAAAACAACAACTGCAAATTTGATTTTTCATATTTTATCTAATTCAGGAAAAGACGTTTCGCTTATCTCGACAATTGGCGCGACAATTAAAGATAAGTCATCAGATATTGGCTATCATGTCACAACTCCCGGGAGATTTGCTCTTCAATCATATCTGAGAAAATCAAAAAATATGGGTGTTGAATATGTCGTGTTGGAGTTAACATCACATGCTCTTGATCAGTATAGGGCATTTGGAATACCGGTTGAGATCGGAGTACTTACCAATGTTTCAAATGAGCACTTAGATTATCACAAAACATATGATAGATATGTTGATGTAAAGGCCAGGCTTTTAAAAGCCGCAAAAACTGCAATTATTAATAAAGATGATAAATCCTATGAAAGAATTATGAATTATGAACTAGGAATTAAGGAAAGAAAAATGATTACTTATGGTTTGAAAAATGACTCAGATGTAAATCCCGATGTTTTTCCTTTTGAAACAAATTTAATTGGGAAATTTAATCTTTATAATTGTCTTGCTGCTATTTCTGTTGCTAGACAGATTGGTATACCTGACGTCTTGATAAGAGATGGGATTAAGACTTTTTCTTTACCAAAAGGCAGACAGGAAATTGTCTATGACAATGAATTTAAGATTATAAATGATTTTGCACATACACCAAATTCATTTTTAAGTGTACTTCCTGAGATAAAAAAAATAACCAATGGTAGACTTATTCATGTTTTTGGAGCGGCAGGTGAGAGAGATAAATATAAAAGATCTGAAATGGGAAAGATATCAGCTGAGAATGCTGATGTTATTATTCTGACGTCTGAGGATCCGCGTAGTGAAGATGCGGGTGGGATAATGGATGAGATAGAACTTGGAACAAAAAGCTCAAAACGTAAAGTTCAAAATGTTTATAAAATAAAAGATCGGAGAGAAGCGATATTATTTGCTGTATCAATTGCAAAAAAGGGCGATATTGTTCTGTTAACAGGAAAGGGGCATGAGAAATCTATGAATTACGGAAGAGGTGAGGAGGAATGGAATGAGAGCGCGATTGCCCTTAAAGCAATTGAAAAAATAACCAATGGTAAATAATCATGAATTTTTTAAGATTTAAAAATTTATCTGAATTTGGAAACATAAAACATGGGATTTCAACTCGTAGTTTTGGCAGTATGAAAAATGAAGATGGTTCTCTTAGTAAAGAGAATCTTGAAAAGTTTATCATTGAACTTAATTTACCAAAAGCAGAAGTTTGCATGCATCAGATCCATGGTGGGGATGTCGCAGTTGTAACTGACAACAAAATTTGGCAGATTCAGAATGCGGACGGACTGGTAACCGATAAAAAAAATATTCCATTGTCAGTTGTTGTTGCGGATTGTCTGCCAGTTCTTTTTTATGATCCTAAAAAAGAAGCAGTAGGAATAGGGCATGGTGGAAGGAAGGGCTTGGGACTAAATATTCTTGGAAACGTGGTAAATAAGCTTGTATCAGAATTTGGATCAGATCCTAAAGATATTTTAATTGGTATTGGACCTGGTATTGAGAAGAAATGTTATGAGGTTGATGGAGATTTTATTGATATTTTTCAGTTGGCATTTGATCAGCTAGAGAAAAAAGGAATTGAGAAAAAAAATATTGAAGTTATAAATATTTGTACAAAGGACAATATGGATATTTTTTATTCATATCGTGGTGGAAATGTTAATGGAAGATTTGCATCTGTTATTTCATTGATTTGAGTCAGTACCCATGTATTGATACATCACAAAAAATTTTATGAAGAAGTTAAAAATACATTTTACAGGGATAAAGGGCGTTGGGATGACGCCTCTGGCAATTATCGCAAAGCAGGCTGGTTTTGGTGTAACAGGATCTGATATCGCTCAAGAATTTATAACTGATAAGGCCTTAAAAAGCGCAGGAATAGAAGTCTTTTCCGAATTTAATCAATCACATATTAATAATCAGGATTTAATTGTCGCTACTGGTGCTCATGGCGGGTTGGATAATATTGAGGTAAAAACAGCAAAGAGTAAAAATATTCAGGTTATTACACAGGCTGAGGCAGTCGGTGAGTTCATGAAGGGTCATCTTTTTAATAAAAAATTTATAGGAATATCAGTTGCTGGCGCACATGGTAAAACGACTACAACTGCTATGATTGCAACTCTTTTTAAGGAGGCTGGTCTTGATCCGTCGTATGTTATCGGGACAGGAGATGTAGGATCGCTTGGTGCACCAGGACACTTTGGAAAGGGCAATTATTTTATTGCCGAAGCAGATGAATATATAACAGATCCTCTACATGATAAGACTATTAAGTTTCATTGGCAAAAACCAAAAATAATTGTTCTCACAAATATAGAATTTGATCATCCTGATGTTTATGATTCTGTTGAAAAGATAAGAGATGAGTTTTTAAAGTTTGTAAATAGCTTGCCAAAAGATGGAGTTTTGATTGCAAGTGGTGATGATCCAGAAATAAAAGAGATGCTTAAAGATTACCATGGAAGAATAATTAAATATGGAACGAGTCCAGAGAATGATTATATTATTGATAGGATTACTGTTTCAGGCGATCAGACATTTTTTTGGGTAACTGCTTTTTCTTCAAGGCTTGGAGAGTTTGTATTAAAAGTATCAGGTGATCATAATGCAAAAAATGCTTTGGCAGCAGTTGTTGCGGGGCTAGAAATAGGTCTTTCAGTTGAAGATATTAAAAAAGGGCTCTCAGCTTTTACAGGATCGAAAAGAAGACTTGAATATATTGGAGAGCTTATAACTGGAGGGATATTTTATGATGACTATGCCCATCACCCAACAGAAATAAAGACAACTCTTGCAACACTAAAAAAGAAGTATCCAAACAAGAAAATAGTTTGTATTTTTCAACCACACACTTATTCTCGGACTAAGAATCTTTTTATTGATTTTTCAAAGTCATTTGAAGATGCCTTTGAGGTGGTGATTACAGATATTTATGCATCTCTCAGAGAAGAAAAAGACGATAGTGTTACAGCCAAATTTCTAACAGATGAAATCATGAATAATACCAGAAACGTCAGCTATCAACCTTCTCTTGTTGATGTGGTAGAATACATAAATCAAAAACGATTTAGGTCAGATGTGGTTCTCGTGACAATGGGGGCAGGAGATATCTATAAAATACACTCAGAATTGAAATTTATTTGAGTTTTGAAATTTGCATTATAAATTTTTATGGAAAAATACATAATAAAAGGTGGTAATAAATTAAAAGGATCTGTGACTGTTTCCGGCGCAAAAAATGCTGCGCTTAAAGCGCTTGTTGCTTCATGTATGACTCAGGAAGAGGTTATTATTCACAATGTTCCATTGATTGCTGATTTTTTTGTAATGGTTGATATTATGAAAGATCTCGGAGCAAAGGTAAAGCTTAATGATCACACTCTTTCGATACAGATGGAGAATTTTAATCATTTTTCTATACCTCTTGATAAAGCAGTATTGGCACGAACATCATCTATGTTCATAGCACCGCTTCTTGCAAGGGTGGGGGAAGCTGTCATTCCAAATCCCGGAGGATGCAGGCTTGGTGCGCGTCCTATTAATCGGACAATTGAAGGAATCGAAAAAATGAATGTTGATATTCTTTATGAAAGTGATGATGGATTTTTTTATGCCAAGACAAAAGGTCTAATTGGAGCTAATTATGAGTTTAAAAAAAACACTCATACAGGAACAGAGACAATGATTCTTACAGCAGTTCTTGCAAGAGGAACAACAGTTCTTGATAATGCCGCAGAAGAACCAGAGATTGATGAGATAATTGATCTTTTAAATCAGATGGGTGCTAAAATTAAGCGTTCGGCAAAGCGTCAGATCACTATCAAAGGAGTTGAGAAACTGCATGGGGCAGAAATTGTTATAAATCCAGACAGAATAGAGGTCGCGACATTTGCAATTGCAGCCGTCGTGACAGGGGGAGATGTATTTATCAAAGATGCTGATAAAACCCAGATTGGGGATTTTTTGGAAAAATTTAGAGAAACAGGTGCTGGTGTTGAGATAGGAAACGGCGGGATCAGATTTTATTCAACTGGAGATCTCGATGCAGTTAATGTGACAACAGGAATTCATCCTGGGTTTTTAACTGATTGGCAATCAATTTGGACAGTTTTTATGACACAGGCAAAAGGCGAGTCTGTTATTCATGAAACAGTTTTTGAAGATAGATTATCGTATGTTCATGATCTTGTAAGAATGGGTGCAAGAGCAGAGCTTTTTAACCCAAACGTTAAAAGTCCTGAGCAAGTTTATAACTTCAATCTTGATGATGATAGTCCTGAAAATTTCCATGCAGTAAAGATAAAAGGACCATCCCAGCTGCATGATGCAGTGATGACTACTCTTGACATAAGGGCTGGTGCTGCAGTTGTTCTTGCAGCTCTTGCAGCAACTGGCGTTTCGACTATTTTTGGAATTGAGAAATTGGATCGGGGTTATGAGAGTTTTGAAAAAAGATTAAAAAAACTTGGCGCCAATATAAAAAGAGAAAAAAAAGACGAATTATGACAAGGAAAATAGGAGCAGTTGTCTTTGCAGCTGGCAAAGGCAAAAGAATGGGGTCAACTAATATCAACAAAGTTGCTTTGCCAATTTTTGGAAAGCCCTTGATTCTTCATACAATAGAACTTCTTGAAAAGTTGGACCTTAGGCAAATTGTAGTGGTTGTCGGATTTGCAAAAGATTCAGTAAAAAATTCATTGAGAGGAAAGGGTGTGGATTTTGCTGTTCAGGATGAGCAGATTGGGACTGCTGATGTCTTAAAAACAGGTCTCTTAAAAATAAAAAATGATATTACCGACGTATTGGTTATTCAGGGAGATGACTCTTTTTTATATAAAGATAAGCTCCTGGAAAAAATGTTGCTTAAGCATATTGATTCGGGATCAGAACTTACCTTTTTGACGGTTGATGTAGATAACCCTAGAGGTGCTGGTAGAATTGTGAGAGATAGTACTGGTAAAGCTATAAGAAGCATAGAGGAAAGACATGCAACTGATCAAGAAAAAGAGATAAAGGAAGTAAATACAGGTTGTTATATTTTCAGAATAGATTTTTTAGAAAAATATCTGCCACGTATTAAGAAAAACAAGATTACAAATGAATATTACTTGACAGACATAATAAATTTGGGAGTTGAAAATAATGAGAGGGTGCAAACATTAAGAGCGGGAAATATTTTGTGGCGTGGCGTGAATACAGAGAGTGATTTAATTGAGGCGGAAAAGCTTCTGAAATCTTCTTATTTGAACTCCGACTAGTAGATAGAGTATAATAACAAGTTGTGGAACGGATTTTAGGATTAATTTTGTCATCATTTTTTGTAACAGCTATTTTGCTGGTGCCGTTTATTGATTTCCTATATAGAATAAAGCTGAGAAGACAGCATCAGATAACGCGTGACATCTTCAATAAAAAAACTCCTCTTTTTGATAAATTCAATTCCTGGAAGGTAGGAACGCCTTTTGGAGGAGGAATAATAATCATTCTTATTGTAACAATTTGTACTTTTTGGGCATACGGTGTTTTTGCAACACAGCTAAGGATCTGGGAGATTTTTGTGTTGTTTTTCAGCTTTATTGGTTTTGGACTTTTAGGATTTTATGATGATTTTAAAAAATTGATTGACAATACTGGCTGGTTTGGTCTTCGCTTCAGGCATAAATTTATTATTCAGTGGATCTTGGCATTTATAATAGCATCTGTTTTTTATTTTCAGCTTGGATACGACTTTATATATATTCATGCTGTGGGTCAGCTTCCTCTTGGAATTTTATTTATTCCTTTCGCAGCATTTGTGATTGTTGCTTTTGTAAATGCTTTTAATATTACAGATGGTCTAGATGGTCTTGCATCGGGGCTTCTTCTTATTTGTCTAATTGCTTTTTTGATTATAAACTCAGCTCAACTTGATGAATCGCTTGGTATTTTTATAGCAGTATTGGTGGGGGCGATGATAGCATTTTTGTATTTTAATATTTACAAAGCAAGGATTTGGCTTGGAGATGTTGGGTCATTATCTCTTGGTGCGGTTCTTGCTGTTATCGGACTTCTGACAGGAAAGGCGCTTGCTCTAATGATAATAGGTGGATTCTTTGTTCTTGAAGCTGGATCATCTCTTATTCAGCTTCTTGCTAAAAAATATCTAGGAAGAAAAGTTTTTCCAGCTGCGCCGTTTCATTTATATTTACAACAAAAGGGCTGGGAAGAGCCAAAAATAGTTATGAGGGCGTGGCTGATAGGTATTTTTCTTGCTGTTCTTGGTGTCTTCATGGCCTTCGTCTGAGTTACATATTTATCCAAATTATTATAGAATTATATAAGGGGCTTCCTGTATTTTATGAAGAAATTTGATTTTTTACTTTTTGGTGTAGTCTTTATACTAGTTGTGTTTGGACTTTTGATGATTTATAGCGCATCTTCTGTTGTTGGATTTAATATATTTAATGATAAGTACCATTTTATAAAAGATCAATTGGTTTGGGTTCTTCTTGGTTTTAGTGGTCTTTTATTTTTTTACTTTTTTGATTATCACAGATTTTTTAATCTTGCTATTCCAATACTTCTTGTTGCTCTTTTTATTCTTGTTTTGGTTTTTATACCTGGGATAGGATCAAGCGCCAAGGGCGCATCACGCTGGATAAATCTTGGTTCTTTCAGATTGCAACCTGCGGAGTTTGTCAAGCTTGCTCTGGCAATTTATTTATCTGCCTGGTTTTCCAAAAAAGAGAAAGGCAGGTTTTTTGCATTTCTACTTTTGATCGGTTCAGTTTTATTGCTTGTGATGCTGCAACCCGATATGGGGACAGCTGCAATTATACTTTTTGAAGCAGCTGTTATTTATTTTCTATCAGGTGGAAGTATAATGCATTTTGTGGTAGCTACACCAGTTGCTTTTGGAATAGGATATCTTCTCATAAAATCAGCTCCATACCGTATGGCAAGGCTTACTAGTTTTCTTAACCTTGACAGATCACTTGAGGGAACTTCTTATCATGTGAAACAGATCTTAATTGCGCTGGGATCAGGTGGGATATTTGGACTAGGAATTGGTAACTCGATTCAGAAATATGATTATCTTCCAGAGAATGTCACCGATTCTATCTTCCCGATTATTGCTGAGGAATTTGGGCTTTTGGGATCTGCAGTTTTAGTATTTTTTTTTGCTGCGCTTATTGCAAGGGGGTTTGTGATAGCAACACGCGCAAAAGACAACTTTGGAAAGCTTCTTGCAGCAGGAATTACATCTTTTATTGGTATTCAAATTATTATTAACCTTGGCGCGATGACAGCTCTTTTGCCACTTACTGGTGTTCCTCTTCCGTTCATTTCATTTGGCGGATCAGCCCTCATCGTCGATATTGCATCAATTGGAATACTGTTAAATATCGCCAAACAAGGACATCATCAAAGTTGATTACAGGTATTAGCTGAAATTATCATTTTTGATGCTATAATCAAAAATATGAGAGTACTTATTGTTGCAGGAGGTGGAGGGCATTTTGCTGCAGCTTTTTCAGTTATTGAAAAACTTCCCAAAGATGCTGATTTTTTGGTGGTAGGACGAAAATATGCGTTTGAAGCAGATAAGACTCTTTCTTTTGAATATATTACTTCCAAAAAGCTTGGTATTAATTTTAAGCCGCTTGCAACAGGAAGAATCCAGAGAAAGATTAGTTTTGAAGCAATGAGGTCTTTTATAAAAATTCCTTTTGGATTTTTTCAAGCAGTTAAAATTATTTCAAGTTTTAAGCCAGATGTGGTTCTTTCCTTTGGCGGTTATGTCGCTTATCCGATTTGTGCTGCTGGCTATTTTCGAGGAATTCCAATTGTTGTTCACGAACAAACACTAGGTGCTGGAATTACAAGTAAAGAAACTTCACGGTTTGCAAGCAAGATTCTTATTTCATGGGAGCAATCAGCCAGATTTTTTTCCAAAGAAAAAACAGTTTTAACCGGAAATCCGATACGTAGCAAGCAAATAAAAAAAGGAAAATGGCAAACGGCAAACAGTCATTTACCTGTAGTTTTTGTTACTGGTGGAAGTGCCGGAGCGCATGATCTGAATCTTCTGATTGAGGGATGTCTGAATGATTTGCTACAAAATTACAATGTAATTCATCAAACAGGAGACGCCAGGAAATATAAAGATTTTGAAAGACTTTCAGAGTTAAAGAAGAATTTAAAAGATGATTTGCGGGATAGATATAAAATTTTGAAATTTGCTGATCCTGATGAGATTTTAAATTATTTAAATTATGCAGATTTAGTTGTTTCAAGATCTGGTATAAATATTGTTAGTGAGATCTTGTCGCTCGGAAAAACTTCTCTTTTTATCCCGCTTCCATATGGACAAAAAAACGAACAGCTTACCAATGCGGAGTTTGTTCAAAAAACAGGCATTGCTGAAGTGATAGAGCAAAAAGACATCACACCGCTAAAGCTTTTTAAAAAAATAAAGCAAATGCTCAAAAGCCTAAATGTTTATCAAGAAAGTGCTGAAAAAGCTAAAGCACTTGTAAGTAAAGATGCTGCTGATAAAATAATAGATATTATATATGCAGAAAAAAGGTCTTAAGAACAAAAGAAAGTTAAAAAAACTTCTCAAAACACTAGGAATTTTTCTTGGATCTTTTTTGATTTTTATTTCAGGTTTTTTTTATTTTTCAAATTTTGATAATAAAACTTACTTTATTAGTCCGCTTGCTGATGTTTTATCAGCTAAATCATCAGATAATACGCAAGGAATTAACGAGTTAGAGCTTCTTTTGGAAAAGGAAAAAATTGACTACAAGGAGGTCACAATAAAGGATGAAGCCTTTATAATTGAGTTAAAAGATGGATCAATTATTATTTTATCAAGTGTTAAGAGGCTGAGGGATCAAATCGCCTCTTTACAATTCATGCTTACAAGGCTTAAAATGGAAGGTAAGCTCTTTACGAGTCTTGATTTGCGTTTTGATAAACCAGTCATAAAAGAAAAATAAATATGGATGGAAAGATTATAGTAGGAATTGATGTCGGCACATACAAAGCAGTAACAGTTATTGCGAAGGTAACTGAGAATATTGTAAATATTCTTGGTGCTTCAGAGGTAAAATCCAAAGGAATAAGAAAGGGTCAAGTTGTTGACATAGAAGAAGCAGTTGGTGTTATTAATAATTCTTTGGAATCTGCAGAAAGAATGGCAGGATATTCTGCATCTCACGTCTTTGCATCAATTGGTGGATCACAAATCGAATGTCAAAATTCTCGTGGGGTAGTTGCTGTTTCCAATCCTCAAGCTGAGATATCAAATCAGGATCTAGCACGTGTTATCGATGCTGCAAAGGCAGTCTCTCTCCCATCAACTCGTGATATTGTTCATGTTCTTCCAAGAAATTATATAGTTGATGGTCAGGAAGGGATTAAAGATCCAACTGGTATGTCAGGGACACGTCTTGAAGTAGATACGCATATTATTACAGCCAACTCTGTATCAATTAGAAACATGGACAAAGCCTTTTCTGAGGTGGGAGTTGATGTTGATAGTTTCGCGTTTTCAGGTTATGCATCGTCTCTTGCAGTTTTGTCAGATACTGAAAAAGAGTTGGGAGTGATACTGGTTGATATTGGTGCTGGAACAACGGACATTTCTATTTATGTAGAAGGATCAGTTGCGTATTCATCTGTTTTGGCAATTGGATCTCGTCATGTTACAAATGATCTCGCAATAGGACTTCGCATTTCACTTGAATCAGCGGAAAAAATAAAGCTTTTTCTTTCACAAGACCCGAGCAAGAGAACTATAGTAGTTCCGGATGAATCAGAGGATGGGGAAGAAAAAGAGAGAAGACCATCTGATGAGATTGATCTGACACACCTAAATCTATCAGAGGAGATTAGAAAAGTTTCACAAAAAACATTGGTTGAAGGGATAATCAAACCACGCCTCAATGAAATATGTACAATGATTGGAATGGAGATTAAAAAATCTGGTTTTGCAGGACAAACACCAGCTGGAATTGTTTTAACTGGTGGGGGGGCACTCACTGCAGGCATTAAGGAATCTGCAAAGCGAACTTTAGCAATGCCTGTTAGGATTGGCGTTCCAAGCAACTTAAAAGGAATTGTTGATGAGATTTCACATCCTGCTTTTTCAACTGCGATTGGTCTTATTCAATATGGTGCGAGAAATAGTAGTGGTGGTGGATCAAGTTTTCGTCTTCCTATTCCAAAAGGAATGGGTGGGATAAGTAAGATTTTTAAAAAAGCTTTCAATATCATCAAATCCTTCATTCCTTAAAATTGATACGGTTTTATCTCTTGTAATTTTTACCCCTAGCGTTTATATTGGATAATACGATGTTTAGTGTTCAGCAAGTAAAACAACTTCAGGAGCTCTTTGATAAATCTGACGAAAGCACTTCAAAAAAGATCAGTGCCTCAGAAGCAAGAATGAGCAATAAAATTTCAACTGAGATTAAAGCTTCAGAAGCAAGGATAGGCAAGAAAATATCTGAAGAGATAAATTCCTTAGAAGAAAAATTGGAAAATGTTATTATGCAGGAATCAGAAGATTTGGGTAATTTAATTCAGGATGTATTTGTGGGACTAGAGAATCATAGAAAAAGAATTGAAGTGCTGGAAGAAGAAGTTGGCATCACCACCCCATCAAAGTTCTAAACATTTCCATTAGTTTTTCTGATTATATCAAGCAGAGCCTCAATTTACTATCTTGCAATTGATATCTACATCTGGTAGGATTTGATTGATATAGACACTATATGTTAATTAGACCCCAATCAAGTAATTTTGCCAAAATAAGAGTAGTCGGTATAGGTGGTGGAGGAGGAAATGCAGTTGGCTCCATGATCTCACATGGCAGCATTCAAGGCGTTGACTTTGTTTCAGTAAATACAGATGCACAAGCTCTTCTTCTCAACAAAGCAGATACCAAAATTCAAATCGGTGAGAATATCACTAAAGGTCTTGGATCGGGTGGGGATCCTGAGATGGGAAGGCAAGCGGCTGAAGAATCAGCAGAGAAAATAAAACAAATTCTTGATGGATCAGATATGGTTTTCTTAACAGCTGGTATGGGGGGCGGAACAGGCACTGGCGCAACAGCCAAAATAGCTGAGATTGCAAAAGAGATCGGCGCATTGACAATAGCAGTTGTTACAAAGCCTTTTCTTTTTGAAGGAACAAGAAGAATGGTCGCAGCTGAAGAAGGAATAGAAAGTCTTAAGGATAAGGTTGATACGCTTATTGTTATCCCAAACCAAAGAATCTTAGACGTAGTTGATCGCAAATTATCGCTTGTTGATGCTTTTAGAGTAGCAGATAGCGTGCTCTCACAGGGCGTGCAAGGAATTTCTGAAATAATCACACTTCCAGGACTTATTAATGTTGACTTTGCTGATGTCCGTACTATTATGTCTGAGGCAGGATCATCTTTGATGGGAATTGGAACAGGAATTGGTGAGAATAGGGCTCAAACAGCAGCGCGCTCTGCGATTTCTTCGCCACTTCTTGAGATCTCAATGGAAGGCGCAAGGGGCGTTCTGTTTAATATAGTTGGTGGTGAGGATTTGACTATGACTGAGGTAGATGAGGCAGCAAAGATTATTTCAAATGCTGCAGATCCAGATGCTAACATTATTTTTGGAGCAACAATTGATGAAACGATGCGTGATCAAATAAGGATCACTGTTGTTGCAACAGGATTTGATCAAAACAAACAACGTCTTCAGCAATTTATGGTGGAGCAGCCTGAGCCAGAGGTCAAGTCTCCATCCATGTTGACTGAGAATCAGTCTCAACAACAGCAAGATCCTATAAATTTTAATAATAATCAGCAGCCTCAGCAAGGAAACGGTGCGCAAGATAAAAAGGAAGACACGCCAGAAGACGACTGGGACATCCCCGCATTCCTCAGACAGAGAAATTGATTATTTTGCTGGGCGGATTACAAGCATTAAATTTTTATCTGTTCTGGTATAAATACTACTACTTCGTGACCAGTTTTCTTCGAGTTCCTTTGCTGAAATCCAACGAGGTCGACTCCACACAGGATCGTTAACTCTATACGTTTTATCAGTAAGATTCATTCCAGTTACAACCATAAAATGTCCTGGTGTTCTTATGATTGGGGGGACACCTTTATTTATAAACGTTCTAAGGGTTTCAGAGGGCGAAAGACCTTTATTTTGTTGAAGAGCTTTATATATTTTTCTGGTAAATAGGTGAGAAACCACTTCTGGTTTTAGTTCTTTGGCCACTAAGGCAAGTGTATCTATGCTTGGTGCGAGCGGAGGATGTCTCCAGTCATGATCTGGAGGGATATCAGGATAAATATGATTAAAAACAACATCAGGTGTTATTTGGGAATGGCCAAGGTGTTGTAATACCATTGCAAGACTTGTGTATCCACACCAAGGACCCTTTTTTTGTTTTATGTGTGGAACTCCTTCGATTTGAAAAAATGTTTTTGGTGATTTTGTTTCTGCGCGTTCAACCATGATTTCAGAGTATAGCAAAACTTATAGTATAATACAAGCATATTTAATGATTTGTATTTATTTCTTATTACCAATATAATAACATTATAGATACTTAGCGCTGTCCCCCTTTTTTTGTTTATGAATAAATTAACTCCCTTTCTGATAAGAAAAATTGAAAACATAGTTGGTAAAAAATATATCTCAACAAGTGCTAAGGATTTGGTAGCTCATTCCAAGGATTGGTCATTTCACCCAGCCAAAAATCCAGAAGTTGTGATCTGGCCCAAAAAAACAGAAGAAGTAAGTGCGGTCATGAAGATTGCAAATAAAAACAGTATTTTTGTTACTCCTTGGGGTGGTGGATCAAGTACTGAGGGCAATCCTATTCCTGTAAAAGGCGGGATAGTTCTTGATATGACTCGAATGAACAAGATCATCAAAATCTATAAAGAAGATTTTCAGGTGGTCGTTCAGCCAGGAATTGTTGGAGACATACTTAATCAAAAATTAAAAAAATATAAATTATTTTTTCCCCCTGCACCAGGTAGTAGCAATATAGCAACTGTTGGAGGGATGATTGCCAATAACGCAGGAGGGATGCATGCTGTGGCTTATGGAGTAGTCGGTGATTGGGTCTTGAAGCTTAAAATTGTGATGGCAGATGGGCAAATAATCGAGACAGGAAGCAGGTCATTTAAAAGTGTGACAGGTTATGATTTAAAAAAATTATTTATCGGATCAGAAGGAACACTTGGTATTATAACAGAAGCAGTTCTTAAGCTTTTATCAGTTCCAGATAAAAAAGTTGCCAAGCTTATTTCATTTAAAAATATAAAGTTATGTACGAGTGCTGCGCTTAATATTTTGAAATCTGATCTTGAACCAGCCGCGATGGAGTTCATGGATAGTGTCTATATAAGTTATATCGGTAAGGCAAAAGGATTTACAATTCCTGCAAATCCATCACTTATTGTTCAGTTTCATGGAAATGAAAAAACAGTTTTAGAAAAAATGAATTTTTTAAAAAAACAAATGCAAGTTTTTAATCCTACTTTTGAAAAAGATTATATTGCTGAGGAGTCGCTTAAAAAACTCTGGAAGTATAGAAAAGCTGGAAGAACAGTTCTTCAAGAAATTTATCCCACAAAAGCAATACTCGCAGCTGAAGTTGGATTGCCCATATCAAAACTTTTTAATTTTTTGAAAAAGACAGATTCTCTTTCAAAAAAATACAAAATCCCAACAATTATTTTCGGTCACCTAGGAGATGGAAATTTTCATGACTGGGCGCTTTATGAAAAAGATAATAAAAAAAGCTTTGATAAAGCAATAAGCCTAAATGAAGAGCTGATTAAGTATGCTATAAAAATAAGTGGAACAACTTCCGGTGAGCATGGAATAGGAATAGGAAAAAGGAAATATCTTCCAATAGAATACCCGACAAGTTTGTCTCTTATGAAAAAAATAAAAAAACTTTTTGATCCAAAAGAAATTTTAAATCCTGGTAAAATATTTTTAGATTAAATATGAATATTAATTTTATTATTGATTTTGATAGCACTTTTATAAAAGTTGAATCTTTGGATGAGCTTTCAAAAATAGTACTTAAAAATAACCCAAATAAATCAAAAATTGTAGCAAATATAAAAAAGATAACAAAACAGGGAATGGAAGGGAAAATTGACTTCCCAACTTCTCTTCAAAAAAGACTTTTACTTTTTAATCCGACAATGAAAGACATTGAAATTCTAAGAAAAAATTTGGAAAAGCAAATCTCAAAATCTATTATCAGAAATAAGCATTTTTTTGTAGAAAACAGTAAAAATATTTATGTAATATCTGGTGGTTTTGAAGAATATATTGTTCCTATTCTTAAAGACTTTGGTATTAAAAAAAATCATGTATTAGCAAATAAATTTATTTATAACAAGAAACAAAAAGTAATAGGATTTGATAAGAAAATGTTGTTATCAAAAGAGAAAGGTAAAGTAAAAGCCGTAAGAAAATTAGACTTAAAAGGAACAACCTACATAATAGGTGATGGGTACACGGATTATGAAATAAAAAAAGAAGGACTTGCATATAAATTTATTGCTTTTACGGAAAATATCAAGAGAAAAAATGTCATAGATGTCGCAGATGAAAAAATATCAAGTTTTGATGAGTTTTTATTTATGTTAAATATGCCAAGAGCTTTTTCATACCCAAAAAGTAAAATGAAAGTTCTTCTTTTAGAAAACATTGAACAAAAAACAGTTGCAACATTTAGAAATGAAGGCTACGCAGTAGATTTTTTAAAAACAGCTTTAAGTGAGGATGACCTTTTAAAAAAAATTGAAGACGTTTCAATTCTTGGAATAAGATCCAAAACAGATGTCACAGAAAAAGTTTTCAAAAAAGCAAAAAAACTTCTTGCAATTGGCGCGTTTTGTATAGGAACAAATCAGATTGATCTTCAGGTCGCTCTTAATCAGGGCGTTGCAGTTTTTAATGCGCCATATTCCAATACAAGGTCTGTGGTAGAGATGGTAATTGCTGAAATTATTCTTCTTTATAGACAACTTTTTGAAAAAAGTTTAAATGCTCACAAAGGTATTTGGGATAAGTCTGCCAAGAATTCTCATGAAGTCCGTGGTAAAACGCTTGGTATCGTTGGATATGGAAATATAGGAACACAACTTTCTGTTGTTGCAGAAACACTTGGAATGGATGTTGTTTTTTATGACATTCAGGAAAAATTGACGCTTGGTAATGCAAAAAAATGCAGTAGTCTTAATGAGCTTTTAAAAATTTCAGATGTGGTAACAATTCATGTTGATGGTGCAAAAAGTAATTCAAACCTAATAGGCAAGAATGAATTTGCATTAATGAAAAAAAATGCACTTTTTATTAATGCAAGCAGAGGTCATGTGGTAGATATATCAGCACTTGAACAGGTGTTAGGGTCAGGAAGAATTGCAGGCGCAGCAATTGATGTATTTCCGGAAGAGCCAAGGGGGAATAATGATTCTTTTTTTAGTCCGCTTCAGCAAATATCAAATGTAATTCTCACACCACATATTGGTGGATCAACAATTGAAGCGCAAAGAAATATAGGAGAGTTTGTTGGTAAAAAATTAATGCAGTTTATTGATAACGGAAGCACGATGCTTAGTGTTAACTTTCCTGAACTTCAACTCCCAGATTATCCAAATGCACATAGGCTCATACATATTCATAAAAATATTCCAGGTGTTCTTTCAAAAATAAATACAGTTCTTGCGAAAGGAAATGTTAATATATTGGGACAATACCTTAAGACAAAAAATGAAATAGGATATGTAATATCTGATGTTAATACAGGTTATAACAAAGAAATTATTAAAAAATTATCTGAGATAAAAGGAACTATAAAACTTCGTGTGCTTTATTAAACTTGTTAAAAATATCATTAAAATTGTATGATGTAATTATGGTAAAGAAAATTTTATTAGTTTTTGTTGCACTTCTTTGTGTTTACGCTACATTTTTATATCTCACAATAGGTCAACGTGGATTTGATACAGATTTGGTAATGCTTTCAATGAGATTTACAGAATGGAAAGTATCACTTTCTATTTTTAATGTACCTGTCAGAGATGTTGCAAATTATTACAATAATTATTATGTTTACTTTGGTCCTTTGGCATCTATACTTTTAATGCCTTTTGTTTTTATATTTGGTGAATCAGTTCCACAGGTAAGTCTTGGTGTTTTTTCAATAATTGTTTCTTTTGCTTCTATTTTTTTAATTGCAAAACATTTTAAATTTGACAAGTTGGATTCTCTTTGGCTTTCAGTTTTCTTTGTCTTTTCCACAGTCTTGTTTAGCTCAAGTGTTATAAATGTCAGCGCATATCAGGTTGAGGCGCTTGGAGTGCCATTTATGCTTTTATCGCTTTGGGCATATTTTTATAAAAAACCAGCTTTTTTAACTGGTCTTTTTTTGGGTCTTGCTGTTATGACTCGAGTGACACTTATTCTTGCATCTATATTTTTCTTTATAGAATTTTTGAAAAAAAGATTGATTTTTAAACAATTGGTAATAATTGCAATTCCAATTATTATTGCTTTATTGATACTTGGCGGGTATAACAATAGACGTTTTAATTCTTATTTTGAGACAGGCTATCACTACAGCATTACCAAAAATGATGGGCCAATTGCTGAGAATTTTAAATATGGTGAAATAAATATTATTCATGTTCCTGCAAATCTTTATAGTTTTTTATTAAAATCTCCTGAACCATTTCTTGAGAACAAAAATAATGGAATGGTGTTAAAATTTCCATATCTTAAGGCCGATCCGTGGGGAATAGCGATTTGGTTTACATCGCCACTATTTTTAGTATTGCTTACTAATTTTAAGAAAAACAAATATAGCTTATCAGCTGGAATAGCTGCATTTGTTTTAGCTATTCCTGTTTTTACCTGGTATAGCATTGGTTTTGCCCAGTTTGGCTATAGATACGCGCTTGATTTCCTGCCGTTTCTTTTTCTCCTTCTTATACCTGCACTTGGAAGCAAAATCACCAAAACCGCAATAACACTAATTATAATCGGAGTTTTATTCAATTTATTTTATAGTGTAAGCATGTGGGAAATATATCCTTTATTTAACATTTATTCTTGATCTTGATTAAGATAAATTATCTTGACTTAATAAGAAAACATGATAAAAGTATTTCAATATGACAGCAAATTCTGCTGATGGTCTTTTTAGAATAGATAGAGAACATTGGAGAAATGAAGTAGCGATAGGAAATAGGCCGTTGATGATGAGATAAGAAAAGGATTGGCCTGTCAGCTGATTCAAGGAAGTTTAAGATTTAGTGTAGGAGAGGATGGAGCTGTTGGCTTGGAAAGAGAAACGCATATATCAGGAGTATATACTCCAATAGATTTAGAAAGAGGAGTTATCAAAGCAGATGGAGAGTTTCAAGTTTTGGATACAGAAATAGCTCCAGCAAAGATTCAAGGAATGGGTGAAATGATAAAACAAACCCAAAGATTTTACAAAGGTATTCTTAATTTATTTTTCTCTGTGCTCTTCTGTGTGTTTTCTTTTAAAATTTTTGGGTGTAATATCTTGGCAAGGGTTTCGATGCCATCTACTATTCTGGGGCCTGGACGCGTCAGATATGAGTCACCGTCCATATAAAAAATTTTTTTATTTTTGTATGCCTTCAAATTTTTAAATCCTTTTTTACTTTTAATAATCCCAATTTCCTTTTTTGATCTTTTAATATCAAATCCGCAAGGGGCGATGATAAGTATATCAGGATCAAGTTTCAAAACATCCTCCCAGAGAATCCTTTTGGATTTGCCGCCTTTTTCAGAAAGAAAGAGTCTCCCGCCTGCTACAGCAACCATCTCATAAGTCCAGTGCCCAGAGGACATGATAGGATCTATCCATTCAATTATTATTACACTCGGTCTTTTCAAGGATCTTGTTTTATCTTTTACTTTTTTAATTCTAAGTTTAAGATTTTTTATTAGCTTGTTAGCTTTTTTTAATCTTCCTATTATTTTCCCAGCTGTTTTGATATTTTCAAAAATATCAGAAATCGTAGTAGGAGAGAAAGAAACAATCTTAGCATCTGTTTCTATTTTTTTTACAATTTGTTTAACATCTTTTAGATATGGCGCGCAGACCGGACATAGTTCCTGGGTAAATATAAGATTTGGGGAAAGTTTGGAAATTATCTTTTTATCAATATGGAAAATACTCTGGCCTTTGTGAATGCTTCTTTTGACAGCTCGGTCAATTTCAAGACTTGTCATCTGATTTGTTATTATCGTACTTGTGACTTTTGGGAGTCCAGCTACTGATTTGGGGTAGTAAGAATCATGTCCTATACCGACAAGATTTTTTGAAAGACCAAGTAGGGAAATGATTTCAGTTGCTGCGGGAAGAAGAGATAAGATTCTTAGTTTTTTAAGCTTTGGCGTTTGCTTTGGCATACTTTTGGGAGTACATTAAGATTAATTCATATCCCACGAAAAAGATGCCTGTGTAAAAAAGATCCCCTGCAAGGGTGAAACGAAAAAAAGGAATCGCCATGATATAGCTTTGTGTTAGCCCTTCAATACCTCTTGAGTACATTCCATTAGCCCAGACACCAAAATTGGTAATTAGAAAGAAAAGAATAGATGCGCCAAATGTTCCGAGGATCGTATTTGAGATTTTTTTATTTTTCCTAATCCAGAGACCAATAAAAGTTGTCAAAACAAAACTTCCATATACATAAATCATGGTTGAATGAAACCCAAGAAAAATATCAGAAAAAAACATTGCAAGAAGTGGAATTATGAATGCAAATTTTTTGGGAAGGTATGTACCCCCAAAAAGCGCAACTGCAGCAATTGGCGCAAAATTTGGAACATGTGGAATAAGACGTGCGATTACAGCGATAAAGATAATGGAGATTGGAATAATAGGATTTTTTAAAATGTTTTTCATAAGAATATTATAACAACTTTTGAGAAACTTTTTTCTTTTGATTTAAACCGCCTATATAAAAACTTAAAGTTGCTATTCCGAGAAAAAAGAATATTTCAGCAAAGATTCTTCTGAGTCCACTATTTAAATTTTCAATCTTTATTTCTTCATGATTTTCATTTTTTGTTTTTTCTCCGAGAACTTGATTGATTTGTTCTTTTGGTGTTTGGTTTTGTAGATACTTATTGATGTTGTCTGTGTCTTGTCCCAAGCCAGATGAGTAATTGTAGATATTGGTTGTGTTGCTGTTGGTGGTGCTTAATGTTGTAGGAGTAGCTGTTGGTGTTGGCGTCAGAGTTGGACTAGGGGTTGGCATATTTGTCGGAGAGGGAGTAGAAGTTGGGATGATGTCATCAGTTGATGCTTGATAAATTTTGGAAATCCATGTTTTACCGTTTATGGCAAGGATCGCATGAGAGGTAGTTGTGGCATTGGATACAAATTCACTTGTTCCCCAATCAAAAGCAGTAAAACCTCCATCTGATTCTGATTGTTGTGTAAGAAGCCAGCTTTTGGCATTTTTTGCCTCAGTTGAGCTACTAAGACCTGCAGCATTTAGACCAATTATTACCCAGCCAGTTGTGTCTGAATCAGATTTCTCCGAATATCCAAATCCTCCATCAGAATTTTGGTTTGAAAAAAGATAATTTTTTGCCTGATCTATAGCATCATCAAACCCTGCTGCTTCCATACCGCTATCCCTGGCTGATACTAAAGCGTGAAGTCCTGCTGCTGTCATGTCTGTTGATGTGTTATACCATTCACAGCCAGGAGCAGAAAAACCAAATCCTCCATTAGTTTCGTCCTGATTATCAATAATAAAATTAAGTGCGTCTTGTTTTATCTTGTTGTCAGCCAACTTTCCGCTTGCGGTGAGTGCGAGTAGTCCAAAGATATCGTCATTTAAAGAGCATATATCACCAATTTGTCCATCAGTGTGAAAGTCTTCAAGGTTTTTAATAAAGTTTTCACCGTTAAAATTTGATGGATTACTACCAATTGCAACAATTGCTAGAATTTTTGTTTCCCAATCTGTTGCTGCTGATGGATCAATAGGAATATCTGTTTTGAGAAAATCAAGAAGTGATACATCGGGATTTTTGACATCTGAAATGTTAATATTTTGGGATGCAAAAGCAATTGAAGACCATTGAGAAGGAGCAGAAAAGCCAGTATTTATTCTTCCGGTAGAGTCCTGCTTGGATCTTAAGAAATCAAGAGCAATATCTGTAGTAGTAGATTCAGCAAAAACAGGAGTGATAAGCAAAAAGTGATAAGCAAAAAGTGGTAAGCAAAAGACAAAGATTATTTTTATAAATTTGAGTTTTGAGTTTCATATTAATTTCCAACATATTCCCAATCAACATTATCGTTATTGTTTGCTTTAACCAGACTGCATCCTTGGCTTGGTGATGCGCCATTTACTTTATAAACCCACCAGATGGCGTTGTCTTTTCCAATCCCGTTTATTTTATAAACACCATTTGTTCCAAGGCTTGAAATGTAGCGCATATCAAGACTTGATATTTTTCCTTGATCTTTTGCATTCGATAGCACGTTGCATTGGTTTGATCCCTCATCAAGGCTAACAGCACCAACTGAGGAGCCATTAATAGATAGGGTTACTGAAATTTTTGATTGTTGCTGACTATTTCCTGATTCATTTTTGGCCTCATTCTGATTTTTTGCAGTTGTTTGAGATTCTCCATTAGAAGAATTTGAAACTACAATTGTAGGGGTGATTGACTGTGCATTATTTGTTGTTTTTAAATAATCAAAATTAGTGTTTTTTTCATCAGTAATAGAGGGAACAAGTGAAGGAAAGATTGTTTCTGTTTCTGTATCTGATTTTTTATCAGTATTTGTAGGAGTAGCGTAGAGTCCAATTGCCAACCCGAAAAACAGAATTGATATCCAGACAAGAACTGGAAGTTGTTTAAATAGTTTTTTAATTTGTGCAAACATATTTTTGATTCAAATCTTCGATAAGGGGCAGTTAGCTACCTGAGAAGTAAAAAAAGACTTCTCAAGTGAGAAGTCTGTGTTAAGTCTAAACTTAGCTAGCCTCTCCTTTGCTCGAAGGATGGTAATTGAGATCAAAAGTCTGCGATCTGACTTTAACAGTTACGGCATAGCGCTGAATCACACAGCTTTCGGACCTTTTGACCAATTTAATTTTGTTTAATATAATCCCGTTTTGAGATTTTGTCAATTACTAAAATTATTATAGGGGTAGTTCTACTGTAAAAGTCGAACCTTTTCCTAGTTTACTTGATAAATATATCTTACCACTATGTGCTTTTACAATTTGAGTTGCTATGTATAGCCCCACACCAAGTCCGCGGTAATCTTGATTGGAAACACCTCGTTGGAATCTTTCAAAAATTTTCTTTTGAATATCTTGCGGAACACCTATTCCCTGATCGACAACTGTTATTTTTGCGTTAGATCCTGATTTTACAACTTTTATCTCAATTGGTTTTCCATCACCATATTTAATAGCATTTGAAATTAAATTTCCTACTACTTGTTCAATTCTCAATTTATCCCAGTTGCCAATAATTTTTGATTTTGACTCAAATTTGACATGATACTTTTCTTTTTTTATTCTTTCATGAAAACGTTCTATAACGCCTTTGACAAGTAGTTTTAGGTCACACCTTTCTTTTTCTAGTTCGAGTCGCCCGGTTGTAATAAGTGAAACATTTAGTAAGTCATTAATCATCTTTGATAAGCGGTGGGTTTGCTGCTCGGTTGATTGCAGCATTTTCATTAATTTTTCAACTGAGAATTGAGCAAGGGAAACGTTTCTTATATTATGTATAGCCATTTGAACTTGAAGAAGCATAGACGAAAGAGGGGTTTTTAGTTCATGTGATGCGATTGATAGGAATTCGTCTCTTGCCCGTATTTTTTTTTCATCTTCAGCTTTTTCCAGCTTCATTTTTTCAATCAATTCGAGGTATTCTTTTTCTCTTTTTTTGTAAGCAAGAACCTCATTGGTATTTTTTATTTTGTCTGCAAGACTCAGAAGAAAAACTGATGATAAGAGGAAAATAAATATTTGAATAATGAATATTATCGGATTAAGTGTTCCAGATGAAAGATCGACTGAGTAAATATATGTAATGCCAAGAGTATTTAGAAAAGTGGTTGTGAGTCCTGCTTTTATGTTTTTGGATAAAACCGATGAGACAACTGCAATAAGTGAGAAGAAAAAAATTTGATCGCCCAAAATGGGTTTAAGGATAATTGCTATAAAAATAGAAATAATGCTTGCTGCTAGAGCAAGCGCGAAGGGAATTATTCTTTCTCTAATTTTTGTTTTTTTAATCTTCATGACTGAGCAGAAGCTTGACCTTATTATAGCTCAAATTAAGTGTTTGTCTAGAGCCTTGAATTAGATCGGTGTTTAGGCTAAAATTAAACCTATGTTTAAGTCTGTCTCACCGCAAGTTAGTTTTCCTGATCTGGAGAATGAAATACTTAAATTCTGGAAAAAAAATAAGATTTTTGAAAAATCAGTTGAAAAAGATGCACCAAATGGTTCATGGACTTTTTTGGACGGACCCCCTTTCGTAACTGGTATGCCTCATTATGGATCGCTTCTTTCAAGTCTTCCCAAAGATCTATTTGGTAGATATTTTACTATGAAGGGATATAGAGTGAGACGTGTTTGGGGTTGGGATGGGCATGGACTTCCGATTGAAAATAAAGTTGAGCAGGAGCTTGAAATTCAGAGCAAGAGAGATATTGAAGAAGTGGTAGGTGTTAAGAAATTTATTGACGAGTGCAAGCATTATGTAAATATGGTTTCAAGTGATTGGGAATGGTATGTGGATAGGATTGGCAGATGGGTTGATTTTGAAAATGCATATAAAACTTGGGACAAGAATTATATGGAGTCTGTGATGTGGGTTTTTAAGCAAATGTATGACAAGGGATTTGTGTACAAGGGGCTTCGGGTTTCTCTTTATTGTCCGCATTGCGTAACACCTATTTCCAATTTTGAAGTGGCGATGGATGCAGATAATTACAAAGACATTGTTGATCCATCTACAACATATAAGTATGAGCTAGAAGGTGAAAAAGATACTTATATTCTTGCATGGTCAACAACTCCCTGGACAAAGATAGCAACACCTGCTCTTGCTGTTAATCCTGAAATGAAATACATAAAAGTTAAACAAGGAAAAGAATTTTATATTTTGGCTGAGACAACACAAAAGATGCTTGATGGGAAATGCGAAATTGTTGGGAGATTAATGGGTAAAGATCTGATTGGTAAAAAATTTGTTCCGCACTATGATTACTACAGCAATCGTGCAAAAGGAAAAGTATTTGAAATACTGGGAGGAGAGTTTGTGACAGCACTAGATGGGACAGGTGTTGTGACAATTGCTGCTTATGGTGAAGAGGATATGAAGCTGATGAAAGAAGAGGGTGTTCACATGGAGCTTCATCTTGATGAGGAGGGACATGTTAAAGATGAGGTGCCTATTTTTGGTGGTATGTATTATCTCAAAGCCAACAAGGCAGTTGATGAAGATCTTGAAAAGCGTGGTCTTGTTTATAAAAAAGTTGATTACACTCACCGAGTTCCTCTTTGTTGGAGGTGTCATACAAGGCTTTACTATGCGCCAATTGATGCATGGTTTGTAAATGTTCAAGATCTCAAGCCTCTGATGAAAAAAACAAACTTTGATATTGGTTGGTATCCAAAACACTTTAAAAATGGAAGATTTTTAAAAAGTTTGGAAAATGCACCAGATTGGAATATCTCTCGCAATAGATACTGGGGTTCTCCTGTTCCTGTTTGGGAATGTAAGTGTGGGGAGAGGTTTGTTCCAGGATCTATAAAAGAGCTTGAAGAGGCGTCAGGTAGAAAGGTGTCTGAGCTTCATAAGCCTGATATCGATGAGGTAATGGTTAAGTGTAAAAAGTGTGGCAAGGATGCAAAGCGAGTAAGTGAGGTTTTGGATAGTTGGATTGAGGCAGGATCCGCTTCTTTTGCAGAGCGGCATTTTCCGTTTAAAAAGGATGAAAAATTAGATGATTTTTTTCCTCCTGATTTTATTGCTGAATATACAGGTCAGATCAGAGCTTGGTTTTATGTTCTTCATGTGATTGGAGCTGCGATTTATAAATCTCCTTCATTTAAAAATGTTTTGGTTGAGGGCGTGATACTTGGAACAGATGGCAGAAAAATGAGTAAAAATTTTAAAAATTATCCAGATCCTCGGGAGATGCTTGATAAGTACGGTGGGGATGCATTGAGATTTTATTTGCTTGGATCGCCTGTGATGAAGGGTGAGGATATCTTGATTTCAGAGGAAGCATATAAATCGCAAATCAGAGGTACTATGCTTATTCTTTGGAATACTTATAATTTTTTTGTAACTTATGCGAACCTGGATTCCTGGAATCCAAAAACTCAAATCTCTATACTCAAAACTCAAAACGTTTTGGACGAGTGGATCTTGGCACTTCTTAATAATTTGATAGAAGATACTACAAAAAGTTTGGATAGTTATGATACTGTCAGTGCTATTGACCTCATCAAAAAATTCGTTGATGATTTCTCAACTTGGTATGTCAGGAGAAGTAGGGATAGGGTTGGGCCAAGCGCGACTGGGGAGGATGATAAGGGTGCATTTTATTCCACTTCTTATGAAGTTTTGACAACTCTTTGTAAGCTGCTTGCACCAATTGCGCCGTTTATATCAGATGCAATTTATAAAAATCTGACTGAAGAGGAATCAGTGCACTTGGTTGATTGGCCGTTGTCAGATTCAAAACTCAAAACCCAAAACTCAAAACTGATTAATGATATGAAAATAGTTAGAAAAATTGTTGAGATGGGACTGTCAGCAAGAAAAGATGCGAGAATAAGAGTCAAGCAGCCACTCTCAACCCTTACTGTTTTGGGTACAGATGAATCTAAGCTTGATGAGGCTTTGCATTTCCTTGTAAAAGATGAAGTCAATGTTAAAGAAATAGAGTTTGTAAAAGCGAAAGAATTAAAAGTTGAGCTAGATATCAAAATAACACCAATTCTTGAAGCAGAAGGGAAAGCGCGTGATATTATCAGAAAGATTCAGGCTGAGAGGAAAAAACAGGGAACAGAATTAGACGAATTGGTAAATGTTTCTTTGGATGAGATGCCAGATGGGCAAGAGGATTACATCAAGAAAAACGCGCTAGTTAAGGAATTATCAAAAGGAGAATTTGCTGTAAAGATACTCAAATGAGAAATGGATTTAGAATTGACCTTTGGCTTCTTGCACCTGTTTTTGTGCTTATTGTTATAAGTCTTACTACACTTTTTTCTATAGATACACTTTACTTTAGAAATCAATCTATTTCACTAGTTGTTGCTATTTTTGCATTCCTTATATTTGCACGAATTGATATAGATTTTTTAAAATCATTAAAAGTGCCTATTTATATAGTTTCTATTATTCTTTTGGGGATAGTTCTTGTCATGGGAATTGAAGCAAGGGGCGCTGTGAGGTGGATTGAGATTTTCGGAATCAGGCTTCAGTTTTCAGAAATTCTTAAACCTTTTCTTGCAATCTCTTTTGCAGCATTTCTTTCAGATATTAGTAGGTCCAGCTTTAGATCTTTTCTGTTTAGTTTTTTATATCTTTTACCGATTGTTTTATTGGTATATTTTCAGCCTGATCTTGGGAGTGCGTTAATTTTTGGATTCACTGGTGTTTTTACTCTTTTTGTTATTGGTTTCCCCTTTTTATGGTTTGTTTTTTTGTTTCTTCCATTTGTTTTTTTGATGCCCTTTTTTTGGTCGAACCTTCATGATTATCAGCGTCAACGTGTGCTGACATTTTTAGATCCGCAAAGCGATCCTCTTGGTACTTCATATAACGGTGTTCAGGCAATTATAGCTATAGGATCAGGTCTTTTTCTTGGAAAAGGACTTTTTGAAGGGACACAATCCGTTCTGAGGTTTTTGCCTGAGCGTCAAACAGATTTTATATTTGCGACAATTGCAGAGGGGCTTGGTTTTATTGGCGCATTTATTGTAATAATAGCATTTGTCTTTTTTGGCTTTAGGCTTTTTAAGATATATAAAAATAGCAGTGATATTTTTAGCAAGATCTTTGTTTCATTAACATTTGGGTTTTTTATGATTCAGGGACTTATTAATATAGCTATGAATATGGGTCTTTTGCCAATTGTTGGAATTACTCTACCTTTTGTGTCATTTGGTGGTTCATCTCTTCTTTCGAGTTTTATTTTTCTAGGTTTGCTATCTCAAATTAGCGCCTCGCAAGATACCAAATCCACGCTTGAGATTAGGTAGAAGGTCTGATATAATATTACAATTATGAAATATGCAGTAATTCAAACAGGTGGGAAGCAGTATAAAGTGTCAGTTGGTCAAACAATTGAAGTTGAAAAGCTTGAAGGTAAGGATGGATCAGCTCTTTCTTTTGATCAGGTTTTGTTTCTTGCAGATGAAGGCTCTTTCAAGCTTGGTAATCCACATATCTCAGGTTTATCAGTTGCAGGAAAGATAGTAGAGCAGACAAAAGGCGACAAGATAAGAGTTTCTAAATTTAAAGCAAAATCAAGATATAGAAGGGTGATGGGTCATAGGCAGAAATTGACTAAAGTAGAGATTGTTAAGATTGGTGATAGTTTAGATAAGAAGACTTCTGCAAAGCCAGCAGCAGATATTAAAAGCAAAAAATCAAATAGCAAAAATACTAAAAAGACAGAGGGTAAGTAGCTCTGATACGTTTAGTATTGGTTGACAGCTGTGAAAATTTATCGTAAGATAAAGCTGAATTTTCACAAAAGTTATAAGTTATTTGTTACAAGGTATTATTTAATCATGGCACATACAAAAGCACAAGGATCCGTAAAGGGAAACAGAGATTCACGACCAAAGCGCTTAGGCGTTAAGAAATATGGTGGCGAGAAAGTACAAGCAGGTAATATAATTATCAGGCAAAGAGGAACAAAGTTTCATCCTGGAACTGGAGTTTCTATGGGTAATGACTACACAATTTTTGCAATAGTTGATGGAGTGACCACATACAAAACTCTAAAAGGTAAAAAATTTGTAGAGGTATTACATGGATAAGCACATTAGTCAAATTCACGAACTTTCAATAAATGAACTTCAGT
>JAJDCH010000011.1 GCA_029260905.1 Candidatus Levyibacteriota bacterium | reverse complement strand
TGCCGATAATTTTTTTGTTTTTTAGTTCGCGGATGATGAATAAATGAGTATTGGGGGATGAAAGCATGCTTTTTAAATCCTCATCAGTTAAGGGAATTGAATTAACATTTAGTTTCCCTGCTAATCTCTCAATGTCCCTTTTGTCATTTTTTGAAAAGATTTTTAATTCTTCGATCATTATCCCTTTTTTATCCATAAGCCTTTTGCCTATTTTAGCACGTTTTAGTCGATAATTGTAAACTTTGCCTGTGTGGTATATACTTTCCTCAACATGGATCAGGTTGGAGAAATTAGAGAAAAAATAGATATTGTTTCTTTTATTTCAGAGTTTGTTACTTTGAATAAAGCAGGGAGAAATTTCAAAGCCAATTGCCCATTTCATACGGAAAAAACAGCCTCATTTGTGATATCTCCCGAAAGACAAATCTGGCATTGTTTTGGAACATGTAACAAGGGTGGGGATGTTTATCAGTTCTTGATGGAATATGAGAAAATGGATTTTCCAGAGGCCCTTCGCACACTTGCCAAAAGAGCAGGAGTTGAGCTGAAAGAAAGAAATCAGGGATCATCGGGGGATACATACAAAAAAGAAAAATTGTATGAGATAAATATTCTTGCAAAACAATATTATCATTATGTATTGACCAAACACGATGCTGGTAAAAAGGCTCTAGATTATCTCAAGAAAAGAGGAATAAATGAAAAATTGATTGAAGCATTTATGCTTGGTTTTGCGCCAAGCAGCGGCTCTGCGCTTACTTCATATTTGATAAATAAAAAAAAGTATTCCAAACAGGACATGCTAGATGCAGGTCTTGGATATTCAAGAGGATCAAGTGTTTCTGATTTTTTTCGTGGCAGACTTATCTTTCCGCTTGTTGATCATCGAGATAATATAGTGGGTTTTTCTGGACGAATTCTTGATAACGATATAAAAACTTCAAAATATATTAATACCAGAGAGACACTTATTTATCATAAGGGAGATCATATTTTTGGCATTAACAACACAAAAGACGCGATAAGAAGAACTAATCAGGTAATAATACTTGAGGGAGAGTTTGATGTGATGACTTGTTTTGAAAATGGTATTTCAAATGTGATTGCAGTAAAAGGAACAGCTCTTACTGATTCACAGGTTAATTTACTTGGTCGTTACGCTGAAAAAGTTACTTTTTGTTTTGATACAGACAAAGCAGGTCAAGAAGCAGTCAAGAGAAGCCTGAGTGTAGTTGAGAAAAAGGGTCTTATGCCAACGGTAATTGAGGTGCCAGGTGGCAAGGATGCAGATGAGGCTCTTAGATCTGACCCTGGAGCCTTTAAAAAAGCAGTTAAAAATGATATTTCAATATATGATTATTTGCTTGAGAAAACAATATCAAGTGTTGATGTTAAAATAGCTGTGGGCAAGAAAAAAGTAGCAGATACCCTGCTTCCGTTTATCGCGCAAATCAGAAATGAAATAATAAGAGAACATTATCTTAAAAAAATATCAACTGAGCTTGATACTTCATATGAAAGTATAGTACGAGAAATGGAAAGAGTTGAGAAAAAAGAAAAAACAACTGCTACAACTGAGATTTTAAAGTTAAAAAGACCCAAAGAGGAAATAACGGAAGAGTATTTATTGGCACTTATTGTTCAAAACAGCAAGGATGCGTCTTTTTTTCAAAAAGCAAGAGATGTCTTTTCAGGTAATTTGAATAAGAACCGCGCAGTGGGGAAAATAATGGACAAATTATCAAGTTTTTTTGGAAAAGAAAAAATATTTGATAGCAAGAAGTTTGCCAATACGCTTCCTCAAGAGCTACTTACCACTTTTGACAAATCAATTCTTTACCCATTACCTGTTTTTACTGATGCTGAAAAAATAATTAAAGAGGTAGAAAAAATTGCAAAACTTCTGCGCACATTTTATATTCAGGAAAAAATGAGATATATAGCAGAAGAGATTAAAAAAGAGGAAGCAGCATTGAGCGTGGCTGATGCAAAGGGCACAGGTGGGTCAAGAGTTTCAAAAGAGATTGAAAGCCTGCAGAAAGAGTATTCAGCTCTAGCTGCAGAACTTAGGGGTTCATAGTTTTGCTGATTTGTGGTAAAATAGATACCTATGTCCCAGAAGTTAACTCCTATACTTACAGAAGTAGTAATCGGCGCCAAGAAACGAGGCTACATCACTCAAGACGAAATACTTGGAATCTACGCCAAACCAGAAGAGCATATCGAAGAACTTGATCAACTTTATGACAAGTTGATGAAGGGAAATATTGATGTTTTTGAATCAGTCAGCCAGCAACAGGAAAATGGAAAGCCAATCGAAGATCTAGAAAAAGAACTTGAAGCATTGACTGTTTTGACAGAAGGGTCAGTCAGCGATCCTGTAAGAATGTATCTCAAGGAAATTGGGCGTATCCCACTTCTTAAATTTGAACAGGAGATAGAGCTTGCTAAAAGAGTTGAAAAAGGAAGTATGGATGCGAAAAAAACACTTATTAACTCCAATCTTAGGCTTGTTGTTTCAATTGCCAAGAAATATATCGGACGTGGACTTACACTTCTTGATCTTATTCAAGAAGGAAATCAAGGACTTATTCGTGCAGTTGAAAAATATGATTGGAGAAGGGGTTACAAATTCAGTACATATGCAACTTGGTGGATTAGACAAAGTGTTACTCGTGCAATTGCGGATCAGGCAAGAACGATCCGTATCCCTGTTCACATGGTTGAGAATATTAATAGATTCCTTCGAAGTCAGCGAAAGCTGATGCAGGAGCTTGGGCGTGAGCCAACACCTGAAGAGGTTGCAAAAGTATTAGGGATAGAACCTGATAAGGCACTTGAAATAATTAAAATTTCACAAAACCCCGCATCGCTCGAGGCGCCAGTTGGAGACGAAGAAGATTCCCGATTGGGGGATTTTATCTCAGATTCTTCAGCGCCAACCCTTTTTGACAGCGCATCCCGCGAGCTTTTGAAAGAGCAAGTTGATCAGGTTTTGGGAACTCTTTCAGATCGAGAAAGAAGAGTTTTGAAAGAGCGTTTTGGACTGGACGATGGACGTCCAAAGACTTTAGAAGAAGTAGGACGAATGTTTCAAGTTACACGTGAGCGAATTAGACAGATTGAAGCAAAGGCTCTTCGAAAACTTCGCCATCCAAGTCGTGGCAACAAGCTCAAAGACTACCTGGTTTAATTTATTTTTTTCTCCTCTTCAATAATATCAGCCGGAGCATTTTCTTTTCTGGAAAGATAGATAAATGGAAACGCAAGTGCCTGAATTCCAGCTGATAATGCATAAGATGTGGAGTAGTTCCAGATGTCAGCTGCTCTTCCAAGTGCAGGCTGAATGAAGATTCCACCAGTTGATCCCATAAGTGAATCAAATGATAAAACTGTTGCCCGTTGATTTGATGGAATCAGTCCATTCAGATATGCCTGTCTGATTGGTGAAATTGCAGCAAAAGTAAGTCCCCAAGTAAAGACAAGAAAAAGTGTTGTATAGAAATCATCTACAAATACAACAAGGAACAAGATTATTGAGGAAATAAGTATACCTGATAAAAGAGTTGATGTTCTTTTGGAAAATAATTTTCTGATTTTGGGAGCAAGAAATCCACCAGCAATCTGCGCGCTTGCTACAAGCGCTGCTGCAAGGCCTGCAACTCCGTATGCTTTTTCATCTCCGTACAGTTCAAGCAAAAATGGTTGGAGAGCATAGAAAACATAAAAACTAACACCAGTTATAAAAGGTGAAGCAAGCATTACCCATCTCACAGGTCTATTTCTGAGACCATGATCAATTGAATGGGTTAATATTTTTCTCATTTCTTTTAGTGGTGTTTTGGTTTTTTGTGGAGTAAAACCAAGATCGCGCATGAGGAAAAAGGCTGTTAAGAAATTAATTATGAGAATACCAGCTCTTAAAATATATGGTACACCAAGGTTTGTAATTTGTGCGATAAATCCACCAGCAATAGATCCAGTCAGCATCGCAACACCACCAACTATTTGTCCTTTGGCAAATACTCCATCAAGTGATCCTTTGAAATTTGTTGCATGAAGAGCATCAACCAACCATGCTTCAAGCGCGCCTGAAAAAAATGTAAATCCAAGACCAAGAAGAATAGATGATCCTGCCCATCCCCAGAATGGGCCCTGAATTTGCCACATAAAAAGATAAAGTGCGGTTGATGCAGCAAGAGTCAGGGCGCCGAGTAAATAAGATATTCTTCTTCCGTAAGTATCAGCAATTACACCTGTTGGTACTTCAAATATGACTTGTCCAAGTGTAAAAAAAGCATTGGCTGCAAATGCTTGAAAGTTACTAAGTCCTGCATCAAGAAGAAAAATAGTGTTTATTCCCCAGATAAAAGATGCAGCCAAAGTATTTCCCAGGACAAGGTAGAGATAAATCGTCTGGATTGATTTTGGTCTCCTAATCACAAAAATATTATAGCAAGAAAAGACTTTGAGGTAAGGGTTAATTTGATTTTCCAATGAAGGAGTTGATGAGTGATAAAACTATGCTAAAGAGAAGTGCCCACCAGAAGGTATCGACTGTAAATCCTGGTACTATTGCTGATGCCAAAAGTATCAAAAGAGCATTTATCACAAAAGTAAAAAGGCCAAGTGTGACAACTGTAATTGGAAGTGTAAGAAGAAGAATTATTGGTTTTATCAAAAGATTTATAACCCCGAGAACCACAGCTACAGCAAGAGCAGACAAAAATCCATCAATTCTCACACCAGGCAGAATATATGCGGTTACAAAAATAGTAAGAGCGCTCACAAACCAGCTGATTAGCATTTCCATAAATTTATTATACTACTTTGCCTCGCCCTCAACAACTGTCTCTGTCTTTGTTGTGTGATCCTGAACCATATGATTTTTTAAAGATGATTCATCTGAAAATTCTTGATTACACGCAGTACATGTATAGGTAATATCTGACATAAAATTAATATTAGAACAAAAAAGTAAAAGCAACTTAAGTATAAGGTAATAATAATGAAAGAATTATTTCTTCTTATGATAAATGCTTTCCAGGTTTTCCCGTCCCCACTTTAAGCTCTTTGCCATCCAGATAAGTTCGATATAAGCTCTCTCAATTCTTTTTATGTATCCTTCATCAAGAAGTTTACCATTTTCATCAAATGTGTTTTGGATTTGTGGGAAATAAACATCTGAAAAAGTTGAAATCATACCCATTTCTCTTACTGTTCTGATGAGTGCTTCAATTGCTCTAGCACCGCCAAAAATTCCATTTGAAACACCAGCAAAAGCAACTGGCTTATGAATATAATTTGCAAGTTCTGAGTCAAGCATTCTTTTTAAGGTTCCAGGAAAGCTATGGTTGTACTCAGGTGTGACGATAAAAAATGCATCTGCATTAAGTGTGAGCTTGGAGTATTCTGGATTTTTATTTTCAGGATCATTTCCATCAAAGGGGAAATTATAATCATTTGGATCAACAAGCTGAACCTTTATTTCAGATATTGTATTACCGATTTTTTCTATAAGTTTTGCAGCTTTTATTGATTGTCTTTTGGGTCTAGTGGTGCCAAGAAGAATTGGGATAAAAAGCTTTGACATAAAGTTATTATAACAGACATAGATTTGCTAATTTATGTCAAAAAAAGGTAAAATACATTGCTTATGGTAAATTCCATGATAAAAAAGACAATCAGTTGTCTCTTAACTGGATTTTTATTTTTTAGTTTTGCAAGCTCTGTTTCGGCTTCTGAATATAAAGCTTCTCGATACCTGTCATATCCAGGAATTTTTTTCTCTGATCAGCTTTCTTTAAGTAAGATAAAACAAAAACCTCAGAAAATAAATTTTGAGAAACTAAATTCTGAAAAGAAAGACAGAGTAGTTGTAACCTCTGTTTCAAAAACATTAATAATTGAGTCTCCAGTTATAATTACTCCAACTCCAGAAGTTGAATCAACTGAAAGTTCAGATCTCACCTCAATTTCAACAACCAAAGTTGGTGCTGAGAATTTATCAATTAGTGAGGGGCTTAATGCTGATGTGTTATTTAACCTAAGCAATTCATACCGCGTGTCAAAAGGATTATCTATTTTTCAAAAAGATGCTAGGGTTTGCTCTCTTGCAGTTGCTCGTGCTCCTCAGATAGGGCTAGAAATAGCTGAGGGTCGTATGCACGCTGGTAAAAATTCTCATAATTTCTCTTATTGGTTTAATGAAAATATTATCTCAATGAGAACAGAGCAGGAAGCTTTTAATTGGTGGGTTGGTGATCCAATACATCATGCTGCAATAGTTGGTGATTATACATATAGTTGTGTTGCGTGCAAAGGAGATAGTTGTGTTCAAGAGTTTACTAATTTTCAACCAAAATAATTTTATTTTTCTGGATAAGCAGCTTTTATACTGGGGGAGTTGATGTCTATTTCAAAGACTTCCCAATGACCATTAATTTTTCTCATATTCATATAAAAGGGTTTTTCATCAATTGGCACAGTAATTCTTACAAAACCATCTTCTTTTTCTGATTTTATTTCTTGCATTGCTTTAACAAGGCTGTCTTCACTATAGCTTGCCCCTTTTATATAACCCTCTTCAACAGCTTCCCTTATACCATTTTTTACATTTTCAACAGCAGCAGGTTTCATGGCAGCAATGTCTATCTCATGGGAAAGATTCAGTCCTACTATGTTTAAAACATTTAAATTTAATTTGAGGGGAGACTTTTCAGGAAATTTTTTTGCAAATTCATCAACACCCTTTTCAGCAATTGAGTCAACATCGGCGTATTTTTCAAATTTTTGATAGTCTTTTTCCCTGACTGCTTTAAACATTTGATATGCAGCATATTCAGGAGATGAGATGGTGTTTTGCCAACCAAGAAAAAAGGCAAAGACAATAATAATGAAAAGATAAAGCGCAAAACGAGGAGAAAATATTTTTTGATTTTTTATTTTCGCCATAAACATAGTTTAGCAAATTATTAATTTGTTTTCACTACGAAATTATAGTAAGCGGTTTTTGCTCCATTGCTTTCAATTATTTTTACCATCGTTGCCTCAGAAAAAATAGGATCATTGTTTTGATTTACGCTTCCAGGGAAATAAAGCTGAGATGTTGTTTCAGGAGAAACAGGAGATGGTCTTATTTTTACATGAATATGAGGTGTTCTGTTTTCGTAAGCTCCTGGGATAATTGTTTTTAGTTCGTATTTTCCATAGCTATCTGTTTTTTGATATCCTCTTAGATTATAACCAGTATTATCATACTCACCATTTGTATCTGTCTGCCAAAAATCAAGGATAGCGTCTTGAATTGGTTGACAATTTTCATCTGATACATATCCAGCAAGAGTTATCTTTTCACCAGTAGCTACATCATTTTGAAAATTATTTTTTTCAGGAGTGCCTGTTTTGTAGTAAGGCCCTTCTATTATTTGTGGAAGCGGGTTTTTGCAGTTGAAAGGAGTTGGGGGAAGGGGTGTTGGAGATATTTTATTTTGTGTAGGACTTTTTGATGATTGATTACTGGTTTTCTGTTGACCATTGAATATAAAAAGCGCAAATGTGATTGCGAAAAAAAATAAAACTGCAGGAAAAACATTTCTCATAATTTGATTATAACAAACCTTAAGATTTTGTGACTTTAGATCTATTTATCTTTCCAAGCCAGATCATGCCGGAGATTATAAAAACAAATCCAATTATTTGATTCGAATTTATATTTTCTTTAAGGAAAAATACTGATCCAAGAAATGCAACAACTGCAGTAAGAGGAAGAAATGAGGATGCTACAGAAAGCGGCATTTTTCTAAGTGCTGCATACCAGATGAAGGTTACAGCTGCAAGGTAAAAACCTAAGTAAAATCCAATCCAAATATATGATGGTGTTTGAATAAATTTAATGAAAGAACTATTTGTAGTGCCAAAAATGCTAATCAGAATAATTCCTGCAATTAACTGTCTCCCGCAGAGAATAATGGCTGAATCAATTTTTTTATTAAGTAATTTTTTTGCAAAAGAGTGAGAGAGTTGATACATGAGAGTAGTAAGGAGAACCAAAACATCTCCTGTGTTTGGCATTGCAGTTCCTTTGTAAACAATAAACATTGCGCCTATAACCATTATTAGGGTTGCAAAAAACCTTTGTTTTTTAAATTTTTCATGAAATAAAATAATCCCAATTAGAAGAGCATATGCAGGTTCAATTTGAAGGAGAATTCCTGTATTTATACCTGTTGTTATACTTGTTCCGACAAACAGAAATAAATGTCCTACTCCTGCAAATAACGCAACTGGGATAAGTTGTAAAAGTGTTTTTTGAGAGAATATTGTTCTTAGTTTTTTTTGAAAAGCAATCTTTACCATGAATGGAATAGATGAAAAAAGTGTAGTGATAGCTACAAGAAAAAATGGATCAACGCTTTCAACAAAGTGATGTGTAAAGATGGGATACATTCCCCAAAGAATCATTCCAAAGATAAGAAGTGCATAGATGTTCACCTCATTTATTATAGCAAGAGTAAGTGATATAAGGTATTATGGTGCGTTGGGTAGTTTGGAGTTTTGTTTGGAATTCTATTCTTTTCAATTTGTTTTTGCATTGATTCCTCTTTTTATGATAAACATGGTTATTTTTTTAAAAAATCAGCAAGCGCATTTGAATATTTTAAAAAAGATATAACCTATATCATTGCTTTAGCCCCACCAGATAATTCTATAAAGATAACAAAAAAACCTACTTGGAGCAAAAATTTACATGATAAAAGTATGCATTTTAGATAGTAGGATTGCTTAAATACTCCTCAATTTTTTTCCAAAACTGTTCAACTCCAGTTGATTTTAATTCAATGCTTTCTGTTTTCTGGGAATATGTCATCATGTTTGAGAAGAGCTTTTCTCTTAAGCACCAAAGGGTAAATGAGGATGCTTTATTAGGATCATCAGGAAGGAGTAGCGCTCTCCAATTATGAGATTTTTTGATTAGTACCTCATCTGTAAGGGGTTGATTCTCGCTGGACATTTTCCAGAGAAGTTTTGAATCAGCGCTTCTTGGCATAAGATTGTGGTTTTTTAGGAAGTTGAGATTGTCATATTCTTGTCTCCCAACTGGATTTGAAAAAAGTATTATACAACCTCCTCGTTTTCTGGGATCTATGAGTGCTTTAAATGATTGTTCGCTTGGCTTGGTTAGCTCCAAAGATATTATTTCATCCTTAAAAATTTCCTCATATGAAGCAACCGTTTCCCTGTCATGATAAGATGCCTTGACTTGTACGTATTCAAGATCATACATCAAGTTTAGAAAGCTTTCAGTAAAAGGCGCCTTTCTTGATACTACATGAAATAGAAATCTTGGTGAATGTTTGTTTAGCGATTTGATAAAATCAGACATAAAAGAGGTTCCAACTGCTGCGCCCGGAACAGGAATTGTCATATGAATTTTGGATGATGATTCAGGATCTGTTTGGGATACTTTATTTTCAAAAGCATGATCTGTTAAATTTTCTGCAAGAAGAGGGCTAACAGGATATGCTGTTACTTCTATTGGCACTTCTTTCAACTCGTCTTTTTTTGCGAATGAAACCAAATGGGTTTTGGTGTATTCGCTTGGGGCGAATATCACATCTGCTCCGTCAACATACCATACTGTTTGAGGACTATCATCAGTGATTTGGATAGCAAGAAAAACCTTAGCATTCATCTCTTTTTCGAGTGTTTCTTTTATTGCAGCAATTTGATGACCTTGTATAGCATGGGCAGCGACAAGCACAATTGTTTTTGGTACAACAAATCTTCCTCCCAAAATTGTTTTAATTTGTCTGTAGATATTTTTTGTGCGTTTATGCATGATAAATGTGCCAACTTTGGTTACAATTTTTTCAAATGGAGGATTTTGGGAAAACTCCATAAATCTTCTGGTCAGTGGATGAATACTTATAAATCTATAGAGAGCGCTTTCTGCATCCGCTTTAGCACCAAGTAGAACAGGAGATGAACCCTTGGGCAAGCCGTGATATAGAGCATCAGTAACTCTCAGATGTCCAAGGCCAGTTGGTGCAGTTGCGATAATGATTGCTGTTGAGGGATTAGTCAGTATTGGTTTTAAGCCCATATGTAATTAGTTTAGTATATATGGAAAAAAAATAAAACAGACTTATCAGTAAGGGAGTATTTGGTTGTTGTAGATAAAATCTGCGAGTTCTTTGCTGATGAGTTCAATTCCCACAGCTGATGGATGGATATTATCATCAGGATTTATGTATTTGGTGTTCCCATCGCCCTGATTGCTAAGAGATTTTTCAAAAATATTTACAACTGGAATGTTGTGAAATTTTGCATAACTTATATGGTTTTTTAGGTAAATAATTCTTTCATCAGCTTGTTCGGTTCTCTCTTGTATTGTGGAGCCAGGATTGTTGGCTGCGTTGTAAGTTTGTTTATCTGGTGCAATGGTTGCGACAAAAACAATTGAGGCTTCTGGATTATTATTTATTATAGTTGTGAGTGTTTTTCCAAGAGCTGTATTTTGTTCTTTTATTCCATCAGTTATTCCAAATTGCGAGAGGGGATTATAGCCAAATGATTCAATGAGTACTAAATCAAAATCCTGATCAAGCATTGGTTTAAAATCAACATCCCAAGATCTTATTTCTTTTCTCATATTTTGATCAAGAGATAAGATGTTGCTTGATGGTGATGCATAATTATCAATTATTATCCCTATGCCATTTTTTTTATAAAGCAAATTTATATTTTCGCTAAATTCCCCTCCATGTGGACCGAGAGCATCTGTCATAGAGTCACCAAGCATAAAAATTTTGTATTCAGACTTTTTTGTTTTCTGAGGAGGAGTGTATTTGCTGAATTCATAGACTTTTTGAGTGGGAGTTGGAGGGATTGGGGAGGGGCTAGGCTTTGCAGCATAAGCGTTTTTAATTGAATTTATTATAGACTGGTCATTTTTTGTACTGCTTTGTGTTCCAGCAAGATAGGCAAGGGGACTAAGGAGAAGAAGGGAAAGAATGGAAAAAATAACTAATTGTTTTGTATCACGTTTCATAAATGTAGATAGATTATAGCAAACAAAAAGTTATTTTCTGTATCTTTCTGCAAGAATTTTGTAAGAAGTAGAACGCATAGCAATTAACGTAACAATAAGTCCTACTATTCCTGCGGCTATAAATACCAGTGCGATTCCTCGCCCAGTTCCTATACCAAACCAGCTACCAATTAATTTAACTCCTACACCAGTTGTCATGAAGGGGATAAAAATAAATTGTGCAATAGGGCCAATTATAAATGCTGTTAATGGGGATGCTGCTTGTTCAATGCTTTGTGCAAAACCAAAGACACGACCAAGTCGTTCACGCGGTACTACTTTTTGAATTATAGTTTGTTCTGTGGCTTCAATAAATGGTATAAGACTCATCCAAATAAACGTACCGATCGTCAAAAGAATGATTGAGGGCTGGATTGTAAAGAAAATACAAACTGTCCATGTGACGATATTTATTCTAAAGAGATTTCTGAGAAGATGCTTACCAAGTCCTCGTCTGGCGATGAAAAGTCCCCCAAATATGAATCCAAAACTTAAAAATCCCCATAGAAGACCCCAGACTTGAACTGATACTAAAGACAATCCATAAGCATCCATCAACGCCATGAACACTCCACCAAGAAGATTGTTAAAGGTTGTGAAGAAGATAAGGGCAAAAAGACCTGGGATATTTTTAACTACTTTTATTGTTCCTTTTATATCAATTCTTTTTGGTGTCTCCTCTGTATGTATTATCCTTTTTTCATTAATTGAAATAAAAATGAGATAAATAAGAGCAACAATTGTAAACATGATAGCAATTACAAAGATCCAATACATTCCCATGAATCCAAGAACGAGCCCTGATGCAATTGAGGTAATAGCGAAAGCAACTCCAATAATCGTTCCAAATAGCCCGTTTGCTTTGTCTCTATTTTTTTCTGGAACAAGAACAGCAACAAGTGTAGGTATTGCAATATTATAGATATTTCCTGAGATTGTACCTGCTAAGACTAGAAGTGCAAAAATCCAAAGGATAGGACTTGTTACGCTCTGGAATGCACTTGCTGGAGACATCAAGAAAATTAAAAAACCTAATGTAAAAAAAATGAGACTTGCGATAGATGATCCAATCATTGTGCTTTTCTTTTTATGGTTATCTATAATTGAACCAAACCAAAAACCAGAAAAGGCTGTAGCGACAAGATAAATACCACCAATCATAGATGTAGAAATTACGGACTTTGTTTCAAGGTAGGCAAAATAGGTAAGTGCGAACCAAGCAAAATTATTTGTCGTTGCAGCGATAAGTCCAACTCCTAGAAGATTGTAGAATGTTTTCATTGAAAAATTATAGCAGAACTGAAATGGGTTTATGAAACAAGCGCACCTCTTCGTGCGCATGTTACAGGCATGTTCCCCTCACCTGCTATAGAAGGAGGATTTGTGATAGAATTCTCAGCACTTTTCGCACTCATTGTATATGGATTATTGGCATCTGTAATTGAAGAGTTAACAGCTCAGCTGCAATATAAATCTGAATCAAGAAGAAAAGTAAAAAAATAAGACTAAAAGAGAACCTGCAAGAAATATCCGATTATCAGAAAAGAAATTCCCAGTATCCCCACTGTCTGCTCTCTTCGCATTTCATTATAAACTGCAGGATCTATTTTGTGTTCTTTCCAGACACGTCTATGTACCATGATGGCAGTAAGCCCTATCATGACCTCGCCAGTAACTTGAAATGTAAGACCTAGAAATTGCATAACTAAATACAGTATACCAAGACTCTCAACAAGTAAGAGCTACGATAAATTATCTGTTGGTTTTTGTTTTTGAACCTTTTCTCTAATTGCCTGCCAGACTAAGTCAAGAAGTCTATCAAATCTTGAAGGTTCAAAAAGTCCTCGTTTTGTAAATAAATAAACAAGTGCAGCCAGAGGAAAGAGAGTGATAATTGGATTTATAACAAGACCCATAAAAACAATCAGTCCAAAAAGCCACAAAGCCCAACGTTGATGCTCGATTATTCCATATGCTGCAGCCAGTGCTAATAATCCAACTAGGGTTCGAAATATATATATCCAAACATTGTTTTTTGTCGCATCAAGGATATCAGCAAAACCACTACCTATTATCCCAAGTCCTCCCAAAAGTGCAAAAAGCGCGATTATTCTTATTGGAAAGAGAAGTCCCTTGGCGGGAAGTTCAACATGCAGCTCTTCTGAGATTTTTTCAGCGGCCTTTTCTACTTCCTGCATTTTTTCACCTTCCTGATTATCTGTCTGGATGGGTGTTTGGTTTGGAGTATTCACTTGATCAATCATAGGTATGTATATACTCTAGCACAGAAACTGGAGAGATTAAATGAGATTATTTTTCTTGAAGCACTGAAAGAAAATTACCAGCTGGATCTCGAAACCAGGCAATATCAGGACCCATGTTGGCTGCAATTCCTCGAAGAATTCCTTTTTCATCCGTTGCCATATCGCCTGTGTAGTGTTCAAACGTTATGCCTTTTTTCAACAATTCTTCAACTGCTTTGTTTATGTCCGAAACTACGAAATTAAGAATTGTGAAAGTTGCAGGGATGTGGTTTTCTTTTTCGTAAACAAATATTTTACCTGCTCCTTTTAGATTGAGCTGTAGTCCCATTTCATCTTTCTCGATCTCTATACCAAGTGTTTCACCATAAAATTTTCTCGCTTTCTCAAGGTTATCAACTGAAAATCCGCTAAATGCAGGTGTGTTTTTAAACATACTTATCCTTTATAGGCTTTTTCTAGCTCTTTAATATCAAATTTTTTCATTTTGAGAAAGGCCTCCGTAGCACGTTTAACTTGCTCTTTGCTGCCTTTCTCAAGCATCTTCTCAAGAATCTCTGGAATTATCTGCCAGCTGACACCATACTTATCCTTGAGCCAGCCACATTGCTCAGATTCTGGAACTGCTGATAATTTTTCCCAATAGTAGTCAATTTCCTCCTGTGTGTCACAATTAACGATAAATGAGATTGCCTCACCAAAGTTGAATTTGTGGTCTAGAGAGCTATCCATAGCAGCAATCCATGTATCAAGAAGCTGAAAATCGGCAAACATGATGTTTCCTTCCTTTTCTGGTTTTTGATTTGGTCCATATGTCATCTTGCTACCCATCTTGGAATCTTTAAAAACAGATAAATAAAATTTGATCGCATCATCTGCTTTTCCGGATACTTCATTTACAAAAAGAAGCGCTGGAACAATTTTGGGTCTTTCATCACCCTCAGGATGTGTAAAAATTAGTTGCCATGAAAGGCCAAACTTATCTTGGATCCATCCAAAGCGTTCACTAAATGGATACTTACCAAGAGGCATCAGTACTCTTCCGCCTTCTGATAGTTTTTCCCAAAGTCTGTTTACCTCTTCTTTGGTTTCGCAGCCAACAATAAATGAGATTGATGGATTGAGTTTAAAAAATGGACCAGCTGAAATTGCCATAAAGTCCATTCCCAAGAGATTGAAACTCACTGTATCCACATCTCCTGATGGGGTGTTGTGAAGTTCTGACTTGTTGGTAATTTTTGATCCTTTACCAAATGTCGATATATAAAAATCAGCTGCTTCAACGGCCTGCGTATCAAACCACAGATGGGGGATGATAACTTTTTTATTTGACATAAATATATTTTATATCAGAAATGTAAGTTTTTTGGAAGAAAATGACTTTTTAAAACCAGAGAGGAGTTTTGTCATCAGGATCACCGTTATTATAATTTACGGTTATTTCTTGGTGTTTTTTGATGTGTTTAAGCGCGATAAATTTCATAATGCTTTCTCGAGGAATTTTTTTATATGTAGCATTGGGGGTATAGGTATGATTATAAATTGCGCCAAAACCAAGGGCTATTGCCAGTTTATTTTTGGCTTTACCAAAAGAAAAAAAGTATGTGACCAGAAAGCTTTGATTTATGTTTGCAAAATCATTTACTGGTATCTCTATCAGAGGACAGATTTCGATAATATCTTTCTTTTTGATATCAACTCTCGCAAACACTCCACGACCAGAATCAGGAATTTTTGATTTTGCTACGTAAACTTTGTCTGATGCGACTATTGCATTCATCTAGTCATTATATCAGGAGTTTTATTTTGCGCGGCGTTTTGCAGGTTTTTTAGCTTCAAGCATGACTTTTTTGGCCATCAAGCGCTTTGCTGTTTTGTGAGGTCTTTTTAATTTATTTCTTTTTTTCCCAACTCCTGTATCTCTTTTTGCCATATCTGTATTATACACTAATTTCAGGATAAATCTATGGTTTAGGTTTAAGTTGCGGGGTGCTCAGCTGTTGGCATTTGACCCAACATAACAAAAAACTCCCAGTAATGCCCGTTTATATCCTTAATGGATTTAACATACATAAAATTAACTGCTGTGTCTGAATTCGTGGTATCTGTCGCTCCAGCTTCAATAGCTTTTTTAAACATGGCATCAACCTCTTCTTTACTTTCAAACTCCAGGGAGACGATAAAGCCACCCTCTAGTTTTTTGGGTTCTTGCTTGATAAAGCTTGCAAATCGTTTGTCTTCTAAAAGCATCAAAACAGTATTATCATTAATTCGTGCGTTGGTGGTGTCATCGCTTGCAAATTGTTCATTTTTTTCCATTCCAAGCGCCCTGAAAAACTTGTCAGTATCTGCTACATTTCTGATGGGGATATTGATATAAGTATTTTTCATAAATCAATTTTATCAAGTATGAATACTACTTACAATATATCATAAAAAGACTACCCAATTTCTCCTTGGTAAACCCATTTAAGAACCGATAGGGTTTGGTTTTACTCTACAGAACACCAGGCAGTATTTGAAGCCTTTGGTATCCAAACCGCTTGTGCTTAATTTGTTAGCCTTATGTCTTTGTAGATCTAAGTAGATTTTGTACAATAAAGGATGATATGAAATTAACACAAGAATTTAATAACCAACTTCAAAATCTCGTTCAAAAGGAATACCACAAATTAGCTGGTATTTCAAAAAGTGAATTTATTAATCTTCTTGAACCATTAAGGGCAGAGGTTGAGAAGCTTGATTTACCAGAAGGTGATTTTGATAAGGGATATTTACCTTTTGTAATTGTCGTTAAAAGCGACTTAATCCCAACCAATAAAGCTATGTCATTGGTTGAGAAGGATGGTAAAACTGGAATTATAAAATTGTTCCCTCATACACCAAGTGACTTTAACACTATCTCAAACGTCAACATTCCTAACACCAAAGCCTACTTGCTTATAGATATTGATAGAGGTAAGGACAATATCAATCAACCCCCAAGCATAGCCATGAATAAAATAGTAGAAAAGGGTCGCTCGCCTCTTGCTATTGATGAAGGTATTGCAATAGTTACACACTATCCAGAATTTTTGATTAAGAATAACTGTTTTTCCTTACTTGCCTCACGACACGAGGGTGACCAACGAGTACCTGCAATCTGGATTAATGCAAAAAAGCAGCCTAATCTGGGATGGTGTTGGGATGGCAACCCTCATACATGGCTTGGTTCTGCATCTTGTAAAAAACGCGTCTACTAACAATCTAATATCCTTTTGCTTTACTAGGTTTTACGTTAATTTTCTAGCTGGATTTGGTTTGAAAAATCTAGCTCGCTTATCTCTGGTCTCTTTTGTTAGCTATATTTAGTTGCAATTGTATGGGAATCGATGGCTCGGTATCGTTTGAAGAACCTGATAAACATTGGAGTCTTGAGGCAAAGATGGAATGAGACAAAGAAATTACGTAGTGCTCCAATTTATAGTCCAAAACAATCTAGTTTCATAATTAAAAACAGCTCCCAGAGGTAACTGGGAGCTGTTTTAAGGTTTCACTACTACCTTTTATTGAGTAGTTGTTGGAGCAACAGTTGCCTCTGGTGCATCTGCTGGTCGTTCTCCGGGACCTCTGAAGCCTCCATGGCCGCGTCCTCCTTGTGGCATCAGATATTGGATGTCAATACCATTTTCCGTTGCCCAAGCTTCAAGCGCAGATCTTTCTTCTTCCATTTTTGCTCTACGTTCATCACCAGAAAGATTTTGCATACTTTCTTTGTTCGTTTCACGTTGAGCATCTAGCTCGGTACGCTTCTGAAGAATAAGCTGTTTTTGATCTTCAGTTATCTTCCCGTCTGCTACATACTGGGAGAGCTTAGTCTCAAAATTAGCCTGCTTCTCGGCTTTCTTTTCCTCATGCGCTTCGTCAAAGACTGCTTGCACGTCTGTTTGGTTTAGACCAAACTTTTCTGCAACTCTTTGCACAAGTGAGGACATTGGGCTTTGACTATTCGATGCACTTTGTGCAAATGCACTCGATGATCCCAATATCCCAAGCCCTAGTACTGTTACGACTGCGAATGTTGCGATTGTTTTTTTATTCATTTTGTTTCACCTCCTTTCTCACTTTCCTACTATAAATAATGTGTCTTAAGATGTGCTTAATTTTCTTCTCTCCCATCCTCTTCTATAATAGATATGGTTTTGTCGACAAGAATATCAAGAAAATAGTTATAAAAAACTCTTATTGAAGTATTTACTTTCTTAAAACTCAGGATTGATAAAATTATTAATTCGCTCTTGTAGAAAACAATGATATTTGTAGGATTTGTCATAGATAGAATCTTTCTATGACCTTAATTTAATGAATCATTCTTAACAATTACTTAAATTCTAGAAGTTAATCAAGGGAAGCTGAACAATAAATGTTGTACCTTTTTTTTCAATACTTTTTACCGTGAGTAACCCTTTATGTGTCTCAACAATTCTTTGTGCAATAGAAAGTCCGAGTCCATAACCCTCTGTCTTGGAACGAGACTTATCAGACCGAAAAAATCTCCTAAACACATGTGGCAGATCTCGGTTAGAGATACCCTCTCCTTGATCTACGATTGATATCTTTACAACTTTATTCTGTTTTTCTGAAATAATTTTAATGTTACTTTTTGTTGGACTATATTTAATAGCGTTATCCAACAGTGTTACAAACACTTCTGTAAGATTTGCTTTATCTCCAATAATAAAATACTCTTCTAACCTAATTAGTATCTTGATTTGTTTTTTACTAGCCAATATAGCAACTTTATTTTTAGCAGATTTAATAATCTCAAGAAGAGAAAGTTTGTGCATATTGTTATCAAAACTAGAGTTATGAACTTGGGCAAGCTTCAAAAGATTGTTGGTTAAATTTTGCAAAGAACCAAGCTCTTGTAGGTTGCTAAAAATTAAACTCCTAGCATTTTTATCAGATATATGTTTTTCTAGCAAACTTCCTTCCATTTCTGCTCTCATGGTAGCAATTGGAGTTCTTAATTCATGAGATGCGTTTGAAATAAATTGATCTTGCTCATCTAGCATAAGCTTGATAGGACGTAGTGTTCTACCAGCAAGGAAATAACTTGCTACTCCAGCAACTACTATTACCCCCGAATTTATCACAATTAGTATAAAGAGTAACTGTCTTTTTGATTGTTCTAACTCTTCAAGATTTGGTTGAGTTGGAGCACCACGAGGAGGTCTGTCTGGAATAGACATACCAGGAAACTCTTGTCTAAATTCTATTCTATTAATTAATCGTTCAACCTCCCGTGTTGATGCCTGGTAGAAGGCAATGCTGAACAAAACGGTAATAAGCGTAATTATTAGTAGATACCAAGTGGTTAATTTTAATCGTGCCTTTTCAAACATAATTTATTCATCTCTAATCGTATACCCTCTACCTCGAACAGTTTTAATTACTCGTATATTATGCTGAGCATCAATCTTGTCTCGCAGGTGTTTTATATGAACCTCAATTGTAGTTGGAAGTACATCAGCGTCATAATCCCAAACATGAGCTACAATTTGTTCCCGCGATAAAACTCTGTTTTTATTTCTTAGTAAATATTCAAGAAGGGAAAATTCCTTTGTGGAAAGTTCAATATCTTTTCCTGCTCGAGTAATCTTGAAAGATTGAGGATCAAGTGTAAGATCTTGGATTTTAAGAATAGTATCTGTAGTATTTTTTGGACGACGTATAAGTGCCCGTACTCGTGCAAATAACTCTTCAAATGAAAATGGCTTCACAACATAGTCATCAGCACCTACATCAAGACCAATAACCTTGTCTGTTACTTGTCCTTTTGCAGTTAACATTAGTATGGGTACATGCTTACCCGCGGTGCGTATCTGTCTGCATACTTCGATACCATCTGTTCCAGGCAACATCACATCAAGAATAATTAAATCGTAGTCTTCTCCAATTGCCATGTCTAGTCCAGTTGTCCCAGTATATGCTACATCTACCGCATATTTTTGTATCTCTAATGCTCTTTTAGTAGCATTTGCCAGTTTTATTTCGTCTTCTACAATAAGTATTCTCATGATATGAAGTATATCGTACTTTCCTTAAGGTTTTCTTAAGCAAAATAGGGTAATGTAAGAAGATAATTCAGAAGTTAGTTATATTAAGAATCTTTAAGGATTTCAAAAATGAACTTGGCTCCGCGACTAGGTTTTACGTTAATTTTCTAGCTGGATTTGAGGAGGATTAAATGCTAAAATAGCCATTACCGTGTATTCTGATGAAGATACGGAAATATTCCCCTGTAGCTCAGCGGTAGAGCAGGAAGCTGTTAACTTCAAGGTCCGAGGTTCGAATCCTCGCGGGGGAGCATAGGTAGATAATCTTGATACGATAGTAGTGTATCAAAGGGTTTAACAGCCTCAAATTGAACAGTTTTTCCCTCTAATTTAAGGTTCTTAAGTACAAGTTTGATTAACTGCCGTTTTTCTTCAAGTTCAGAACTTACAAACAGATCATACGCCCGATTTGCCAAATCCAATATGTATTTAGCCGTAATGTAGTAGTTATCTTCTGCTTCTTGAAGTAATGCCAACCGAGTATCTATATCACTTAATTGTTCACGGAATGACTGATAAAACCTGTCATACTCATCATCAGTAATACGCCCCTTTAACTTATCAAGATAAAGATTATCAATCATATTGGTTGTTACAGTCCTTTCTTTGGTTAATTTATCAAACTGCTTATTTTGAAAGTCCATTTTGTTTTGATGAGTAGAGTTTAATGTTTCAACGACTTTCCTTAATGTATCTTCTGGCAACTGTAGATTCTTAAATACCCTTCCTATCTGATTAGTAATTTCTTCTTCTCGTAGCCATTCTGCTCCGTGTTTGCCGTTATACTGCGTACAATGGTAGTAGACATGTCCTTTCTGCTTTTCTGGTGTAATAGACAGCCCACAATGCCCACAGCGTAATAAGCCACGAAAAACATAAGGCAATCCAGCATATTTGAAGCGTTTCTTATTAAAACCCGCCTTAATTTGTTGTACTTGGTCAAATAATGCTTTTGTGATAATAGGAGTATACCTATGGTTATACTGCTTTTTATTCCAAGTCATTACACCGTAGTAGAAGTGATCTTTTAGAATTTTATCAGTCCAGCCATGCGACCAATTAACTCCGTAGTCTTCTTTGAGTTTTTTTCGTAACAAATCCAATGAAAAACTACCTGTCGCATAAAGCTCATATGCTTTTCTTACTATTACAGAAGCATATTCATCAACTACAATTTCTGTTTTATCTTTAGTTATTGGAGCTCGTTTATATCCAAAAGAGGGACGGCTAGGATAGATCCCATTTCGTAGCATTTGTTCTTGAGCACGCTTAACATTATCGCTTATGGCGTCAGAATAATACTTTGCTAGACCAAGACTTATACTAAAATTAAACTTTTCAACTGCAGATAAATGGCTTGTTATAACCTGACCATCAGATACAAAATGTATTTCAATCTCATCTCTTAATGCCTTTTCGTAAAGAAAAGAAACACGCTTATCAAAGATGTTACGGGATAGCCTATCAACCTTATCAAATCCTACTGCGATTTTTTCCTTCTGGGAAAGGACATAGTCCAATATATTGTCAAAATCATCTCTTTTATTCTTGTAGGCACTTTCATCAAAGCTAAACTCTTTTTCTATCAGGTATCCTTTACTCTGAAAGTACTTCTTCTGCCTAGCAATTTGTGCGGGTAGGGAGTTACCAGCCTCTTTTTGTTCTTCTGTACTAACTCGTGCGATTACGATAGCTTTCATATTTAGTTTAAATTACTTGAATAGGGCAAGCTCTTAATATATTGTTCCATAAATGACCAGCTTGGTTGACCGTTTTCGGTTGGTAATTTTATTCTAAATTCAGCTAGTCGATCACTACCCATCTTCCTACTGTAATTAAATCTGTATTTTTCTAACTGAAGTATGGTTTTAAGAAATAAACCAATATATACATTTATTTGAAACTTAGGTGTTAATATTCTTACGTCAACTGGAGTTGATTTATAAGGGAAGGGTTGGTAATAAAAATATCCTACGGAGCCGCCTCGATTAGCAGTTATCGTTCCAGCGGGATTTGTTGGTTCGTCTTCAACTGTTGAAGTTATTCCATTCATTTTGTCTGATGAAGTTATATAAGGCGTTGTGCCTCCAAGGTTCAGATCATTTATTAACTCATCTCTTGAAGCTGAAATTTCAAATAAGTCCGTTAAATTAAAATACTCCCAGTTAGAAGAATTTAGGTTAATATCATTGTGATCAAAGCTCTGGTTGTTGAGATTATTCAAACTATTAATGTCCAGCTTCTTCCAATCATCGGGTACTTCGCTTGGAATTAACAAATCTTTTAATGTCTTATTCGCTTGACGACCAAAACTATATTTATATTGATTTAATCTGATGGTATAGCAGTAGAAAAGTTTATCTATCATAGACATAGGAGATAGAGGACGAAGAATAAATACATGAAATCCTGTATAGAATGGCTTAGTTTGGATAAATGATGATAAAACCGAGTTTCCACTCCCAGCAACTGTAATGAGTCCAGCCTCGAAAGGTTCAAGGTCAGGTAGCTGCTCAACTATTCCAGAAACACCGTTATTCTTTTCAGTTCTTGACACAAAGTTTACTGAGTGTAAATCTTCAGCCTCACACTCAGTTAGATTTACTAGCTCAAGACTATTGCCATATTGAATATCAAATAACTCGTTAATTTTCTTTAGTTTCATAAGTAAATAGCTCTTTAAAATAAACAAATTCCTTTACCGATTTAATAAAATCTTTCTTAGTTAAAACAGTGTAATCAGTTTCCATATAGGCTTCTGCACACCATTCATCTTCGGCTCTAACTGCTTGATTGACGCTTGAACCTGCAATATCTTGCCTATTCACATATGCTTCAATCCAACTATCTTTAATTGACTTCCATTTACCTTTAATATCAATTCTTCCCTTCATTTTTCTCTTTTCAAACCCGTCATCTTTGAAATAACCGAAAAAAGTTTTCTTATTAGATGGGTGAGGTCTTTTTGCTGTAAAGACCATAATACAAGAGATAACACCCACATTCGAGTTAAAGAAAAGCTCGTCTGGCATGGAGAGTACTGCTTCTAAAGTATGATTATCCAATAGCTTTTTCTTTAGTTGTAAAATTTTCCCTTTCTGTGCTAATGCCGATGACATAGGCACGATTGCAACACATCGACCACCTTGTTCTAAACATTCCAAGTTATTAACTATGAACTCTAGTTCTTCAACGTCATTCTTCTTATCTGCTTTGTAAGGAGGGTTTAATAAACCAACTGTTGGTTTATAAGCCTTAACTTGTTCAATTATTGTTTTGTCAAAACAACTTCCATTAAGTATGCTTGACTTACCGTCTTGATGAATAAACATATTTGAACAAGCAAGAGCAAAAATGTGAGCTTGATACTCAACGCCAATCAGTTGATGTTGTTTTATGTTTTTAATTAAGTCTAAATCGTCTTTGGCGTCTTTAATCATTAAATTCATTGCACTTACAAGAAATCCTCCAGTGCCTGTACAGTTGTCATATACAACGCTGCTTCTATTTACCTCTGCGAGTTCAGCCATAAATTCGGTTATATGAGGAGGGGTAAGTACGATACCTAGACCTTTATCACTGTTTGCATATCTTAGAAACTCAACGTAAAGCTGACCCAATACGTCGAAGTATCTATGAGTCCTAACAAATGAATTGATGTTGTCATTAATATCTGTAATTATTTCTTTTAGAACACCATCAACTGTTGAAAGAGAAGTATCAGTTTTAATAAATTCAAACCGAGCCTTAACGATTGAGAGTTTTTTATCTTGAATATTGGAGTTTTTGAACTCCATCTCTACCGTATCAACTAGATATCTTGCTAAGTCCTCAGCCCTTGAGTAATCCTTGTAAGTTTTAATAAATGCAGTATTTTCAAGTGCAATTAATATACAGCTAATTAATAGGCTTCTATCACTTTCTAAAATTTTATAGCCATGCAATTTCTCGTTTAGTTCCTTAGAAAAGGTGAGTAACTTTTCGTAATCCTGACGAAATTTCTCAGGACTCTTGATATATCCCTCAAGGTAATCATTTGCAGGAAGTAGTTGTACTCCAAATTTTTGAGTTGGTTTGTTATCACTTTTCAGTTGAAGGAAATGGGACACTTTTAATTGGTTTAAGGATTCACCGCTTACCGCTATTGCTAAAACGTCAAATTCTTTTGCTAAATATGATGCATAAAGTAAGACACCATCTACAGCGTATTCACTATATCTATCTCTATTTTCGCTTTCGTGTTTTAGGAAGTCAGCTTTACATTCTATTACGATTATTAGATCGGGGTTGTTCTTAAATCTGATAATAAACTCTGGGAATCCTTTACCATTCCCTTTTTTTGAAGCAAGTCGCAGCAACTTATCTATCTTAGGAACATCGGAAGACTGCTCCTCAATAATTAATTGCTCTTTGTATCGATTAAAATGTTCTCTAACGATGTTTTCTGTTTTTCTTTCGTTTGCCATGTTATTTTTTGTTAATCCTAGTAAAGGAATTTAGATCATCCTTATTTATTCGATACTGCTTTCCAGCTTTAATAGCGTGAAGCTTTCCACTTTTTACCCAACGATAAACCGTTAAGTAAGCCACATTTAATAACTTTGCGACTTCTTCTATGGAGTGATATTGCTCATCTGGCATATTAGTTATATTTATCATTATTTAACATTTTGACTTGTAAATCAACTAGTTTTACTAGTTCAAAGTCCATCAAGTTTTTTCTTATAGCTTCAAAAGGGCTATTAACACTGGGGAGTGCAACGTTTTTGGTTTGTGAGATTAACCTGTACCAACTTCTATTGCTAGATTTACCAAGCATAACTCTTAATTCACGAGGAGGAATAGTATCAAGAGCTTGTTTTAATCCAAATAGCTGCAATACTTTCTGTGCTCCAAGATTGGGATTACTGATAATAATTTCAGCTAGAAGAGAAGTTGGGTTGGAAGGGGAATAGTCTAGTATCTTTGGTCGCTGTTTTTCTATTTCGCTTAAGTAGTGCAGGAGTATGCACTGAGAAATATCTTTACTGAACAAGCTCTTAAAAATGAGCTCACTATCAATATTAAGAGTCTTAAATAATTGCTTCAATTTTTGTCTATTATTGAGTCTTACTTCCATCCGTAAGACTTCTGTTTTTTGTTTTTTAGTTATTTGGTTGAAAAGGTGGAGTTGTAAACGATTATCTTTTTCTATAGATCTTTTATCGCTTTTGACAGCCATTTCGAGATCTTTAATCTTGTCATAAAAAGCCACCTCGTAAGAGTTGCTGTGCCACTTATAACTGTGTCCGTCATTGCGGTAATCAGTTTGATTTACATCAAGAGCTAAGGAAATGTTTGCTTCTTTGATCTTCTTTATTAAGTAATGAGGAGTAGAGCCATCGGTAAGGGGAATATTTTTTGAATAGTGCACAGCTGATACAGGAGCTGATGTGAGAATTTCCTTAAACACCCTTACACCCATTGTTTTTAGTACATTACTAAGTTTGTCTATGACAATCGGAAAGTCATCATCATTTACCTCATCAAAGTTGTTTCCATAAAGTAATTTTGGCAGTGAGAGTTCCACAGACAAGGTCAACTCAGATCTACCCGAAGTATTAAATCTTTTGGTTAGGGTTAATCTTGGCTTATAAATTCCGTTCCTTAATTCAGCTTTTGTTGGATTTTGCACAAGAGTAAAGTAGCCCCTTGAGGCATTTTGAGTTTCTTTCTGGAATAAGTCTTTGTTCAATATAGAAACCATACTTTTATCTAATGTCAGCTTTATCGTATCTATCATATTTTTTCATTACATCTTCAAATTTACTGATGACCTCCTTTTCTATAGATTGAGAGAAATCTTTATTTATTGGATGGAATATATTCATGCTTCGCACTCCTACTTTTTTAGTGGGATAAACGAGCCTATATCCTCCTTCGGGTTTTGTGAGAATACCGATTGAACCTAGATACAGATTTTCTTCCAATACGAAGCTGACAAAGGCAACTAATCCGTTTTGAGGTTTGATAGGAATAATTTGTATTTCACTTATTTTCATCTGTTTTACCTTTCTGTTTTTGCTTTTTATCAATTTCAATTAGAAGTAAAAAAAATTGAGAAATCCTATCCAATTCCTCATCATTAGAGGGTGGCTCATTCAGATTATTTTGAATAGCTTGCGTATTTATATCCACGCAAACAGAATAGGAGAAATATGGAGGGAGAAATGGCTTTTACGGTTGTGGGTGGCAACTTCCCGTTCTAGTTCGTTGCTTCTCGTTCTATCTCGTTGTCTTTTAGCAATTTAATTATCGGGAGATCATTTTTAATAGCATACTGCTTTGAAATTGGGTTCATGAACATTACTTTTGCTTTCGTAGCTATAGGGAAGAATACTTTTCTTATGTTTCCCTTGAAGCCTAAATCACGCAGAATATCCTGAATGTTAGAAGCTAAGGGCATTGCTGTAGCTTCCTCAATGTCGCTTACTGCTAAGGGTATATTGGGATTTGAGAATACATACTCAAAAAAATTAACATTCTTAGAGTCAGATTGGAGGTTAGCTAATACAATGTTGTTGAGCTTTATTTCTCTTAAATGTTCACTGTAAGTAATCTTATAAAGAGTGTCCACTTGGTATTCTTTATCAGCTATCTCTTGTCTTACTGCTAAATTCTTTCTTTCCTCAAGACGAACAATAACATCTTCTAAAGCAAAGAGGTGTTTTTCTAAAGCGTGAGTAAGATTACCAAGAGGATGAGAGTAAGACATAGCATCGTCTTTTGGTTGAACAAAATGAAAGAGGTATTGAAAGTCTAGCTTCTGTAAGTGGTCTGCTATTTCTTTAAACCAAATATTTATCTTTTCGTTATATTCTTTCTTTAACTCGTCAACATCGAATGCTTCTTTCTGTCCGTCTACATCATGTTTCTTTAAATAAGTTAGTTTTAGGGTATATCCCACATGTAGATATTGATTTAGTTCAGATATTACCAGCCCCAGATCATCTTTATTATTTTGCATATTTCATTACATTTTTAAACTATTTCTAGCCTATTTTAACATTGTTTAACATTCATGTATAATGCAAATAGAAATTAGATGTTTTATGGCATTACCAAAGTTTTACGAAACCTTTTTACCTATACTAAAAGTGCTGGCCGATGATCGAATAGTTAATACCTCAGATCTACCGACTTTGCTTCTAGACGCTAAGTATTTTAATTTGACACCAGATGAATTGGCTCAGACAAAAGCAACAGGTGGTAGCCTTTTCCACGACAGGGTGGCTTGGGGTAAGACATATCTAAAAGTAGGAAAATATGTAGATCAACCAAGCAGAGGTTTAGTCAAAATTAGTGATAAAGGTAAACGGTTTTTAGAATCAGGAGTAACGGAACTATCCTTAGATGATTTAAAACAAGACCCAGACTATATAGCTCATGAACCTAGAAAAAGGAAGAGTAATCAAAGTGATCCACTGACAAGCAAGTACACACCTCAAGACTTAATTGAAACGGGTGTACAAGAATTATTAGAAAAACTTGAGGCCGAGCTTCAGGAAAAGCTGTATTCAGTAGATCCTTATTATTTCCAAAAAATTGTTTTACTGTTATTCCAAAAAATGGGCTATGGAGATTTTGAATCTACACCAAAATCAGGGGATGGGGGTATTGATGGTATTATCAATCAAGATCAATTAGGAATAGAAAAAATATACATTCAAGCTAAAAGATATAAAGATGGGAATAAAGTACGAGAACCAGAAATTAGAAATTTTATAGGAGCAATGAGTGGAGATGTTCGGAAAGGAATATTTGTTACTACATCTATGTTCGATCCTGCAGCAGTTGCCAAAGCTACTAGCGATCGAAATCATACTCTCATCCTTATCGATGGAAATAAGCTAGTCGATTTAATGATTAAATTTAATGTAGGTGTTCAAATTAAGTCTAATTTTGAAGTCAAAGAATTGGACGAGGATTTCTTTGAGCTAAACTGATAAGTCATTTCCAAGGGTTATATTTAGAGCTTCAAAAACAGTCTGTATATTTTGTAAAGTAAAGCCAAACTCTATTTCTCGGTTCTTAAACATGTCAACTACGGAGAGCAGCACAAACAAGGGATATGCTTACAAAACTAATACAAAATAGGTTCTTACAATGTGTTAAAATATATTAAATGAGTAAACTAATTACATGTATCTGGTTTGCTAACAACAATGGTGAAGAGGCAGTAAATTACTACATAGATACTTTCAATGCGGCACCAGGTGATCACAGCGCAAAACTTGGAGATATTACAAAATCCCCCAAGGCATCTGAGGAAGTTTCAGGTAGACCAGAGGGGTCCGTTCTGACAGCTGAGTGCGAGCTTGATGGAATAAGTTTCATGGCTCTTAATGGAGGCCCTATGGACCAGTTCAAACTTAACGGCGGAACATCTTATATTGTGGAGTGTGAGACACAAGAAGAAATTGATTTCTTCTGGGAAAAACTTTCAGCTGTTCCCGAAGCTGAACAATGTGGATGGTGTACAGACAAATTTGGTGTCACATGGCAGATAGTCCCAAGGATTCTGGATGAAATGATGCGCGATCCTGAAAAAGCTGAGGCGGTAACCGCTGTATTCATGCCAATGAAAAAGCTTGATCTTGAAGCAATCAGAAAAGCCGGTGAATAAACCAATTACACTTTGTGGTCAACCAAAATAGATTTAGCCTGTTTTTCCCCAAGCTCATTTAGCATAGTTTCATAAAACAGGTTCTAACATTGTCTAGCCTCGAACACTTCGGTTTTGCTTTGCTTTGTTCATTACAACTCAAGTTCTAGCACGTATGGGAGCTTATTTTTTAAGATGAGTCTGACTCCATTTATTCAGCTTTTTGAGTACTTCTCCAAGCGATACGCCATGGGCGGTAATCGCGTATTCTACTTTTGGAGGGATGACAGGATATGCCTTTCTTGAAATTAATTTATTTTTTTCAAGTTCGCGAAGGGATTGAGAAAGCATTTTTTGGGTAATTCCTGGAATTTTTTTCTCAAGCTCAGAAAACCTCAACACACTGTGGGATAAATGCCAGAGAATGACCATTTTCCATTTTCCTCCAATTACGCTTAAAGTTTTATCCAACTGACACATGCTAACATCTTTCATACTAAGTATATAAAAAGTATTTACTTGTTAAATCCATACTTAATATGTATTATACATCTAATATGCAATTTGACAAACTAGCAGATAAAAGTTTATTAGACAAAACAATTGAGGGGTTAAGAGCAAAAGGTTATGAAGTATCAGTCGTTACTTCTAAAGAAGAAGCGCTTTCTAAAATAAAATCCATAATTCCAGATGGTAAATCTGTGATGAATGGCGCATCTGTGACACTTGAACAGATCGGATATGTTGATTATGTGGCAAATTCAAAACATAAATGGAACAATCTCCATAAAGCTGTAACAGCTGAATCAGATCCAATAAAAAGAGCAGCGCTTCGAAAGCAATCCGTAACTTCAGATTTTTACCTGGGAAGCGTTCATGCATTAATTGTAAATGGTGAATTTTTGGTTGCCAGCAATACTGGTAGTCAGTTGCCTCATATTGTTTCGACATCAGCAAATTTAATTTTTGTTGTAAGCACCAAAAAGATAGTTGCTGATTTTAATACCGCAATGGAAAGACTTGAGAAGCACGTCGTACCGCTTGAGGACAAACACATGCAGGAGCTGTACGGAATAAATACAAGTTTGAATAAAATTGTGATTTTTAAAAATGAAAGCCCAATAACCAAAAGACAAATAAAGTTTATTTTAATTGAAGAGAATCTAGGCTTCTAATTCCTCTTACAAATTTCTTATTCATAATTTATCAAAATCCTTTATAATTAAGCAGAACAACAAAAGGGGGTGATTAATATGTTAAAGAAAAAGAAGAGCAAAAGAGTAGGCAGAGCAGTGCTTGGAGCAGCAGCTGTAGCAGTTGGTGTCGCAGGAGCTGCAGCAGCGGTATTATCCAAAAAAGAGAATAGACAAAAAGCTGCTAAGGGTTTTGCAAGTGCTTCCAAAAAGGCAAGAAAGCTTCATGCTGATTTAACTAAAAAATATGGCAAAGCGAAAAAGAGCGCAGAAAAAGAAATGCCAAAAATAAAAAAGGGAGTTAAAAAAGCAGTAAAAGAAGTTAAAAAGAAAACAGTTAAGGCCAAGAAGAATTAATTACTAATTTGTTTTGATATAATCTGTTTGTGAGCAAGAAATTAATCATAATCGGAGTTGTCTTTTTGGTTTTGTTAACCGTTCTTTCAATAGATAGCAAAAATGCCAGTACAACTTCTGAGAAACCACAGACAGATGAAGCAAGAATTATATCAGGAGAATTTGACAAGAGTAGATTTAAAACAGATCAGGACTGGAAAAAAATTTTAACTCCAGAACAATACTCTATCCTCAGAGAAAAAGGTACAGAAACTCCATTCACAGGGGAATTAAATCATGAAACAAGAAAGGGAACTTATGTAAGCATAGGGTGTGATGAACCTGTTTTTAGATCAGAGCAAAAATATGATAGTGGAACCGGCTGGCCTAGTTTTTGGGCGCCGATAAGTGATGATGCATTGGTGCTTCAGTCGGATTTTGACCTGGGTTATGAAAGAGTAGAGATTCTTGATAAATGCAAAGGACACTTGGGACATGTCTTTGAAGATGGACCAGAGCCCACTGGAAAAAGGTATTGCATAAATTCAGCTGCGTTAAGGTTTGTACCAGATGATCAATAAATTTAGGATATAATATTTATATGGATTTTTTTCAGGCCTTTATTTTTTCAATTGTTGAAGGAGTTAGCGAATTTCTTCCCATTTCATCAACAGGACATTTAGTCCTTACCGCAAAATTATTAAATATTCCTCAGACAGATTTTGTCAAAAGCTTTGAAATAATTATCCAGCTTGGCGCAATTTTGGCAGTTGTTTTTCTTTACTGGAAAACAATTTGGGGGAATAAAAAAACATGGAGGCCTATTGCTGCTGCGTTTATCCCAACAGCGATTGTTGGTCTTGTTTTGTATAAATTTATAAAGAGTTATCTGATCGGAAATGAATTTGTGACCTTATGGGCATTAGCGATTGGTGGAGTGATCATGATTGGAGTAGAGTATTGGTTTGGGAAAAAAAATCTGGAGGTATCTGAAATAGAAAAAATAACCACGAAAAATGCAATATTGATTGGAATCTTTCAGACCTTATCAATCGTACCTGGTGTATCGCGAGCTGCAGCAACAATAATAGGAGCAATGATAGTTGGAACCAAGCGAAAAACCGCAGTCGAATTTTCCTTTCTCTTAGCAATACCTACAATGGCTGCTGCAACAGGACTTGATCTTTTAAAAACCAATCTTTCATTTACTGGACAGGAGTGGGGAGTTTTATCAATTGGATTTATTGGATCTTTTGTTTTTGCGATGATTGCTGTTAAATTTCTGATCAGATTTGTAAAACATCATACGTTTATACCATTTGGAATTTACCGTATAATTCTTGCTATTTTATTCTTCTTGTTCATCCTCAAATAAATACCACTTGACTGTATATCAGTATACTAGTATAATGAATGGATATGAAAGATAATAGAAAACATCTTAATGAGTTGATAGATACTATCTCTATGATGAAAGATAAAGATGAGCTTCGAGATTTCTTATTTGGAATCTTAAGCTCGAAAGAGATAGATGAAATTCCAAATAGATTGCAAATCATAAAGATGTTAAAGCGTGGTGTCCCGCATCAGAAGATTGCAAAAAGGTTGAAGGTTGGAGTTGCGACAGTAACAAGAGGATCAAAGGAAATTCAAAAAGGCAGATTTGACTATATAAAATAAGTTCAAGCCTTGATATTCATAAATATGAAAAAATTACCAAAAATTAAATTATCAAAAAAACCGGTTTATAAAAAAATTGCTGAAGATTTGGATTTCTATGAACTTTTTCAGAAGATAGAAAAATCATATGAGACTTGTTTTATTTTTGAATCACTCGGTGAGGATGGTAAGTTTTCCCGCTATTCGATAATTGGTTTTGATCCTGAGCGTATTATTTCTGCTCGAGATAAAAACTTAAAAATTGATGATGAGATTTTCTCTGTTGACAATCCTTACGAATCATTAAGAGAGATGATGCCAGAGCAGACAATTACCAGAGAATATGCAGGTGGTTTGATAGGATACATAAGTTATGAAGCAGCAAATTATTTTGAGTCATCCCTGAATTTGAAGATAAATGATAAATTTGATCAGTTTATGTTTGGGGTTTATACAGACGGACTTATTTTTGATAAAGAGACAAATGAGCTTTTTTATTTTTATTACGATTATGATCGGTCAGAAAAAATAAAAAAAATAATTGATGAAAAGCTTGAGGAGAAAAAAATAGCTGCAAAATTTATAAAAAATTCGCTTGATGTGCAAAAACATGAAGAGATGGTCGGAAAAATAAAAGAAGAGATTGGCAAAGGTAACACTTTTCAATGTGTTGTTGGTATGAAGTCAGAATATCAAATAAATGGAGATGTTTTGAGTGTTTATGAAGATTTGCGTAAAAGCAACCCGTCTCCATTTATGTATTACGTAAAATTCCTAGAAAAAAAAATAATCGGTTCAAGTCCTGAGCTTTTATTTTCCTTAAGAGATGGAGAAATGGTGACACGTCCACTTGCTGGAACAATAAAACGAGGTAAAGACGGTATGGAAGATAAAAAATTGGCAAGAGAGCTTTTAAGTGATGAGAAGGAGAGGGCTGAGCATAATATGCTTGTTGATCTGCATAGAAATGACATAGGGCGTGTTGCAAAATTTGGCAGTGTTAAGATACGGGATCTAATGAGTGTTAAAAAATTTAGTCATGTTCAGCACATATCAAGCGAGATTACAGGTGTTATCAAGAAAGATGAAGATATGTTCTCGGCTCTTGCATCCAATTTTCCCGCAGGTACATTAACTGGCGCGCCAAAAATAGAGGCTATGAAAATAATAGATCGGTTGGAAGCTGGAGCGCGAGGTCCCTATGGAGGGGGAATCGGACATTTTGGATTTAATGGAGATTGCACTTTTGCAATTGCGATACGGACTCTTTTTGTATCAGGAGATTATGCATATACTCAGACATCAAGTGGCATTGTTTATGACTCGATTGCAAAGAGAGAATACAAAGAGATAGAAAACAAATTGAAAGCAATACAAGAAACAATTGAGAGCTTGTAAAGTTTAAAAAGTAAGACTATGAAAGTTTTGATAATTGATAATTACGATTCATTTACATTTAACCTTTATCAGTATGTTGGCGAGGTATTGAAAGCAAAAGGTAGTTATTTTACCCTTGATGTTTTCAGAAATGATGAGATCAGTTTGGATGAGATAAGAAATAGTAATTACGATAAAATAATAATATCACCCGGACCTGGAGATCCATCAGATCAAACTTATTTCGGTGTTTGCGCTGAGGTTTTGATAAATCTTGGAAAAACTATTCCTATTCTTGGAGTGTGCTTAGGGATGCAGGGAATTGCTTATTATTTTGGAGGAAAAGTGGTTAAAGCAAAAGTGCCAATGCATGGCAAGACAAGTAGTATAAAGCATGATGAAAAAGGTGTTTTTAAAAACATCCCGCAAGGTATAGATGTGATGCGATATCACTCATTAATAGCAGATGAAAAATTTCTTCCTGATTGTTTAAAGATTAGTGCATCATCAATTGATACAGGTGAGATAATGGGATTAAGACACAAAGAATATCCGATTGAGGGGATTCAATTCCATCCAGAGTCATTTGCAACAGAAACAGGTAAGCAGATATTGAGTAATTTTTTAAATAAATAATTATGGATGCAATTTTGATATTAAATAAGTTAATAGAAAAAAAAGATCTTACAGGCGGGGAGATAAATTTTTTTCTTGAAGGAGTAATAGACGGAAGTATAACACCAGTGCAGGCTGGTGCTATTCTGACTGCGCTTTCGATAAAGGGTGAGACAGTATCTGAGATTTCAAGTCTTGTAAAAGCCATGCAGGAAAAAATGGTTAAGATTGAGTTTGACGGCGCAATCGATGTTTGTGGAACTGGGGGAGACAAATCAGGAAGTTTTAACATTTCAACTGCCGTAGCTTTTGTAGTAGCAGGCGCAGGAGTGCCGGTTGCTAAGCATGGTAATAGAGCAGCAAGTAGTAAGTGTGGAAGCGCTGATGTTTTGGAGGAACTGGGCGTAAATATTAACTTATCAGCAGATGCAGCGAAAAAAGTTTTGCAAAAAGTAAAAATGGTTTTTCTTTTTGCGCCGCTTTTTCATCCAGCGACAAAAAACGTAGTAGTTGTTAGAAAAGACCTAAAAATAAGAACTGTTTTTAATTTTCTTGGACCTTTTTTAAATCCAACAACTGTTAAAAAACAAATAATTGGTGTACTAAGTAAAGATATTGCAGAGAAACTTATTAAAGTAGCAAAAAGTTTGGGCTATGAACATCTGCTGATTGTTGCAAGTAGAGATGGAATGGATGAGATAAGTTTATCTAGTAAAACTGATGTTTTTGAATTTAAAAAAGGAGTTATGAGTAATTTTGAAATTGATCCAAAAGATTTTGGATTTGAAATGTCTACCAAAACAGATATTGCTGAAGGGGATTTATCAGAAAATGCAAAATTCATAACAGATGTTTTAGATGGCGTAAAAGGACCAAGACGGGATATCGTAGTTCTTAATAGCGCTGCTGCGCTGTATGTATCCGGAAAAGCAAGAAATATCTCAGATGGAATAAGACTAGCTAAAGAATCAATTGATAGTGGAAGTGCAAAAAATATACTTAGCGATTTAGTAAAGGAGACACAAAATGTTTAGCAATAAGCAGAATTTAAATAAGATTTTGTCTCAAATTGTTGAGAATACGAGACAAGTTATAAGGGAGAAGAAAAAGCATGTATCGGTTGGGGAATTGATAAACCGATTTGATAGGTTTAAGCTGACAGATAAATTCAAGGTCGCAATAGAAAATCCTAAAAAGGGTGGCATAGCGCTTATTGCCGAGATAAAATTTGCATCACCTTCAAATCCAACTCTTAGTGATAGATCTGGTCTTCTTGAAAGAGCAAAAAAATATGAAGAGGCTGGAGCAGATGGGATTAGTTTTATAACTGAGAGAAGTTTTTTTAAAGGTGAAGTAGCAGATATCCCTGAACTTTTAAAAGTGGCAACACTTCCTGTTCTTCAAAAAGACTTTGTAATTGATGAGTATCAAATTTATGAAGCAAAAAGTGTTGGCTCGGATGCAATTTTACTTATTGCAAGGCTCGTTGAAGGACAAGTTCTAAATAAATATGTAAATCTTTGTCGGAGGTTAGGCGTTGAACCAGTTGTTGAAATTCAAAGCGATGAGGATTTTAGAAAAGCGCTCTCTACCAATACGTCAATTATTGCTGTTAACGCGCGTGATTTATCTACATTTGAAATTAATGTTGACAATGCATGCAATCTCTTGAATAAAATTCCTAACAATTTTATAAAACTTGGATTCTCGGGTATTAATTCCAAACATGAAGTTGAGAAATACAAAAAAGCTGGAGCAACGGGGGTGTTGGTTGGGACAAGTCTAATGCAGGCAGAAAATGTAAGAGAGTTTATTGATGGTTTAAGAAATATATGAATGTAAAAGTAAAAATATGTGCAACCAGAAGCCTTGAAGTGGCGGAGTTAGCAGCTTCTGAAGGGGCTGAATTTCTGGGAATGGTTTTTATGCCCTTAATAAAAACACATACAGTTGATATGGGAACTGCAATAGAAATAGGGAAAAAAATGAAAGGAAAAATAAAACTGGTTGGTGTTTTTCAAAACATGCCTCTTGATATAGTCCAGAAAATAATAAAAGACTGCAATCTTGATTATGCACAGTTGCATGGCGATGAAACACCGGAATATACAAATCAGATAAAGATAAAAGTCATTAAAGCTTTCAGATTTCCGGGGAATTTTGATCTTGAAGAAGCTAGAGCTAAGATGAGTAAGTATGATGTTGAGTATTATCTGGTTGATAGAATAAAGCAAAGTGAAGGACCTATGTTAAATCTTGAAAAGGTTGCGATACTTGCAAAAGAGTTTCCCCTGATATCAGCCGGAGGACTCAGTCCTGAAAACGTGGCAGATGTTATAAAAAAAGTATATCCACAAATTGTTGATGTTGCATCGGGAGTTGAAACAGATGGGATACAGGACTTGAAAAAGATAAAAAGTTTTATAAGAAATGCAAAGGGGGCAGATTTATGAAAAGTCATTTTGGAAAATATGGAGGAGCGTATGTACCGGAGATGTTAATTCCAGCTCTTGAGGAGTTGGAGAATGCGTATATTGATGCAAAAAAGGATAAAAAATTTGAAAAGGAGTTTGAAGATCTTTTGAAAAATTACTCTGGTCGTCCGACACCTCTTATTTTTGCCAAAAACCTGACTGAAAAATTAGGGGGTGCCAAGATTTATCTGAAAAATGAAGGACTTAATCATACAGGCGCGCATAAAATAACTCATTGTCTAGGACAAGCACTTATCGCAAAAAGACTTGGTAAAAAAAGACTTATTGCTGAAACTGGTGCAGGTCAGCATGGGGTGGCAACTGCAACAGTTGCTGCAAAACTTGGATTTGCATGCACAGTTTATATGGGAGAAGAAGATATAAAAAGACAAAGACCAAATGTTTTTTTGATGGAAAGACTTGGCGCAAAAGTGGCGCCTGTTGGTTTTGGTAGTAAGACATTAAAAGATGCAGTAAATGCGGCGATTAAGGACTGGATTGAGAATGTGGAGGATACGCATTATCTTCTTGGATCAGTTGTTGGTCCGCATCCTTTTCCAACAATGAATAGGGATTTTCAGTCAATTGTTGGGAGTGAGATAAGAAAACAACTCAGGGAAACAGAGGGCTTACTGCCTGATTATGTAGTTGCCTGTGTAGGTGGTGGAAGCAATGCGATGGGTGCTTTTACTAATTTTATAAAAGATAAATCAGTAAAACTTATCGGCGTTGAGGCAGGTGGAAGAGGAAAAAAAATAGGTGATAATGCAACGCGTTTTCCAACAGGCAGTGTTGGAGTAGTTGAAGGTTATAAATCTTATTTTCTTCAAGACAGCGATGGACAACTCCAAAAGACTCACAGTATTTCAGCAGGTCTTGATTATCCAGGCATTGGTCCAGAGCTAAGTCTTTTACATGATAAAAAAAGAGTTGGTTTTGTCAGTGTAACTGATATGGAGGCAGTTGAGGCAGTTGATGTTTTATCAAAAACCGAGGGAATAATTACTGCGCTTGAATCAGCACATGCTGTTTCTTATGCACTAAAATTGGCACCAACTCTTAGTAAAGAAAAGGTAATTGTTGTAAATTTATCTGGAAGAGGAGACAAGGATTTGTTTATACTTGCAAAGGCATTTAATGATAAAAAGTTTTACGAGTTCCTAAAAGAATATATCAGTGAATTAGGAATAGGGAGTTAGGAGTTGTATGAATTTGATTGATCAAAAATTGGCACAAATCAAAAATGATAGCAGGATTGGGATAATGGCGCATACTGTTGTTGGTTTTCCATCGGTTGAGAAAACAATTGAGATAGTTAAAATTTTGGAAGAAGCAGGAGCTGACATGGTGGAGTTGCAGATTCCTTTTTCTGATCCGCTGGCTGATGGACCAACGATAATGAAAGCATGTGAGGATTCTTTAGCACGAGGCATAAAAGTAAAAGATAGTTTCATTGTTATGAAAAAGCTTGCTAAGGAAATTAAAATCCCACTTCTTTTTATGTGTTATTACAATATTGTATTTAAATACGGAGTTGAAAAATTTTGCAAAGATGCAAAAGAGGCTGGTGCATCTGGGATAATTGTTCCTGATATGCCAGTTGATGAAGAAGGAGATGAACATCTGCTTGAATATTGTCAAAAGTACAAGCTTTACAATATTCAGGTTATTTCATCTTTCTCACCTGATCATCGGGTGAAGCTTAATGCAGAAAAGGCAGAGGGTTTTGTTTACGTCACGTCACGTCGTGGCACCACTGGTGTAAAAGAGAATCTAGATTCTCAATTGAGTAAAAATCTGGAAAGAATAAAAAAGTTTTTCTCAATTCCGATTGCAGTCGGCTTTGGGATTTCAAGCAAAGAACAAATTGGCTCACTTTTAGGTAAAGCCGAAATTGCTGTAATTGGATCAGCAATAATTGATGTTATTAGAGATTCAAAAGAGAATGAGATTGAAAAAAATGTTTCGAAATTTTTGAAAGAAATGGTTTTCTAAGCGTAGTCTTGATTTTTGAGGCAGGTAGGTTTATAATCTGAAAGTCATATGAAAAATATTCAGCAACTAGTCAAGATTTGGTTTTACTTTACTTCCTAGGGAGGTAGTTTGGCGTGTTAAAGCGCTATAAAGTATAACCTCCCATAAATAGGGAGGTTTTTTTATGTCAAAAACAAATATGAAAATACTTGGAATTGGAGAATCAGTTATAGATAATATCTTTTTTGTAGGCGCAAAAGAGCAGACAGAAAAAAGAAATATCGGTGGTCCTGTTTTGACATCAATGATTCTACTTTCACGACTTGGGATAGATTGTACATTTCTAACTAGTGTTGGAAATGATTCTGAGGGAGAGATGATAATTAATACCTTGAAGGAGGAAAAAATAAAAACGATTAATAATCTTCAAAATAACACTAAAGTAAACACAATTTTAATTGATCCGATTTCAGGGCAAAGAAAAAAAATAAGAGGACCAGTAAAGCATAGAGCAATTGAAAAGATGGAAAAGAAATTTATTGAGCAATTTGATTTTATTATTATCGACAGACATGAGAGAAAGGCTTTTTATGAAATAGTAAAAAACAAAAAGCAATCAGCGAAGATAATAATAGATCCCTCAACCGAGGTAACTAGCTTTGTAAAAGATATGATGAGGCATGCTGACTATCCAATTATTCCAATTGACTCAATTGCTAACTTTTGTAACAAGCGTGATTTTAGCTCTTGTCTCAATTGTTTGTATAAAATCTGTGGCAAGGCTTTTGTCATTACCTTGGGTGAGCTTGGAAGCATTATTTATGATGGAGAAAACACCGATCTTATACCGGCAAGAATGGTATCGGTAGTTGATACAACTGGAGCAGGAGATATATACAGAGGCGCATTCACATACGGTATAATAAAGAAGTGGAGCTTGAGAGATTCTGCAGGATTTGCCAACTCTATTGCTGCAATGCAATGTAGGCGGGTTGGAAATGTTTCTGCAATTCCAACAGGTTCTGAGATAAAAAATTACAAGAGAAAACTATCTAGGAAAAAGCTTTTAAGTGTTTCGAAAATAAACAGTTATTTCTTAAAGCTTGGTGAATAATATGAAACAAATAACAATAACCATTTTGAACAGACAAAGTCAGTACGGGATTTTTGTAGATAAGGGACTTATTGAGAAGCTCTCAGCAGTTGTTGATCTTTCACAATATTCAAAGATTGCAGTAATAACCGATGAGAACATAAAGTCGCTTTTTCTTGATAGATTATTATTGGTTTTGCCAAAAGATTCTGTTTCCATAATTCTTGCATCAGGTGAAAAATCAAAAAACATTAAGTCAATTGAAATAATCTGGAAGACGCTTCTGGAGAACAGATTTGACCGTAAATCACTTGTCATAAATCTGGGAGGGGGAGTAATTACCGATATGGGAGGATTTGCCGCAGGTACATATATGCGGGGAATTGATTTCTTAAATATTCCAACTACTCTTTTGTCAATGGTTGATGCAAGTGTGGGTGGTAAAACAGGAATTGATTTTGGGAATATTAAGAATTTAATTGGAACATTTATTCAACCAATGAGTGTGATTATAGATGTAAATTTTTTGGACAGTCTTCCAGAGAGAGAGTTTTTGTCAGGTTTTTCAGAGATTATAAAACACGGTCTTATTAAAGATAAGGATTATTTTGAAAAAGTGACTGCAAAATCTTTAAAAGGTTTTGACAAAGAAGAATTGGTTGATCTGATTTATAGATCAATAGAGATAAAAAAAGAGATTATTGTTTCTGATGAAAATGAAATGGGGTTAAGAAAGCTTTTGAATTTTGGTCATACGATAGGTCATGCGTTTGAGGCACTGAGTCTTGAGACCTTAAATCCTTTACTTCATGGTGAAGCGATAAGTATAGGTATGGTGGCTGAGGCCAAGTTGTCTGTGCTCGAGAGCTTGCTAACTCAGGAGGAGTTTGAAAAGATTGAAACAGCGATTATTGACGCAGGACTTCCTACAGGTGTATCTGGTTTTGAGATCGAAAATTTAATTGAAAAAATGAAGTCTGATAAAAAAAATGAATTTACAAAAATTAATTTTACATTGTTAAAAAATATTGGGGTGGGAGTCTATGATAGAAATGTTTCGGACGAAAATTTAAAAAAAACTTTATCCTATGTGGCAAAATGAAAAAAATTACAATACATCCGCTCAGAGAATCAATTGATTCATCAATTAATATACCTTCATCAAAAAGCTATACAATAAGAGCTTTGCTTTTGGCAACACTTACAAAAAAGCCAGTTGTGATTTTAAACCCGCTGATCAGTGATGACACAAAAGCAATGATTTTTTGCTTGAAATCTCTGGGAATAAAAATTGTTGAAGAAGAAGATTCTGTTGAAGTTGTTGGTGATATAAGAGATGTCAAGGAAGGTAGTTATAATTTAAATGCAAGTCTTTCTGGAATTACTCTGAAATTTATTCTAGCACTTTCAATAATAGTGCCAGGCGTTAAAAAGATTTATGGACTTGAAGGGCTAAATAAGAGACCGATTGGTGATGAGGTGGATGCATTGAGAGAACTTGGCGCAAAGATAGATTATCTTGGAGAAAAAGGATTTCCGCCTGTAAGTGTTGTATCAGCAGATCTGGGTAAAAAAGAAATAAGCATAAACGGAAGTTTGAGTAGCCAGTATTTAAGTTCGCTTCTTATGATTGCGCCTATTGCAGGGATTGAAAAAATTAATGTAAAAAATGAGCAGGTTTCAAAGTCATATGTTGATATGACAATTGATATTTTGAATCAATTTGGAATTGAAGTTTTAAATAATAATTATAGAGAATATTTGATTTTGGGTAATGAATATGATGCTAATTCATATTTAGTTGAAACAGATCTTTCAAGCGCGTCGTATTTTTTTGCAATTGCAGCGCTTACCAAATCAAAAATTACAGTTAAAAATGTTAATCCCAAATCAGTCCAAGCGGATATAAATTTTTTAAAAATTCTTGAGAAGATGGGGCAGGAGATTAATTTTGGAGAACAAGAGATAACAATTGTAGGCAAGGGAATATCACCAATTAATATAAATATGAACAATTGTCCCGATCAGGCTCAAACCCTTTCTGTGCTTGCTGCGTTTGCAAAAGGTGATACAAAAATAACAGGAATTAAGACTTTAAGACATAAAGAAACAGAAAGGGTAAAAGCAGTTGAGGAAGAATTGGCAAAAATGGGAATTAAAACAAATACAACTGAAGATTCAATTATTATCCATGGCGGTGTCCCAAAATCAGCAGCAATTGATACATATGGAGATCATCGGATGGCGATGAGTTTTGCTGTTGCGGGTACAAAAATTGATGGAATAACTATAAATAATCCAGAAGTTGTTAGCAAATCATTTCCTGATTTTTGGAAAAAATTAAAAGAAATAGGAATTAAAATAGAGGAGGAAGAAATATGAAAATAGTTTTGATAGGATTTATGGGAACTGGTAAAAGTACAGTAGCACAAGTTCTTGTCAAAAGACTTGATACGCATGTTATCGAGATGGATGATTTGATTGTTAAGAAGGCAGGTATGAGTATTGAAGAAATTTTTGAAATTGGTGGTGAAGAGCTTTTTAGGAAATATGAATCTAAAGTTTGTGCTGATCTGAGAGACACAACCAAGGGTGTAATCTCGACTGGTGGTGGTGTGGTTATGAGAGATGAGAATGTTAAAAATCTGAAAAAGAACTCTTTGATAGTTGCGCTTACTGCAAGTTTTGAAACAGTTCTAAAAAGAATCAATCCAAAGATTCCGCGTCCTCTTTTTGAAAATAAGGAAAAAGCAAAAGCGCTGTATGATTTGCGTAAAGCTTTGTATAATAAATATGCAGATTTTGAAATCTCAACCGATGATAAAAAAGTTGATGAAGTAGTAGAGGATATAGTAGTAAAAATAAAATAATGAAAATAACATCAAGCACAAAAATATGTATGAATATTGGAGGGTTAGGCAGGAAATCAATGTCACCTATTATGCATAATGCAGGATATCAGGAACTGGGACTTGACTTTGTTTACCTCTCAGCAAGTCTGAAGATAGAGGACTTGGAAGATTTTGTGAAGGGAGTAAAAGCGATGCAGATAAGAGGGGTGAGTGTGATAATTCCTTTCAAACAGGAAATAATGAATTTTTTGGATAATATAGATGATACCGCAAAAGAAATTGGAGCAGTAAATACGGTTGTGAACGATAATGGAAGATTAACAGGGTACAATACTGACTGGCTTGGCGTTGTAAATTCTCTTAAAAATGTGACAGAAATTAACGGGAAAAAAGCGGCTGTCTTGGGAGCAGGTGGTGCTGCAAGGGCTGCTGTTTACGGACTTATCAAAAAAGGAGCAAGGGTAAGCATTTTTAATAGGACAGTAGAAAAAGCAAAAAAACTTGCTGAGGATTTTGACTGTGAATACTTTCCTTTAACGGATGTAGAAAAAATAAAAGAAATAGATATTATTTTGAATATGACATCTGTTGGAATGAGTCCTGAAGTGGATAAACTCTTTCTTCCTGAAAATTTGATTGAGAAAAAACATATCGTTTTAGATGCAGTCTACAATCCACACGAAACAAAACTGTTGAAAAATGCAAATAAAAAGGGCGCAAAAATCGTGTATGGTTCTGAGATGCTTCTTCACCAGGGAATTGAACAGTTCAGGATGTATACGGGAGTTGAAGCACCAGAAAAAATTATGCGAGACGCACTCCTTGAAGCATTAAGAGAAGAATAAAATATGAAAATAAATTATTGTTTGCCAATTATTAAAAATTCAAAAGATGATGTGTTGGAAATGATTTCAAAACACAAACACGAGTATGATTTTTTTGAAGTCTGGATTGATTATGTTGATAAGATTGATACTAATTTTATTAGTCAATTGAGTGAGGAATTGAGAGAAAAATTGATAATTCTTTTCAGGAGGAAAAATCTGGAGCCAATACAGATAAATCTTGAGAAAAGGCTTGAGATTGTTTCATTTCTGGAAGACACCGATGCGATGCTTGATATTGATATAGCACAAAAAGAGGAGTTGGAGCACATAAAAGATAATAATTTAAAAATTAAAAAAATTATTTCGTATCATAATTATGAGGAAACTCCAGAAAGCAAGAAATTGAGTGAAATAATTGATACAATGGATCAGCACAGTCCAAACATTGTAAAAATATCAACATTTTGTAAAACAGAAAAAGACGCAATTAGGCTTTTGGATTTGGGTTTGGAGTTGCGGGATAAAAATATTAAGCATATTATTTTGGGAATGGGTGAAAAAAGTTTGCTGACAAGAATTTTTGGAACACTATATGGAAATGAAATGGTTTTTGTGCCGAAGACCTTGGACGAGCAATCGGCAGAAGGACAACTTACAAAAGATGATATGGAAAAGGTGTTTTCCATAATTCATAATTCCTGATTTTTAATTTATAAAATATGGCTGGAAATACATTTGGACATTTATTTAGAATAACAACTTTTGGAGAATCGCATGGCGGTGGCGTGGGAGTGGTTGTTGATGGTTGCCCTCCTGGAATTGAGATAACAGAGGAAGAAATCCAGAAAGAGCAGGACAGAAGAAGACCAGGACAAAGTAAGATTACTACACCAAGAAAAGAATCAGATACTGTTAAAATCCTTTCAGGTGTTTTTGAAGGAAAGACAACTGGAACACCAATTCTTGTTATTGCTTTCAATCAGGAATTTGAATCAGATGATTATATAGAGCTAAAGGATGTGTATCGTCCATCTCATGCAGATTATACATATGAGGCAAAATATGGTTTTCGTGATTGGAGAGGATCGGGTCGCGCATCTGCAAGAGAGACCTTAGCGCGCGTTGCTGCAAGTGTGATTGCAAAAAAATATTTGTATAAGAAATTAGGCGTTGAAATAATTAGCTATGTTGAAAGTGTTGGTAATATCAGAACAGATATTGATTTTGAAAATGTCTCAATGGAGGATGTTGAAGCAAATATCATCCGTTGTCCTGATCCTGAAAAAGCAGAGGAGATGATCTCGCTTATCGAGGATGTAAAAGAAGATGGAGACTCAATAGGAGGGGCTATAAGAGGAGTTATCAAAAATGTGCCAGTTGGTCTTGGTGAGCCTGTTTTTGATAAGCTCAGTGCAGATCTTGGGAAAGCTATGCTTAGCATTAATGCTGTTAAGGGATTTGAGATAGGATCAGGATTTGAAGGGACAAAATTAAGAGGTAGTCAGCACAATGATCCTTTTAAGATTGAAGATGGAAAAATAAGAACCAGTTCAAATAATTCAGGGGGAGTAACAGGAGGTATTTCAAATGGCGAGACGATTCATTTTAGAGTTGCCTTTAAGCCTGTTTCAACGATAAAAAAGGAACAGCAAACAGTAAGCAAAAATAAAAAAGAGGTAACGCTTAGCGCTGCGGGACGTCATGACCCATGCGTTTTGCCAAGAGCTGTACCAATAGTTGATGCGATGTCGGCACTAGTCATAATGGATCATTATTTGCGACATAAAGCGCAGAATTTATAATATGAAAAAAAGAGTACTTTCAGGAATAAGAGCAAATGGCAGACTCCATCTGGGGAATTATCTCGGTGCAATAAAAGGCATGCTTGAGTTGCAGGATAACTCTGATTATGAAACTCTTTATATGGTTGCCGATCTTCATACTTTGACAACGCCGTATGATGTGGAGGAGCTGCGTAAAAATAGACGCGAGATTATAATTGATTATCTAGCAGCAGGACTTGATCATGGGAAAAGTATTCTTTTTCAGCAAAGCTCAAATCCGTATCACATAGAACTTGCTTATCTTTTTTCAACCGTTATGACAGTTGCCAAGATGCAGCATCTTCCAACTTTTAAAGAAAAGGTAAAACAACATCCAGAAAATGTCACAATAGCGTTACTTAATTATCCAGTTCTGATGGCAGCAGATATTTTGGTTTATAAAGCAGACAGTATACCTGTTGGTCTTGATCAAGAGCCACATATTGAGGTAGTAAGAGAAATCGCGCGTCGTATGAATCAGGATTTTGGTACTTATTTTCCAGAACCCAAAAGGTTTAAAACACCAGGTCAATACGTCCCATCACTTCTTGGTGAAGGGAAGATGAGTAAAAGCATTGAGGGGAGTTTCATAAACTTGATAGATGATTTGGCGACTATAAAATCAAAGCTTGCCAAAGCGCCAACTGATAGCGGCCTGGAAGGTGGCAATATTCCAGAAACAGGTGGGGTTGGAAATTTATTTACATTACTTAAGCTTTTTGTCGACAAAGAAATTTTCGTAAAATTTGTTATAGATTATCGGGAAAAAAGAATCAGATATTCTGACATGAAGCAGGTTTTGGCTGATGCTATTTTTGCTGAGTTAAAGCCATTTCAAGAAAAAAGAAAATATTTTGAAGAGAATCCTGATGTGGTTGATCAGATCATAAAAGATGGAAACAAAAAAGCATCTGAAATTGCCAGAGAAACAGTTGAAGAAGTAAAAAAGAAAATGGGATTGTTATGAAAGCAGTAATTTTAAATTGTACTCTCAAAAAATCTCCAAAAGTTTCAAATACCGAAGCGCTGATCAAAAAGGTTGTGAAGGAGTACAAAAAATTGGATGTTGAGTCAGATGTTATCCGTGTTGTTGATTTCAATATTCCATTTGGTGTATCTTCTTATGAAGGCGAAGGTGATGAGTGGCCAAAGATTTTGGTGAAAATTAAAGCTTGCGATATCATTGTTATCGCTGCTCCAATTTGGTTTGGTGTCCGTTCATCCGTTGCACAACTTGTTATTGAACGACTGGATGGAACATATGCAGAAGGAAACAAAAAGACTGGGCAATTTCCATTATATAACAAAGTTGCAGGATGTATCGTAACAGGTAATGAAGACGGCGCGCATGATGTTGCAGCCAATACTTTATTTAACTTAACTCACTTGGGATGTGTAGTTCCACCCAATGTCGATACTTATTGGGTTGGACCTGCAGGACCTGGACCCTCCTATATAGACGCAGGTGGAGAAAAGCATTTATATACCAATAAAACTTTGCGATTTCTTGTCCACAATACAACTTACATGGCAAAGCTTCTAAAGAAGAATCCAATCCCGACAAACCTCAAGAAATTAATAGAAGAGGCGCAGGGAGAGAGTAAATAGATTATTTATATTCTTCTTTTACTTTATCTCCAAATTGACTTAAGAGCTTTTTGATTTTGGGATCGATCACAATTTTGCAATACATATTTACATTACGGTTCTGATCATAATAATCCTGGTGGTATTCCTCAGCAGGATAAAAGCCTGAAAATTCCATTAGTTCTGTAACAATCGGATCTTCATATTTTCCTGAATCTTTTAGCTCAGTTATTTTCTTCTCTGCTGCCTTTTTCTGCTTATCAGTATGCCAAAAAATTGCAGATCTATACTGTGTTCCGACATCATTTCCTTGCCGATTTAATTCTGTGGGATCATGAGTTGCAAAGAAGACATCAAGAATCGTAGGGTAAGAAATAATGCTGGGATCAAATTTTATCTGCAGGCATTCAGCATGACCCGTTGCGCCGGATGAAACCTGCTCGTATGAAGGATTTTTTCTTTCTCCTCCAGTATATCCAGAAGCTACTGATTCAACACCTTTTAATCTTTTGAAAATTGCTTCTGTACACCAAAAGCATCCATTGGCAAGAGTTGCAATTTCCATATTAATTATTATCGTCTTTTAGCATCTCGTATGCAACAGGGTAGATGAGTTCTTCCCAGAGCTGGTATTGTCTGGCTGATGGATGAAGCCCGTCAGATACAAAAAACTCCGGTTTGCCTTTTAATTTTTCTGTTAAAGGAAAAAGATCGACAACGGGAATATTTCTTTTTTCTGCCTCCTTTTTGATGATATTGTTGTAGTTTATAATTAACATTTTTGTTGAGGAAGTATTTTCTAACTCGATTGCTGCAGGTGATGAGGAGTAATCAGGAATTGTTATAAGAATTATTTTATTTTTATCAGGTAAGGTTTTTTGTATTTCATCAAGAAGAGTTTTCAATCTGTTTTCAAAAATTTGCGGATTAATTTTTTGAAATGAATCATTGGCGCCTATTAGAACAGTTGTGAAGGTGGGCTTGTTTGATTTGAAAATAGGAAGTTCTAAATTGATTGCATTCTGGGTTGTATATCCTGATACAGAAGGGTTTGAGGTAAGTTCTATCTCAATTCCATTTTTTCGAAGATGTGTTGTCAAAATCTCAGGCCAAGACTCAGATCTTGCAACTCCCTGACCAATTGTGTATGAATCACCAATTGGGATATAACTAATTTGCTGCGAAGACTTATTGGGGATAAAAGCATTGATATCTCTAAAATAGAGAAAAAATCCTAATATTGCAAACATTAATATAATTAATTTCTTCATCGTATAAATTATAGCACCAACAACAAGTGAAAAATTAATTCTAAAAGTAGAATTACTTGTCAAAAAGACATAGCAGATGACTAAAGGGAGTAACAAGAACTGAGGCAACCTGCAAAAAAGTATTAATCATAGTGGTTCAGAATCCCTTTTTATATCTTTGATAAGAACTTATCGTCACTCAAAAGAGTGGCAAATTTTGTTATACTTGAAGTTGCAAGATGAAAACAAAAAATGTTTTGTCAGTAGTAGTTGTTTTGATAGTTGCAATCGGAGTTTATTTATTTTCATCCAATAAATATGATGTTAAGCTCGAAAGTCAAAGCACTGTTACAAATGAAATCTCTAATAATCAAATAGCTAAAGATCAAGAAAGCCTCTCGCATGAAGCGACATTTGCAATATATACCAATGGTACTTTTAGGATATTTACATCTGCAATGTACCATGATTTATCAGAAGATGTCTATATCACATCTGCAAATCCCAATCTAGTTCATGTCAAAAAGAAAGATCTAACTTGGAATGATTTTTTCAAAACCTTGCCTTTTAAATTAACAAAAGACTGTCTTACAACAGGAACGGGTGAGACTTTTTGTTCGGGGAAAGATGAAGAATTGAAATTCTATATTAATGGTAATAAAAATCCAGATGCATTAGAAGAGATTGTTGGAGAAGGAGACATGCTTCTTGTTAGTTTTGGTAATGAAAGCGAAAATCAAATTAATTCACAATTGCAAAATCTTGAAAATATAAGATTGAGATAACTACTGATAATTTTCTAGACTTTTAAGTTAATTTTTTCGTCTGGTTCTAGATAGTCATCATCAGCATAACACCAGATAAATGATGAGCTATCTGCAGGATATGATGCCATCACTTCATGTTTTGTTTGTTCTGCATGAATTCTCAGATGCATCTGACATGAGTCACAACAGCCGACGTATCCGCAAGTTAAGCAAACTCTTTGCCCATGAGAACATGGATGATTTTCCTGACACTCATCAGTTTTTGGCTGAGCAAATTTTTCTGGTAAATGTTGACAATCTGCAATTTTCATAAATTTATATTTAACTCTCTTTGTTTTGGTGGACACAAAAAATTAGCATACGAACAAAATACACAGCAATCTTTTGTTTTAGGTTTTAACATAGTATCACAATTTTTGCATTTATAAAAATGCTGACATGCATTAAGCGGCATTTCAACCTTTTGTACATAATTGCATTTTGGGCAAGCTAACTGAGCGTCAGTTTTGAAAGAAGATTTTTTCATAGATAAATTTTAGATATTTTTAATGAGTTCTTCAAAATTACCCCCAATCCACCTTTTGATTTCTTCTCCATTTTTATCTAACACCACTAGAGTATGTTGAATTGTAATGAAGTATTTTTTATTTAGAGCTTTATCATTATCATAGTCAGTCTTTAGAATGGTTATATTTTTTGGTAGATCCATACTTTTTTCTTTTATTTCTTTATCGAGGTTTGAACAGGTATTACACCAGGTGGTTGCTGCAAAAAACAGGATAGTTTTTCCGCGAGATTGTGAAAGCTTAAGTGATTTATCAGAGTACTCGTAATAATTGGGAGATAGTTCTTTTATTTTAGATGCAGGTGTATGATTCTTAATCAGAGTGTTTGAATAATTGAGAGCCCCGAGAGCTAGAAGTATTGCAACCAAAATAAATGAAAATTTTAAGTGATTTTTTTTAATTCGTATTTTCATAAATAAGCGTATCAGGGTTAAACGCAGCCCAAGCAAACCAGAATAATCTGATTGGTATAATATCCTCATCAGTATCTAGATTTGTAACTATTATTTTACCACTCTTTGTTTTTTCAAGTTTGATATTGGCATTTCCCAATATATCTGTTATTACAGAATTGTTGTCAAAGACAGTTTCAGGATATGCTTTTCTAGCATCATCTATACTTACTCCATAAACAACTGTTTTGATTTGCAGCTTTTTATCTAAATTCTTAACTCCAAAATAAAGCTCGTCATCTTGCTCATATGTTCCATATGGATAAGCATCATAATTTCTGGAAAATCCAGTCTCTTGAGATAAGACAAGACCGTCAAGGTTTTCTTTTTTCCAAGTTTCCCAATTTGTTGTTGAAATATGAATTTGCTTGAGAGTTTCGTCCCGTCTTGCGGCTGGACCTACTATCCCCTCACCAGTTATTTGCTGCCAGAGATTTCCCTCATATCTATCATACATAACAAGGTCGCTATCATGCAGCTTGCCCGAAACCCCAAACTCTGTAATTACACCATTCACTTTTCTCTCAAAAGCCAGAGCTGATCCACAAAGTGGACAAAAAGTGATTACAACTGGCTCACCCTGGATTTCGTCATTTACAATTTCGTGCCAGTTCATGATACGTTGAGGATAAGCTTTCTGTTCACCCATGTAATCTATCGCAAACAAAGCATCACCGTCCTCAAGCCAACTGTCAGCATCGTTGACAGATTCAAACTTTGGGTTATCAATACTGGGAATGCAGTCCTGACTAGTACAGCCCTGAAGAAGATCTCCTTTTTTGACTTTTGCCCCATTAAAATCATTTTGAAGCTCTACGTTTCTTACAACCGTCTCGCCTGGATTTGCTGGTTGAAATCCTGATGGTGTTGATTTAGAAGATATTTGATTAAATAAAAATATCCCCACTCCGATTAAGATTAAAATGACGATTATAATCTTTCTGAAAAGGAAATTTTTCATGATTAAAGTATATTAAATTAAAATAAAAATGTAAAGCCTAGTTGACAAAAAGAATGAAACAAATTAATATTATCTTGATTATGTTGACAAAGATTAATATATGGCAGAATATATAAATAATACAGTTTCTATTCTTAGAAAAGAAAAAAATATAACTCAGGAAGAATTTGCTGAAAGTATAAAGGTATCTCGTCAAACAGTGATAGCAATAGAGAAGGGAAATTATACGCCATCTCTTTTGTTGGGACTGAAAATTGCGAAGTATTTTAAAAAGCCGATCGAGGACATATTTAGTTTGAAATCATGAAAAACAATTTTACAGGTGAAATAATAATATCCATATTACTAGTTGGTTTACTGGCGTTTTTTATAGATCCTCTAGATCTGTTAATGCCCCAAGCTCTCAGTCCTTTTATGGTTCCTTTTTTGGTAGTCCTATTTATATTATTTGCAGGATTTTTATGGAACGAAAAACCAGGCGATGAGCGAGAGCAGCTACATAAATTTATTGCTTCCCGTTTTGCGTATTTTGCAGGAATTGCAGTTTTGATAACTGGGATTATCGCGCAGAGTACAAATCATGAGATAGATCCATTTCTGATAATCGCCGTTTCGGTAATGCTTCTTGCTAAAATTTTGGGAAGTGTTTATGGAAAGTTGAAGCGATAAACTAGGCTAGATGTAAACTCTACTTGACATAGAGCAATTTATCGTTTAATCTTAAATTATGAATTCTAAAACTATAACAATTTTAATTGTAATAATTTTGATAGGTGGTGGATTTTTTATTGCTAATCAAAAATATTCTGAAAACAATGTAATCAACTTACCTCAAGCCGATGTTGTGGAAAATAAAAAAGATTCAGTTGGTAGAGAAGCAGTGATAGCTACGAACCCTGAGGAGTCAAGATATGTTGTGTATTCAAAAGATGCATATAATCAATCAGTTGAACAGAAAAGAGTATTGTATTTTTACGCGAATTGGTGTCCAACCTGTAAAGTAGCAAATGCTGAGTTCACACAAAAACCAGACGAGATACCAGAAGATATTATTATATTGAGAATAAATTATAATGATTCAGATACAAATGATGAAGGAAAAGAGCTAGCTAAAAAATACGGGGTAACTTATCAGCATACATTTGTACAAGTAAATAAAGAGGGAGAACAAATCACAACCTGGAATGGTGGAGGTCTAATGGAGCTCGTCAGTAGAGTAGAATAATATTCCTCAACAGAGCATGTTATTTTGTTAAATAAATTATGTTTTTACTTGTCTTATTTTCTTTTTTGGGAGGAGTTGTAACTATTCTTTCTCCGTGTATATTACCAATACTTCCAATAGTACTATCAGGTAGTGTTGGTGGCGGAAAGAAAAAACCTTTTGGAATTGTAGCTGGTTTTATACTCAGCTTTACCTTTTTTACACTTTTCTTATCAGCGATCGTCAGAGCGACTGGTTTATCTGCTGATGCCTTGAGATTTGTATCAGTTGTTATAATATTTTTGTTTGGTGTAACTCTTCTTTTGCCACAGTTTCAATTATTGATGGAGAAGCTTTTTTCTAAGTTATCAAGCAGGTTAGTAATTAGCGGAAATGGAAAAGATAGCAGACAGGGTTTTGGTGGGGGTATTTTGATTGGTCTTAGTATTGGCCTTATTTGGACACCTTGTGTGGGTCCAATTCTTGCATCCATCATAACGCTTGCTGCGACAAGTACTGTTGGTTTTGGAGCAGTTATAATTACTCTCGCATATGCACTAGGTACTGCGATACCGATGCTTGCTATCATGTATGGTGGGCGAAATTTACTTCAAAAAGTTCCATGGCTTATTCCAAATGCTGATAAAATTCAAAAAGGTTTTGGAGTTCTGATGATAATAACAGCGATTGGACTCAATTTTAATATTGATCGTGACTTTCAATCATACGTGCTTAGAACATTTCCTCAATACGGAGTGGGTTTAACAGCTTTTGAAGATAATGATTTTGTAAAAAATGAGCTTGAAAAATTAAAAAGTGGAGATGAAAAAAGTGATCAAATTCCCAATGATTTAGGTGATCAAAAATTAAAAGCGCCAGAGATAATACCAGGTGGAGAGTGGTTCAATAGTAAGCCTTTAAAGATAAGTGATCTTAAGGATAAGGTAGTGCTTGTTGATTTCTGGACTTATACATGTATAAATTGTCAAAGGACTTTTCCATATCTTAAGATGTGGAATGAGAAATATTCTGATAAGGGACTTGTGATAATCGGCGTGCACTCACCAGAGTTTGAATTTGAGAAGAGTTCAGAGAACTTACAGGAAGCTATAAATGACTTTGAGTTAAAGTATCCGATTGTTCAGGATAACAATTTTGAAACATGGAGAGCATACAACAACCGTTATTGGCCCGCAAAGTATCTGATCGATAAGGATGGATATATAAGATATACCCATTTTGGAGAAGGCGCATATGCAGAAACAGAAAAAGTGATTCAAGCACTTCTGGAAGAGTCAGGTCAGAAAGTGAATGAGAAAATTAATGATGTTTCAATTTCTCAGCCAAATACAAATATAACACCGGAGACGTATCTTGGTTCAGAAAGGATGGAGTATTATTATCCCAATGGGAGATTGACTAAAGGTCAAAAAGCACTAACCATTTCAAAAAATATTGCAAATAATTCATTTAGCCTTGGGGGAGAATGGAGCATAAGCGAGGAATATTCTGCATCTATTGGTAACTCTGTTCTAGAGTTTAATTTTACAGCAGAAAAAGTTTTTTTAGTTCTTCATTTGAAGAAGTCTGGACAGGTAGGAACAGTAAAAGTTTATCTTGATGGAAAATTGGTGAATGATAAAAATGGTGGTATGGATGTGGTGGATGGAATTGTAAAAGTTGACAAGAACACATTGTATAATCTTATAGATTTGAAAGGTGATCCTGAAAATCATATATTGAGACTTGAGTTCTCGCCAGGAATTGAGGCCTATGCTTTTACTTTTGGATAAATTTAATTATTACTGTTAGTATTTGTCAAGTTGAAATTGATTAAAATAGCCTCAAGAAAATCTTTCCTTTTCCTTACAAAATTTTATTTATATTCATATATTTTAGGTCTATTATGGCTTTAATAGGATAAGTGAGATGTTAAAAACTAAAGAAGGTAGGTTTCAAAATGCCATTCTGGAGCGAAACGTTGCTATCCCGGAGCAAAAAAGGGCAGGACAGAGAAATTAAGTTAACGCCCAGTTAATGACACAACCTACCAAAAGGAGGTGAGGAAATTATGAAAAAAATTTTAAGTTTTTTTGAACAAAAAATGAATGTCGTTTTTGAGTCATTTAATGTGGTACTTTCAGGAAAAGTATAGAAAACACCTTTCGATTTAGCACTTGACAACTTCTACTGCTAATTATAAAATATCCCCATGAACAACAATCAAGCAATAGATTTTTTAAGGCCTGTGTCACCTGATGAAGCGCTTAAAAAATTCACAATTAATCTAACTGATCTTGCAAATAGTGGCAAAATTGATCCTGTTATTGGTCGTGAGGTTGAGATAAGGCGAATAATGGAGATACTTTCAAGACGCACAAAGAATAATCCAGTTCTTATCGGTGATCCAGGGGTGGGTAAGACTGCAATAGTTGAAGGACTTGCTCAAAAAATTTTTGAAAAAAATGTGCCAACACCTCTTAAAGAAAAGGAAGTGCTTGTTTTGGATTTTGCACAGCTTTTGGCTGGTGCAAAATTTAGGGGAGAATTTGAAGAAAGACTAAAGAGTCTTGTAAAGGCTGTAGAGGATGCAGATGGAAAATATGTTATGTTTATTGATGAGCTTCATACACTTGTTGGTGGAGGATCAAGCGAGGGATCTGTTGATGCAGCAAATATGCTAAAGCCTGCACTTGCTCGTGGAGCGCTTAAAATGATAGGCGCGACAACAGTTGGTGAGTATAGGAAGTATATTGAAAAAGATCCAGCACTTGCAAGACGTTTTCAGCCTGTTCTTATAGATGAGCCAACAATTGAGGATACTATTTCTATTTTGAGAGGAATTAAAGAAAAGTATGAGTTGCACCACGGGATTCGTATAACTGATAATGCAATTATTCAAGCGGCCAAGCTTTCGGCGCAATATATTCCTCAAAGATTTTTACCAGATAAAGCAATTGATCTTATAGATGAAGCAGCAGCTGCAATAAAAATTGAAACAGAAAGTATGCCGGCTGAACTTGATCTATTGAAAAGAAAAATAACACAAATTGAGATAGAACTTGCTGCATTGAAAAAAGAAAAAAGTGAAATCTCTAAGAGTAGAAAAGAGACACAAGAAAAAGAACTTGAAAAATTAAAAGCAGAAGCAAGTACGCTTGAAAAGAGATGGAAAAAACAAAAAGAAATAATTCAAAAAGTGCAAGACATGAGAGCAAAAATTGATACATATCGGATAGAGCTTCAGGAAGCAGAGCGTAATGTTGATCTTCAAAAAGCGGCTGAAATAAAATATGGAAAAATTCCTGAGATTGAGAAGAGATTGAATGAGTTAATGAATGAGTGGAGCAAAATTCCAACAGACGAACAGGTTTTAAGGGAAGAGGTTGATGCTGAAGATATAGCAAAAGTGGTTGCGCGCTGGACTGGGATACCTGTAAGCAAAGTGCTTTCTACTGAATCAGATAGGCTTTTAAAGCTTGATGAGGAACTAAAAAAACAAGTAATAGGTCAAGACAGGGCTGTTAATTTGGTGGCAAGAGCTGTTCGCAGATCAAGATCAGGTCTTTCTGCAAGAGACAAGCCGATTGGTTCTTTCCTTTTTCTTGGTCCAACAGGTGTTGGTAAAACAGAAACTGCAAAAACCTTAGCAAGAATACTTTTTAATAATGAGCACGCCCTGACAAGAATTGATATGAGTGAATATATGGAAAATCATAGCGTTGCGCGAATGATTGGTGCGCCTCCCGGATATGTTGGCTATGAAGAAGGTGGGCAGTTAACAGAGGCAGTTCGCAGAAAGCCATATTCCGTTATTCTTTTTGATGAAATAGAGAAGGCTCATCCTCAAGTGTTTAATCTTTTTCTCCAGATATTTGATGAAGGGATGCTGACTGATAGTAAAGGTGTAAAAGTTGATTTTAGAAATACAATTATAATTATGACTAGTAATCTTGGCGGAGATATTTTGAAAGAGGAAAGCGATAAAGACAGTATTGATAAAAAAATAAATGAAATTCTTCATCAGCATTTTAAACCTGAATTTTTAAATAGGCTTGATTCAATTGTTACATATAACAATCTTTCTCCCAAAGATCTTATCAAAATTGCAGAATTACAATTGGAGCGGGTAAAAGAGAGGATGAGTGAGAATGGTATAAATATGAAGATAACAGATGATCTGAGTATTTATTTTGCCGAAGTTGGATATGATCCTGTTTTTGGCGCAAGACCCCTGAAGAGGGCAATTGATGAAAGGTTAGTTGACGAGATAGCAACAAGAATAATTGAAGGATCGATAAAACCAGGTGCTGAAATTGAACCAAAAGTAAAAAATGGAAAAATCATGATATAATCTTCTTAGATATTTATGAATATTTGTAAGTACTGTAGGGGAGTATTGATTGAGAAGGCAACGAAAAAAAGTCCTGAGCAACTAAAGAAAAGTTATTACTATAAAGCTTACTATTTTTGTGCAAAATGTAAAAGGCTTTATCACGATGAGAAATTTAAGGTAATTAACAAAGATCAATTTTTGTTTGAAAATTTAGGTTTTTTAGGTGTTCCGGAAGTTGAAATTTGGACAGATGGAGCCTGCACGGGAAATGGTTATGAACATGCTAAAGCTGCCTGGGCATTTGTAGCTGGAAAATATGAGGAAGCAGGACGGGTAATTGGAAAACAAACAAATAATACTGCTGAGGCGTATGCAATTTACCACGCGCTTTTATGGGCATCACAAAAAAATCACAAAAGAATAAAAATTTATTCTGATAGTCAGATTTCTATAAATAATCTCAAAAAATCTGTAAATAAGATAAAAGAAAATAGAGAAATTTTTGAAAAGATAGATTATTTGATTGCTGAGAATAATCTGCAGGTAATGTATGAAAAGGTATTGGGACATTCAGGTGATGTAAATAATGAGCGTGCAGATAGACTTGCAAATTCTCTTGCTGAGAAAGGAAATTGATGTTGGTATTTTTAATAGTCACAGTTACAATTATTTTGCTTTTGTTTCTTTTCTCAATGGTTTGGCCAGTTGATAGTCCGTGGTCTCCGTGGTGGAGAACAAATAAAAAAACGGCAAGAATAATGTGTGAACTCGCAAAGATAAATGATAAGGATATTATTTATGATATGGGTTCAGGGGATGGAACAGCGCTTTGTATTGCAGCAAGAGAATATGGAGCAACTGGGGTAGGGATAGAAGTTGATTTATCACGATTTTGGTTTTCAAAAATACTTGCAAGATTTTTCGGAGTTTCAGATAAATTAAGATTTAAAAGAAAGAACTTTTTTGATGTTGATTTATCAGAGGCAACAGTTGTCTTTGCATATCTTATTCCCAAAACTCTTTCTCGCTTAAAGATAAAGTTTTTGAAAGAGCTAAAACCTGGAACCAGAGTGGTAACCTTTGTCTATAAAATAGATCTACCGATGATTGCAAGTGATGAAGAGAGCGAGGTTTATGTTTACGAAATACCTAAAATATAGTTTATGCTAAAGAAGTTCGTTGATATTTAATAAATCGTTGTTGCAAAGATTTTCACCTCATGCCATAGTATTTCCATATTATGGAAAATAATCCTAACGATATAAAACCACCAGAAAAAGAGAAACCCTTGAGAGAGCGTATCATAGATAAGACAAGAAAAAATTCTTTGAAACAGAATTTATACAAGAAGAACCTGGTTTGGTGCCTTATTCTGAGTTTCATGCTGCGAACGAGGTAGTAGAAGGATTTTCTGGCGATCTTTTTGAGCTACTTAGAGCACTAATGGATGGAACAGCCTTGAAACCCGAAGATATAGATATTTCAGCAATCGAAGGGAAAACTTGGGATGAGGTGTTGAAGGATTTAGCTACTAATATTATTGCAGGGGAATTATATTTATTTCCTGATGTTATTAATAAATCTGACGCAAGAGCGAGGTCATTGCGTTTAGAAGGAAAGAATTGGTAAACAAAATATTTTTTTAAAATCTGTCAGTAGCACCTAAATAGATTCAGTCTGTTTTCAATTCCCTCCATCTGAACAGGATAGCTTTCTATCAGCTTACAGTTTTTTATTATTTGTTCTTTGTCAAAAATCTCATCAATTACCACTTCTTCAATTCCCGCCAATGGATAGTAAGCTCCATGAGCAACTATTATTGATTTTTGGGATATGGCATCAGTAGTCATCTTTTTTGCATCAAGAATTCTCTGTCTATAAATATTGGAATTTGTATCAATAACATTATTAAGAAGTGGGGTGTTTGAAAGGTATGCAAGTGCAGTTGTTATATCATTAGTACCATAGAGCGCGTTTGGCTTTTCCTGTTTTATTTTATTCGTAATTTGATTTATGTTATTAATTTTTTGAAGGTTTCTAAACCCATCAGTGTAAGAGATAAAATTATAGAAAATAAAAAGCAAAAGAACTGTAGGGATAATTCCTTTTTGGATATCAAATTTTACTTGAATTGCTTTATGAAATCCAGCATAAGAAATGCAAAGAAAAGGAATTAGAAAATTAAGATAAAGATAATAAATGTCTTTGTATACAATAAAAAAAATAATTCCGAAAAAAGATAATAAACCGAAGAATTTTTCCTTTTTAATTAAAAAAATATTTATGATTAGTAAAATAAAAAGCGAAAAATCATGTCTGATAAAAAACCAAATAATAGCTAATTTATCAACCCCCTGCGATCTTGTAAGTGAGTATTTAAAAACTTGATCTATAAAATCTGGAAATGCGAAAAAAAATGTTGGCAACATTATGATAATTCCTGCAGATGATCCACCAAGCAAAAATCTTATTAAGTTTTTCCATTTCTTATCTATTAAAAATAAAAAACCAAGTGAAAGCGCAACAGGAATAAAGTACGCTTTTGTTAAAAGCGTAATTGCGATAGATATGCCGCTAAGAAAATATTTTTCTTTTTGATAAAAATAATATGCTAAAACTGCTGCAAGCGATGCAAAAAATACTCCTGATTGGTGATCTGATGTTGAAAGGATTATGAAAGAGAAAAGATAAAGAGATGCTGATATAGTTGCGATAAATATTTTTTTGTATTTCTCAAAGACAATTTTGTAGATAAAAAATGAAACAAGGGATACTTCAATTACAGGGGTTAGAAAAAATAATTTCAGATTTCCACCAATTATCAAAAAGTACAACGATGAAAGATAAGGAATAAATGGGAAGTTGGTAAAGAAAAGATCCTTATAAAGAATTTTTCCTTGAAGTATTTCGTATCCTGTGTAAAAGTAGATATTGCTGTCTGAAAGCCTGATGCCAAGGTTTGAAAGTTTGAAAAAAAGAAAAAAAAGAACAAGTGTTAGGATTGGCAGAAATTTCTTCATTTATTTTCTAAATCTTAATATTAGCCATCGAACTTTATCTGCAAGTTTATAAAACTGATAAGCAATAGGGTTTATTATCATGTCATAACTTCCTATATATTCAATATGTTTTGGACCATATTTTTCTTTGAAACTGTGGAATCCATACCACGGATCATTTTTGCCTGGATTTGGTCCTAGGGCGCCCCACATATCAAACTTTTTTAGTCCCAACTTCTTTCCAAATCTTATTGCTTCCCACATCATAAGACTACTACTCATTACCTCGCGATGCTGACTAATCGATGCGCCGTATGGATAATAAAGCGTGTCTTTGAAAATAAATAAGATCCAAGCTGTTAAGATCTTGGATCTTGAATTCTGGTTCTTGGATCTTGGTGGTTGATATTTAGCAATTAGTAAATGCGAGCTGAGTTTATCTTTTGAAGTTTTATGGGGTAGGATTGTCCATTGTTTTTTATGATAATCAAGCGTGTGGGCAAAGAACCCCTGTCGTTTTGTTGTTTCATCAGTGAGTCTGAGATATTCTGCAAATGCTTTATCTGAATTGTCTTCAATTACTTCAACGTTGTGTTTTTGCGCAACGCGGATATTGTATCTTGCTTTTTGATGCATGTTTTTTAATAATTCTTCTTCCGATTTTGTAATATCCAAAACAAAATTGTATTTAGTAAAAAGAGGATGCGCGGCCTCAGCAAGCTTTTTGTTTATTGCTTTTTGTTTATTGCTTTTTAAGATATTTGGTTCCAATTGAATAAAAATGCAGTTTTCTTGTTTGCCAATTTTTTTTAATTCATCAATTAGTTCATTGTTTGGTATATGTCCTTTCGGTAGATAGCCAATTGTAAAAGACGTATGTGGGATTTTATGAATTGTGAGCTGAAAGTTTTCACCTCTTATTACTTTGACTCCTGTTTTTTTTCTAAATTCTCCCCATTCAAATGATTGAAGAGGGTGGGTCGCGGTTTTATTAAAGTCGATCATAGGTATATTTTAACAGAAATGGAGATTAGAAAAGATCAGCAGGGTCTTTTTCTTTTAAATCAATTGATTCCAAACCTTGATTTATTAGATGTTCTGGTAATTCCATGACAAAACGGGATACCATGTTGGTTGCTCTTTGTCCAAAAAAAAGTCTTCTTCTCGCATAGGTCAGTAGAAGTTTTTCTTTAGCACGCGTCATTCCAACATAGCAAAGGCGTCGCTCTTCTTCTAGTTGTGTTTTATCCATGAGTGATCTGCTGTGGGGAAAAAGTCCTTCTTCCATTCCGATCATGAAGACTGTTGGGAACTCAAGTCCCTTTGCTCCGTGAAGCGTCATGAGTGTAATTGCATTTTTGGTTTCTCCTTCTGTGGTTTTTTTTGAATTGTATTCCTGCTCAACCAGTGCCACGTTTTCAAGAAAATCTGTGAGATCAGGATGTGCAATGGCAACAGATCTAAGCTCTTTGATATTTTCAAGTCTTGCCCTGTCTTCTTCAATTTTTTCATCATACAGATCAAGATAGTTGGTTGCTTTAATAATTCCATCGAGTATATCTATGGTGTTGAGATCTTGGATCTTGGATTTTGGATCTTGGGTTTCTTCTTGGTAGTTTTTGAATTTCTGCAATCTTTTTTTGCCTAATTTTTCAACTCTTTTGTATGAGACAGAATCTTTTGGATTCTCAACAACTCTTATGTATGAAAGAACGTCTTTTATTTCTTTTCTTTCATAGAATCTTGTTCCTCCAATTAATACGTATGGTATGCCATGATGAAGAAATGCTTCTTCTATCACACGGGATTGCGCGTTGGTTCTATAAAGAACTGCGATGTCATTTAGATTTGCAACATGCTTATCAATAAGATGTTTTATAATAAAATCCGCCTCGTCTTGCTCATTCTCTGCTTCATAGATATCTATTTCAGAACCTGCTGGATTTTCTGTCCAGAGTTTAAGTACTGGATGAGAGGTGTTTTTGGATATAACAGCACTTGCTCCATCAAGTATTTTTTGAGTAGATCTGTAGTTTTGAGAAAGGGAGAAAGTTCTGGTTCCTGGAAAGTCTTCTTTAAAACGCATCAAGTTTCGATAGTCTGCACCACGCCAGGAATAAATGCTTTGTGAGAAGTCACCAACTACACAAATATTTTTCCATCTTTTGGTAAGAAGTTTGGTCAGGATATATTGAGCTCTGTTGGTGTCTTGATATTCATCAACAAGAATATATTCAAGTCTTAACTGATATTTTTTCAACACCTGCTCATTGTCCTGAAAAAGTTTGATTGTCATGAGAATAAGATCGTCAAAATCAAGCGCATCATTCTCTTTGAGCAGTGATTGGTAAACAGGATATATTCTAGAGACAGTCTCTTGAAAATGGCCTTTAGCAAAATTAAGATACTCATTGGCTGTTATTAGTTCGTTTTTGGCACCAGATATTGTTGATAGGACAGATCTGGGTTTGAAATCCTTTATAGAAATATCAAGCCTGGTCATTGCCTCTTTTATCGCATCTAGCTGATCCTGTGAATCATAAATAACAAATTTTTCAGAAAAACCAAGATGCTTACCCTCAACTCTTAAGATTTTGGCACACATTGAATGAAAAGTGGCGATCCAAGGCTTACCACTGGTTCTTGGTTCTTGGTTCTTGGATTTTACTTTACTGGAGAGCATTTTTTCCATGCGCTCTTTCATTTCATTGGCAGCCTTATTGGTAAATGTAATCATCAAAATTGACTCAGGCGCAATTTGTTTTTCAAGCATAAGGTAGAGTACCTTATATGTAAGAACTCTTGTTTTTCCTGATCCTGCTCCAGCCAAAATAATCATCGGGCCATCTGTTTGGAGTACTGAGGCTTGTTGTTCTTTGTTTAAATCCTTGAGTAGTTGATCTTCCATAAGGTATAATAAATAGACTTAAGACATAAGACTTTGTGAGGTGAGAAGAACAAAGAAGTCTTAAATCAATATTCATTGTAACATATGAAAAAGCTTTTTATTATTGGGAATTGGAAATCTTATAAAACATTATTTGATGTAAATGAGTGGATTGATGGGATCTCTGATTTTGATTTTTCAGGTCATGAGAGTAAAGAAATTATTGTTTGTGCTCCTTTTACTCTTCTTTTACAATTGAAATCATTAATTTCAGAAAAAAATTTGCCGATAAAGATTGGCGCGCAAAACATATCTCCATTTGAAGAGGGAGCATATACAGGGGAGATCAATGGAGAACAAATAAAAGAATTTGCAGATTATGTAATAATCGGACATTCGGAAAGACGTGCTAATTTTTCAGAAACAGATGAGGTATTAGAAAAAAAAGTAAAATTAGCAAGGGAACATGGTTTGAAAATAATTTTTTGCGTTCAGGGATCAGATACACCAATACCTGAAGGAGTGGATGTTGTTGCCTATGAACCAATTTTTGCAATTGGAAGTGGTAATCCTGACACACCGGAAAATGCAGAGTCTGTGGCTAAGAAAATAAAGGAAAGAGCAGGTGTTAAATTTATTATTTACGGTGGTAGTGTAAAGCCCGAAAATGTAAATAGTTTTACAAGCAAAATTTTGATTGATGGTGTTCTGCCTGGGGGTGCGAGTCTAGATCCTGATAAATTTAGTAGAATAATTTCAAACTCCTAATATGAATTCAAGAAAACCAAAAACGCGAAAGCGAGTATTTATAGTTCTTTTAGTTTTGTTTTTGGCAATTTTTAGCTTTGCTATATTCAAGGGCGGAAAATACATAAATGTACTTTTTGAATTGTTATTTAAAAAAGAAATACAACTGAAAGAAGCAGAAGAAAGTAAATTTAACGTATTGATAATGGGTGTTGGTGGAGGTGGGCATGAGGGGCCTGATCTGACAGATACGATGATTTTTGCAAGTATTGATCCAGAAAATAAAAAAGTAACTCTTGTGTCAATTCCTCGTGATTTGTGGATTCCAGAACTGCAAGCAAAGATCAACACAGCCTATACATATGGAGAGCTGAAAAAAGAAGGTGGAGGACTCATTCTTGCCAAATCAAGTGTTTCAAAGGTTTTGGGACAGCAGATTGATTATTCTATAAAGGTTGATTTTGATGGTTTTGTGAAAGCCATTGACATGGTGGGTGGGATAGATATTGATGTTGAAAACACTCTTGATGATTATAAGTATCCACTTGAAGGCAATGAAAATGAGTTATGTGGACACGAAGAAGAATCTGTTGCTAGTCTGTCAGCTGAAATTGCAACAGGCAGCGCAGACGAACTAGAAGTATTTCCATGCAGATATGAACATTTACATTTTGATAAAGGCATTCAAAGAATGAATGGAACAACTGCTTTGAAGTTTGTTCGTTCTCGTCATGGTGTAAATGGTGAAGGATCTGATTTTGCAAGATCGAAGCGTCAGGAAAAAGTGATTTCTGCTTTTAGAGACAAGGTGTTCTCAGTTGGCACTTTTTTAAATCCAGTAAAAGTCGTAAATCTTGTTGATGTTTTTAAGGATAGTATTGAGACAGATGTAAAAGATGATGAGTATGATGATTTTGTAAAACTTGTTCAGAAAATGGAGGGAGCAAAAATTGAGAGTATTGTTTTGGATCTAGGAGGCGGAGAGGAAAGACACGGTTTGCTAACTGAAAATTTTGAGAAGCAATATTATCTTTCACCAAGAGTTGGAAAAAGTGATTTCTCAGAAATTCATGAGTTTATTTCTTGTATGACCGATTCTGGTAGTTGTTCAATAGGAAAAAACGGAATAATAACCCCAACGCCAGTTATAGATAAAGCTAATTGATTTTATAGATTTTTGTATCTCCACTTTGAAAAACAAGTGCTCCAAGATTTTTGAATTTTTCTTCGTTTAGTAATAAGTATTTTTGTGTTTCAAGGGAGCCGATGAAAACGTACTTGATTTTATAAGTATTAATTATTTTTTTTGTTGATTGAATATCAGTAGTTTCATAAAGTGTTTTAACCTCTTCAATTCTGGGAGATGGGATATCGTATGTTCCTCTCCAAAGCCATTCATGAACAGTCCATCCAAGAACTGTAGGTAGACCAGTGTTTGTCGATACTCTGCCAAAATCTGTATATGAATCACCTTGCGCTTCAAGAATAACTGGTTGCCCTTTTATATTTTTATTTAGCCATTTTATTGCTTCATAATCATCTTTATAAAGAATTTGAAGATATGATGTACCGTCCAAGCTCTTCTGGGTTTTGAGATCCCCATAATAAGAATTGATGGCAAGATAAGGATAGGTCATGACAAGGGAAAGCATGCATATAGCAGATAGTAGATAACAAAGAGCTAATATTTTTTTATAAATATTAAAAGATTTGATTTTCAGGCTAGAAACTATGCGAAAGATAATGTAACCGCTTGATAGTGAAAGCATGATAAATGATTGGAATACAAGCTTGAACATGGTGTTGGCGCGGTAATGTGCAGGATAAATGTCCTTAAGATAGAAGAATTCAGGAATAATGATCAGACATGTTGAAAGAATAATAAGTAGAAAAATAAATATATCTGTTTTTAACAATTTTTTAATTCTTACTGCTAATAAAATAAATGATATGACAAAGAAATAGAAAAATCCATAAAGCGTTAGGAGTTGCCACCAGTAAGAGTGTTGGCATTTTCCTTCTTCAAAAATAAAAGGACCCACCTTTCCTATTTGTGTCAAAAAATCAGGACTGCAGAGTACTCCTATTCCTGAAGCAAATGGCGAGAAAAAGTAACTGTAAGGAAGAGAGAAAACGATTAGGCTTAAAAGAATTGTAAAAAAAGCAACAAAAAATATTTTTAAATTTTTATAATAAATTGTAAAAAGCACAAGAGATGCAAGAAGAAGATAGATTCCACCATCCCATGCGTTGGTCATATACATAATAGAAAGTAAAAATCCAATTAATATATATTTGGTAAAAAAAGAAAATTTGAAATTTATTATTTTTTTTGATAGAAAAATTGAAAGAAGGAGAGCAATTGTAAGCAGCACAAAGGGAATATCAAGAACATGTCCGTGGAGATCAGCAACTACCCATGAATAAATTGGAAATTCAT
>JAJDCH010000002.1 GCA_029260905.1 Candidatus Levyibacteriota bacterium | reverse complement strand
TTCAACTCTAGTTTTAATTTTTCAGAAAATTGTTTTTTGTCTTTAAAATCAATAAGCCTTATCCCATTTCTTGAAATTTTATCAGCGTATACTGGTCCTATTCCACGTCCAGTTGTACCAATCTTCCCCCTACCCCTTGCTTCTTCATAGACCTTCTCCATTGCCTTGTGATAAGGCATTATGATATGACAACGTGGAGATATAAGTAAACGTTCTTTGAGATCAAAACCTGCAGCATTAAGCATCTCAATCTCGCCAATCAAAACCGCAAGATCCAGAACTACTCCATTGCCAATTACACCTTTTGCTTTTTTAGAAAAAATTCCTGATGGGATAAGATGAAGGGGAAATTTCCCGTATTCGTTAATAACTGTATGCCCTGCATTATTTCCTCCGTTAAAACGGACGATGAAGTCTGCGGATTCTGAGAGCGAGTCAACAATTTTTCCTTTTCCCTCATCTCCCCACTGTGTACCGATAACAACGCTAACAGGCATTTGTAAGTTGAGTTTATCCTAGATTGATCAAAAAAACAAGATCGTTTTACACTATGAATTTCACAAAATAAAGTTTGCTATACTTAATTTTAATGAAAAGGCAAATTAAGGAATTGTTTTTGCTTCATTTCTTAAACGACGGTGTAAGAACAGCAATAATAGTCATCTTGCCATTTATCGCTATAGAATTATCTCTTTCTCTGGGACAGGTTGGTTTTTTGGGCTCATCCCAACCACTAGTTGCAGCGGCGCTATCACTTCCTGCAGGCTTTTTAACGGGTAGATTCGGTGGAATCAAACTAATATTCTCTCTTCTTTTAGTTTATTCGATCGGAATATTTGCTGCTGCTTTTTCTCAAAATCAGATTATACTTTTTGGAGCATATTTATTAGCCGCATTTGGATTTGGGATGTTTCATACAGTCGGATTCTCTTTAGTTGCTCATCAATCTGAATCAAAAAATATTGGAAAAAATCTTGGCAGCTTTACTGCTATTGGAGAAATTGGAAGAGTAGCAATCCCCCCGGTTGCTCTCTTTTTAGCAACTACCATTGGCTGGAGACAAACACTTATCTTTATGTCAATAATCGGTGTGGTTGCTTACTTTTTTAATCTTTATTTTCAAAACAAAAACGACAAAAAATTAACTGAGATCAAAACGAAACAAAATCATAAAGAATTTTTAAAAGATATCTATTTTATTTTCAGAAACAAAAAGGCTTTTCTTGTTTCTATGTCTGCAATTCTAGATACAGCTGCAAGTAGTCCTCAACAGGTCTTTCTTCCTTTTTTACTTATCTCAAAAGGAATTGATATTGCAAGCCTAAGCCTTGTTATGGGAGGATTTTTCGTAGGAAGTCTTCTTGGAAAATCTATCTTAGGACACGGAACTGATATGTTTGGTCATCTAAAAATTTTTATTTTCTCTGAATTGTCTATGGCACTAACTCTAATACTTATTGCTCAAAGTAATTCTTTTATTATGCTAATTATTTTGAGTACTCTACTTGGTGGTTTTACAAAAGGAACCTCCCCTGTTGTTCAGGCAATGTTTTCTGAATTAGCAAAAAAAGAACATTACCATAAAATATTTGCTTTTGGAGAATTGATGATCGCAATTGGAGCAGTTATTTCAATAAATTTACTTGGGGTCATAGCGGAGAAAACAAATATCTCAATTGTTTTTTATTCAGGAGCAATTCTTGCAACGCTTGCTGTTCTACCAATAATTTATCTAAATAAGACAAATAAATTAATCAACCCAAAACAAGAAGCGCTATTGTCATAACTCCTGCAAACGCCATGATAAATGTAACGAACCACCCAAGTGTTTCTATAAATGGATGATTTACTCTTTCCTTAACAACCCTTCTACTGCTTGACATTTTAACTATAAAAAAGAGGACAATCGGCGCAACAAGACCGTTAAAAACAGCAGAGTAGATAAGAAGCTTAATCGGATCAAATCCGATGAAATTGATATTCATGGCTATAATCGTCGAGATAATTATCACCCCGTAAAATGATCTTGCTTGACTTAACTTTCTATATAAACCAGATCTCCACTTAAAACTCTCAGCAACAGTATATGCAGCTGAGCCTGAAAGTACAGGAACTGACAAGAGTCCTGTTCCTATTATTCCAATTGCAAAAAGAAAAAAAGCATTTTCTCCTGCAAGCGGCCTTAGAGCGCGTGCTGCATCTGATGCTGATTCAATATTAAATATCCCGTTAGAAAAAAGAACAGCAGCACATGTTGCAATAATTGAAAACATCACAAGATTTGAGATAAACATACCAGTCCAGACATCAACCCTCATTTTTTTAACTTCTTCATCTGTTGTTTCTGTTCTAAGACGCAACGAGGTCTTACCATGCATAATTTCCTCTTCCACTTCATGTGATGTTTGCCAGAAAAAAAGATAGGGAGAAATGGTCGTACCAAAAATTGCAGTTACGATAAAAATCTGATCTTTGGTAAATTCAAAAGCAGGAATAAATGCGCCTCTGAACATCTGGCCAAGATCAATATTGGCAGTAAAAGCAGTCACAACGTATGCAAACAAAACCAAAACAAGATACTTAAGATACCTTGCATAACGCTCATATGGAGTAAAAATCTGCATATATAAAGTAAAAAAACTAAAAACAACAACTAGTACAGGAAAATGAAGATCAGGATAAATCAAACGGAAAGCCTCACTCATAGCGCCAATATTTGCAGCAATATTGAAAGTATTTGCTGCGAAAAGAAGTAGAGCAACTGTATAAAGCACCCACCTCGGATAGTTAATGCGGATATTTCCCGCAAGTCCACGACCAGTTGCAAGACCGATTCTTGCACACATCTCCTGAACAATAGACATCAGGGGAAATGTAACAAGTGAAAGCCAAAGAAATTGATAACCAAATCTTGCACCAGTTTGAGAATATGTAGCAATTCCTGAGGGGTCATCATCAGCTGCCCCTGTCACAAAACCAGGACCTAAACCTCTCCAAAAACCCCTTGCTCTTTTAATCTGTGAGAGTGAGGCTGTATCTTTTCCCAATTTTCTTGTTGCTTCAATTCCCTTTTCAAGCGCGATTGATGAGCCTTTTGCCAATTCTTCTATTTCTTTTTCCATACATTAATTAAGACTCATCTTCTCCAATAATTCAAGGGGCGAACGTCAAACTTGTCAGGCTGAGGTGTAAGATGATATGATAACAGGTATGAAAAACATAAAAACACGAGTTCTTTCATCAGAAACACCAAACCATGTCGGAGAAGAAATAATGCTTCAGGGATTTATCCATTCACGTCGTGATCATGGAAAACTAATATTTATTGACCTTCGTGATCGTACTGGTATCACACAGATCATTTTTAACCCACAAGCATCTGAGTCAGCGCATAAAACAGCTTCAGATATTAGACCAGAATATGTTGTCTCTATAAAAGGACTTGTCAAAAATAGACCAGAAAAATTGGTTAATGAAAAAATCGCAAGCGGCACAGTTGAGATAGAGGCTAAAGAAGTAGAGATACTTTCAAAAGCCGAATCACTTCCATTTGATATGGGAGGAGAGGAATTAAACCTTGAACTTCCTACACTTCTAGACCACCGCTCACTTACACTCAGACATGAAAAGGTAAAAAAAATATTTGAGATCCAAGCAGCCCTCATTGAAGAATTCCGCAACGCATCTAAAGAATTAGACTGCATCGAAGTTGTTGTACCAACAATCGCTGCCGGCGCAACAGAAGGAGGGGCTGAAGTCTTTTCAATTGATTATTTTGGACACAATGCATTTCTGACCCAAAGCCCACAGCTTTATAAACAAATAATGGTAAGTGTATTTGAGCGAGTTTTTCTGATTGCCAAGGCATATCGCGCAGAACCATCTGTCACAACTAGACATTTGACAGAGTCAACACAATTGGATGTTGAAATTGCATTTATTAAAGGTTTTGATGAGCTTTTGGACGCACTTGAATTTGTGGGCACTCAGATGATAAAAAATGTGTCTGAAAAATATCCTGAGGTCTTAAAAGAATTTGGAGTCGACAAGCCTCTTATTCCGATAAAAATTCCCCGTCTTACCCTGAGAGAGGCACAAGAAATAATTAGCAAAAGAACAAATCGCGATCTTTCAAAAGAAATGGATCTAAACCCCGAAGACGAACGCGAGATAAGTGAGTGGGCAAAGATCGAGCACAAATCAGATTTTATTACTATCACTCATTTTCCAACCAAAAAACGCGCTTTTTACACTATGCCAGATCCAGAAAATCCAGAATACAGCCTTAGTTATGATCTGTTATTTAAAGGGCTTGAAATGATGAGTGGCGCACAGCGCATCAACAATTATGAAGATTTGGAACTTGCGATGAAAAGAAAGGATGTAAATCCAGACAACTTTGGTCTTTATATGCAAGCTTTTAAATACGGCATGCCGCCTGAGGGAGGGTTTTCATTTGGGCTGGAAAGGCTTACAATGAAATTATTAGAGCTTGCAAATGTCAGGGAGGCATCACTCTTCCCACGCGACATGGAACGTATTGATGAAAGATTCTCAAAAACAGAAGAAAAGACTATTCAGGAAAAATAATAAGGATACAAAAAAATCCAAAAAAATAAAACCACAAGCTACAGAAGGCAGGCCTTCATTTTTTTCTTTTCTTTTTTCCAAAAATAAAAATGAGATTTATCTAAAAGGTAATAAATCTAAAAAAAAGAAACCTGGAAGACCAAGCCAAAAAGAACTTCTTGAGAGAAAAAAACAATTTGAAAAAAAACAAAAAGAAAAAGTTATTTTTCAACCATCTAAACCATTTGACTTTAAGCACTATGAAAAAGATTTTCAAGCAATAATCATAATTCTAATACTTTATTTAATTCTTTTTGGAATCTATCATGCAAATAATTCATTAACCAAAAAAACGGCTCCTGATAAAAACCAGTCTGCAGTCGAACAAAATAAAACAGATTCATTTCCTTTCGTGAAAACCGACATGCTGCCTCTTGTATCAGCCAAAACCGCAATCATAGTTGATGCAAAAACACAAAAAATTCTTTTTTCCAAAAATGCAGATCTCAGATTCTCAATGGCTTCAACGGTAAAAATAATGACAGGACTTATAGGACTTGAGAATTTTGCGTCCAATAGAATTCTTTCAGTAAAATCAGCTGGAATTGAAGGATCAGTTTTGGGGCTTATACTTAATGATAGCTTTTATTTTGATGATGTGATGTATGCCCTCCTTCTTCCATCAGCTAATGATGCAGCAGTAATGATTGCAGACAATTTCATAGGCGGTAGAGAAGAATTTATTAAAAAAATGAATCAAAAAGCAACTCAGCTACACATGACAGGAACTCGTTTTGCAGACCCAACTGGACTTGATGATGATGGTAACTTTACAACAGTAACTGATCTTTCTAGACTTGCATCTTATGCTGCGCAAATACCAGAATTCACTAAATACACATCAACCAAAGAAAAAACAATAACCAGTTTAGGATTGGGAAAAACCTACGAATTTAAAAACCTAAATCAACTTCTTGGAATTGATGGTGTAACTGGAATGAAGACAGGAACAACCGAAGGAGCAGGAGAAGTGCTTATAACATCAGTAGAAATCAATGAAAGAGTTTATATAATAATTGTGATGAATAGTATAGAGAGGTTCAAAGATACAAGAATTCTCCTTAATTTTATAAATGAAAATGTTACTCTTATTGAATCTGATCATCTCTAACAGCAGAAACATATCCAAAAAAATTGTCACTACCTTCAAAAACGATTATTGGCATCAAATATTCCTGATCTTCTTCTCCGAGATAATATCCCAAATAAACTTTATCAATCAAAACCTCTTCTTGGACACCGGTATATGAGGCAATATAGCCTCCACCAGATTGTAGCTCTTCATATGCCTCTTTCGCTGTTTTGATTGGATAGGTTGCTTGTTCTTGCGCGCTAAAATCAATCATTTTGTAAGTAAAATTTGCTGACAACACATCAGCTCCGTTTCCAGATGAACCAATCAAAAAATTCATTGTTGAGTATGGTGGATTGGGATAAAGAATAGGTAGAGACTGCTTGAGGGTTGGCGAATTCTTATCTCCAGTATTCATCTCGTGCTCAATATCTTTTTGATAAAAATCAACTCTTATTATCTGTGCCGTAGACAAGCTAGTGGTTGGAACAAGTCCAGCTCCAGAAATTGTAAAAAGCCTTGGGTATGTGAAATACCTCACCGATGGTGCAGGATTTTGAGTCTTGGAAAGATCAATGTCCTCTGATAACAATCCCAAATCGCTTACAAAATCCCTAGCAATTCCTATGGCATTTGTTTGATCTGATAGACTTCTTGCTCCCCTTACAGTCAGGTTGGTAAGATAGGAAGAAGTTACACTAAAATCAAATGTGACAATATTAAAAGTTATCTTTTCTCCCATCCCTCTCTCATTCACCCATTCATATTTTTCATCTTCTAGTTTTTTCTCTGGTGCGTCTTGATTAATTGAACTTCTATACCCTATCGCAGCCACCTTTTCTCGGGCACTATCAAGACTTAAAAGACCTCCCATCTCTTGTATAATTGGATAAACAACCATCCTATCAGGAAAATTTGTCGGGAGGGAGCCTTCAACTGTATTCTCTTGGTAAGTCAAATTAAGCTGAGTCGCATCTTCTGGAAAAGGAATTGGAGGTAGCTTATCATAAGTAACTGTTGGAGGATCAGCCTTTGATGGCGCAATTATATTTTTGACAAAAAAACCAAACCTAAAAAGTCCAATAACAAGAACTATTCCAGCAATTACTGCAGCTATATAAATTCCCCATTTCTTAAATATCTCTGTTGTCTGATGTAGGGTCATATATTGAGTATATGGCAAAATTTACGTATAATGCAAGAAGGCCTTGTGACCGATGAATGTTAACAAATCGCAAAAAAACTATTATAAGCTATAAGCATATGAATATAAGAACCCGCATTCCACCAAGCCCGACAGGAATACCGCATATCGGGAACACCAGAACCGCGCTTTTTAATTATCTTTTCGCCAAACATAATGATGGCGAGTTCATTCTCAGAATTGAAGACACAGACAGGGTAAGATTTGTACCTGATGCTGAAAAAGCAATTCTTGAAATTCTTAATTGGCTTGAAATCACACATGGTAAGAATATTCAAAGACAATCAGAAAGAATAGAAATATACAAAAAGTATGCAAAGGAACTAAAGGAAAAAAATCTTTCCTATGAAGACAATGGTGCCATAAGGTTCAAGATGCCCAAGACAGGATCAACTAAATGGATTGACGCAATCGGAAATAAAAATATAACTTTTGAAAATAAAACTCAAGAAGATTTTGTAATTATAAAATCTGATGGTTTTCCCACATATAATTTTGCAAATGTTATTGATGATCATCTAATGGAAATAACACACGTCCTAAGAGGCGAAGAATTCATATCATCTACTCCCAAGCACATTCAGCTTTACAAAGCTTTTGGCTGGAATATTCCTGTTTTTGCTCATCTACCAGTAATCTTGGGACCTGACAAACAAAAACTTTCCAAAAGACATGGTGCAAAATCTGCTCTAGATTATCGTGATGATGGATATCTAAAAGACGCGCTTATTAATTATATGGCTCTTCTTGGCTGGAATCCAGGTGGAGATCAAGAAATTTACAGCGTTTCTGAAATGATAAAAATATTTGATCTCAAAGATATAAATAGCACAAGTCCTATTTTTGACCCTGTTAAACTTGATTGGATGAATCAGCAATATATCCAATCAAAGTCAAATAACCAGTTAAAAAAACTATTGGTGGATTTTTATCCAGATTTATCCAAACTTCCTAATGAAACAACTGAAAAACTAATTCCTCTTGTAAAATCAAGAATTAAAACTTTGAAAGAATTTAAAGAACAGACTGAAATATTTTTTGGTACTAACGAAAAATCTAATCTATCACCTACTGAAAAACGGATTACAATTACTCTTTTTTCAAAACTTGAAAAAGTTAATGACTGGAATAATAATAAAATATTTGAGATACTAAAAGAAGTAATGAACCAAAATAAAATCCGTATGAATATCCTTTATAAAATATTTACAGGAAAAGAGAGAGGCCTTCCACTTCCAGAGACTTTGGAAATTCTTGGAAAAGAGAAAGCACTTTCGATTTTAAATCAGATAAAATAATTATGCTTATTGCTCGAATCATCTCTCTTCTATTTAATCCAGTTTTTATCATTACATTTTTGCCTTTTTTTCTTGACTACAAAACATCAAGCAATCTAAGTCTTTCAATAAACTGGACTATCTATACCCTTGTCTTTCTTGGAGCAGTTGGGCTATTTGTAACATATGGTGTTTACAAAAAAATATTTACTGATTTTGATGTTTCAAAAAGAGAACAAAGACCTCTGCTTTTTTTATTTTTTACAATCGCAGGAATATTATACACCCTAGGTCTTCTTATTTTTAAAGGACCATGGATCCTTCTTGTAAATGCAGTCGGAATATTGTTTGGAGTTTTTTTAGTAAGCCTTATTAACTTGAAGATCAAAGCAAGTCTTCATGTCGCAACCCTTTCAGCTCTTGCCAGTGCAATTGCCGTGGTTTATCGAGGATACTACTATTTTATTTTTCTAATTATCCCGCTTGTTGCCTGGTCTAGAATCAAAACAAAAAGACACACTCTTCCAGAAACAATTGTCGGAGGATTTGTGGGAGTATTTTTGTCTTTATTTATGTATTATATTATTAAGCTTGCTGCATCTTAATTACATATGATAAAAACAAAAAAATTATTTAAGTCTTTTGGATACGCGTTTGAAGGAATCAAATACGTTCTTGAACATGACCAAAATTTAATCATTCATTTTATAGCAACCATAATTGTCTCCCTCATGAGTATTTATTTCCGCCTTTCAGCATTTGAGGTTGCGATTTTATTTCTGACAATTCTTGTTGTAGTTTGTGCAGAAATGATCAATTCAGCAATTGAAAAAGTAATTGATCTAATAAAAAGTGAGCATCATATCAGCGCAAAGATTGCGAAAGATGTTGCATCAGGAATGGTATTAGTTACTGCTGTAGGAGCAATTGGCGTTGGGATTCTTGTTTTTCTTCCTTATATTATTGATTTATTTTAACCTTGTATTGGATTAGCCTCAAGCATTTGTTATAATACTGAAGTCTCCGGGATCATCTAATGGTAGGATAGCAGACTCTGAATCTGCTCATCTTGGTTCGAATCCAAGTCCCGGATCACTTCGGCAAGCTCAGTGCAAGCACAGGTTTTAATATATGTGGTTTGTTTATATGCTTCTTTGCGATGAGAAAATATTTTATTTAGGAATTACAAACGATTTAATTAATAGATATAATCAACACGCAACAAGCAGTCATTTTTTACTAAAAAATTTTCTCATCTAGAATTAATTTATTGCGAGCGATATAGTTCTAAATTAGAAGCAGCTAAGCGTGAACAGCAAATTAAAGGATGGTCTAGAGCAAAGAAGCAAATGCTAGTTGATGGAAAACTTGGTATTAATACATGTACTGAGTATGCTGAAGTGATCTTGGCAAATGGTTTGAACATGTGAGTTTACTCTGAGGAATCGAAGGGAATCCAAGTCCCGGATCAAAATTTATTATCTCCAACTTTTGTTCTTAAAATATCAATCGCAATTGCGCCACTGCCAAATTTTTCACCCATTTCATTTGCCAGACTTCTAACATAAGTGCCGCTTGAGCAGGAAATTCTAAATCGTGCCGTAATAAATACTTGATCTTTATTGTTTTGAAAAAAATCTTCCCATTTTTTGATAATTTCTTCCTGGCGGAAGTCGCCACTGACTTTACCAATATTCTCAAACATTTTCTTTCGGATTTTTAATGTAGCTACATTTTTAATATCCAGCAATTCAAATTTATATATCTCAACTTTTTTATCCGGGATCTCTATTTCTCCAAGCCTCCCCTCCCTTGCCCATTGAAAAAGCGGCTTACCCAGAACCTCCTTTGATGAATACGATGGATAAGCTTGAGTTTGTTTACCGAGTTTGGATTTAATAAATAGCTTTATTTTTTTCTTCAAGTTCTGTGAAGAGCTAAAAAAATTGTTCAATTGCCCAATTGTTACATTGTTTATTAAACCAAGCACGTCGTAAGTATCGGTTGAGATTCCGAATAAAACTTCAAACTCATACTCCTTATCAAGACTTAGGTATTTATCTCTATTTTTTGTTTCCGCTCCAATCATCAGAAGCAGTACTCCATACGCTAGTGGATCAAGCCGTCCGGCGATTCCGATTTTGATATCTTTATATTCTGGGTTATTTTGTCTAAATTCATTAATTGCTTGGAGAGGTGTCTGACCAATTGGCTTATAAATTTTTACTACTTTCTTCACCTGGATATTTTAACACGAATGACAAGGCTTAGATAATTGTTGTAAACTATAACAATGGAGATTTTTGTTGAGGTTGGATTACTTCTTGTTCTTGCGACATTTTCTGCAATTTTGATGCGTATTCTCAGACAGCCTCTTATTGTTGGATATATACTAGCTGGAATTGCGGCTGGACCATATTTTCTTAATATTCTTCACTCCACAGAGCACATAGAACTTTTTTCCAAACTAGGAATAACTATTCTTCTTTTTATTGTTGGTCTGAGTCTTAGCCCCAAAATCATAAAAGAGGTTGGTAAAGTTTCCCTTGTTGGAGGCCTTGGACAAATTATTTTTACTACTCTGATTGGGTTTTCAATTGCGATTTTTCTGGGAATTGAACGGATTGCTGCAATGTATCTTGCAATCGCGCTTACATTTAGCAGTACTATCATAGTTCTAAAGCTCCTATCTGACAGAGGGGATCTCAATAAGCTGTACGGAAAAATAGCAGTTGGGTTCTTGATTGTTCAAGATATTGTCGCCACACTTATTCTTCTTTTTGTTTCATCACTTACAGGAGCAACAAGTCAGAACTTTTTTGATCTTACTGGATTGCTTTTACTAAAAGGGTTTTTGGTATTTATTTCTCTATACATAGTTAGTGTTTATGTGATACCAAAACTTAGCAAATTTCTAGCAGGCTCGCAGGAGATTCTTTTTCTTTTTTCAATCAGTTGGGGTGTTGCGCTCGCCGGACTTTTTTATACACTTAATCTTTCAATGGAGATAGGGGCACTAATTGCAGGCGTCACTCTTTCACTTACCCCCTTTTCTTATGAAATTGGCGCTCGTCTCAAGCCTCTAAGAGATTTTTTCATTGTTCTTTTCTTTGTTCTTCTTGGATCTCAACTTGTTCTTGAAAATGCATCTACCATTCTTATACCATCTATTATTCTTTCGCTTTTTGTTCTTATCGGAAATCCATTTATAGTAATTGTTCTCATGAACCTCATGGGTCATAAAAGCAAAACTGGTTTTATGACAGGCCTAACTGTAGCACAAATCAGTGAATTTTCACTAATCCTTGCTGCTCTTGGCTTTCGGGTTGGACACATATCTCAAGAAGTATTATCCATCATTACAATTGTAGGTCTTATCACAATTGCAGGATCAACTTATTTTATTCTCTATGCAGATCATCTTTATAAAAAGGTCGAGTGGCTACTAAGGCTTCTTGAATTAGAAAAAAATCCAGGAAAAGGCAGTAAAAATGAAAAGTATAATTTTCTTCTTTTCGGATATGACAGAGTAGGCGCTGACTATATATCTGCTTTTAAAAAACTTGGAAATTCCTTTCTTGTCGTGGACTTCAATCCAGAATCAATCGAGAGATTAAAAAATAAAAATATCCCTTATGTTTTTGGTGATGCAGAAGATACTGAATTCTTAACAGATTTAAATCTTGATAGTATTAAGCTCTCAGTCTCAACCCTACCTGATCTGAAAACAAATATCATTCTTACTAAAACAATAAGACGAGTCAATAAGAAAGCAGTCATCATAGCGCTTTCCCAAACTACAACTGATGCAGAAGAACTATATGAAGCTGGAGCAAGCTACGTGGTAATGCCTCACTATATCGGTGCGCAACATACAATAAATATGATTCTCAAGCATGAAACAGATCTAAAACAATTTGAGGAAGAAAAAGAAAAACACTTATCCTACATTCAAGAACGAAATTAATTATTTTATATTTATTATTTTATACTTAAACTTTCCTGCTGGTGTTTCTATCTCCACTTCCTGATCAAGAGACTTCCCGACAATTGCACGACCAACAGGTGATAAAAGCGATAATTTTCCAACGCTTGGCTCTGCTTCCATATCGCCAACAATCTGATAAGTTTTTTCTCTTTGTCCATCAGTTAGTGTTACCTCTGATCCAATATACACACTGTCAATCGGATGATTTGTTCCATCATTATCAACAACTTCTGCTCGTTTGAGATAATCCGAAAAACGTCTTAACTGCCCATCAACAAATGAAAGTTTACTTTTTGATGCTTTATAGTATCCATTTTCAGAAAGATCTCCCATCTCACGAGCCTTTTGAAGATCTTCAATCACCATTGGCCTTTTACGAAGAAGCTCGTTGTATTCTTCTTTCAACTTCTCATACCCTTCTTTGGTAAATCTTATTTTATTCATCTTTTATATCCCTCACCTTTAACTGCAGTTTTGTATTGCCGTTCCATGTATTTTCATCGATTGTGTAGACGATGTCAATGATGTCACCTATTTTGAGATCAGCAAAATCCTCACCCAAACCAAACGCAATCGCATCAATCCACAATTCCTTATCCCTAATTCCTAATTCAAGCTTCAAATGTTTTCCAAGCGCTCCAACAGTCTTGACGTTTTTTATCTCAACTCCTTTTGTCATAAAAACAGGCTCTGGATTTCCCATACCAAAAGGTGAAAGATTTTGTATTGCTTTATGAAGTGATGTATCAATGTATGGAAACTCAAGCTCACAGTCAATTTTTAACTTTCTTTTTAATATATCTTCATCAATTATTTCTTCTGCTTTTTGCTCTAGTGCTTTTTGAAAACTGTCTAATTTTTTTGTCTCAATAGTAAACCCTGCCGCCATGGGATGTCCTCCGACATTAATAAAATGCTTCTCAAAAGACCTTAAGAATTCAATCAAATTAAATCCGCTTACAGACCTTGCTGATGCCTTAGTGTATATTTCTCCAACTGATAAAACAATTGCAGGGCGATAAAACTTCTCAACCAGCTTTCCTGCAATAAGTCCAATCACGCCTTGATTATAATTTTTACTTGCAGCAAACAATAAACTTTTTGCCTCCTGTTTCTTATCTCTTGTCTCTTCAATTGCCTGTAATACTTGATCTCTCATCATCATCTGTCTTTCTTTATTTATGAGCTCTAATTTTTCTGCCAAACTCTCAGCACGATTTCTGTCATTTGTACAAAGAAGCCTCAGACTATCCATTGCCGACCCTATCCTTCCTGTTGCATTCAGACGAGGACATATCAAATATCCAACCTCATACGTTGTAAATATTTCTCTATCAATACCAGCTTGCTTAAATAATTCCATCAGCCCAGGCCTTTTTGTTTTACATAACTTTTCAAGTCCGTTTTTTACAATTGCCCGATTAGCACCAGTCAGGGGTACAAGGTCAGCAATTGTCCCAAGAGCCGCAAGTTCGAGATGATTATCATCTTTGGTTCTTGGATCTCGGCGAGGTTGACTCTTGGATTTTAGCTCTTTGGAAAGCAGATACGCGACCCCTGCGCCACAGAGATTTGTAGTATGAACAATCGCATAAGCATCAGGCAATTTCTTATCGGCAACATGATGGTCAGTAATTATGACATCAATTCCCTTTGAATTGGCAAAATCAACAGCATCCTGAGCAACAATCCCATTATCAGTTGTAATAATCAATGAAACATTTGAGATTTGTGATTGGAGATTGGAAATTCCTTTCGAAGAAAGGCCGTATCCCTCATCAACCCTGTGTGGTATATAAGGAAGCACCTTGGCACCCATTTCATAAAGTTTTTCCCAGAGAATTGCAGATCCCGTAATTCCGTCTACATCATAATCACCAAAAACAACAATCTGTTCTTTCTTCTTTACCGCCTTTTCTATTCTCTTTAGCGCTTTCTCAAGCTGCAGCTCATCAATACCAACTGACTTTGGAGTAACCAAGTCCAGATCAGGATTTAAAAATTCTTCTGTTTCTTTTTTTGTTTTTATATTTCTGTTCTTTAAAAGAATTTCTATCAAATTATTGATTCTGAATTCTGAATTCTGAATTCTGAATTGGCTGAGAACTTCCCATTTTTTCATCATTTTTGACATGATATACTATAACAAAGATGATAGACAAAATACCAGCCCACATTATTGATATTGCAAAGAAATTTACTGATCAGGGGTTTGAAATCTACCTGGTAGGTGGCAGTGTAAGAAGTATTATTCTTAATCAAGCAGTCACTGATTGGGATATGACAACCAATGCAACACCAACTGAAATACAAAAATTATTTCCTGATTCTGTTTACGAAAATAACTTTGGTACTGTGGGTATTAAAACACCTGACATCCAAGAGACAGAACACAAAGGGCTTGTAGAAATAACGACATTTAGAACTGAAAAAGACTATAAAGATAGACGTCATCCAAAAAAAGTTGAATGGGGAAAAACAATAGAAGAAGATCTCGAAAGACGCGATTTTACAATCAATGCAATGGCCCTCAACCTATCCAAGAACCAAGAACCAATAACAAAAAGCATGATTGATCCTTTTGACGGACAAACTGATCTAAAAAATAAAATAATAAAAGCAGTGGGTGATCCCTCACTTAGATTTAAAGAGGATGCGCTCAGATTGATGCGGGCAATCAGATTTGCATCGCAATTAGGATTTGAAGTTGATGAGAAAACATTAAAAGAAATCATAAACGATTCAGGTTTATTATCAGAAATATCCCGTGAAAGAATCCGTGATGAACTTCTTAAAATTCTTGCAAGTAATTATCCGTATGAGGGCATCATGCTTCTTAAGAACACCAATCTTCTAAGACATATCGTCCCTGAACTGATTGATGGGATTGGTGTCTCACAAGAACGTCCAGGCCGTCATCACAAAGATGATGTCTTTACTCACAATGTCTTATCTCTAAAGCATTGCAGCTCTAAAGATCCAATTGTCAGATTTGCAACACTCATTCATGATATCGGCAAACCAAAATCAGCATCAACTGATAAAGACGGGCTTGTTATCTTTCACAATCACGAGGTCTTTGGCGCCAAAATAGCTTATGATATTTGTGAGAGGCTGAAGTTCTCCAAAAAAGATAGAAACAAAGTGGTAACCCTTATCCGCTGGCATATGTTCACTGTTGATGAAAATATAACTGATGCTGCCATCAGACGCTTCATAAGAAGGATTGGTGTAGAAAATGTAGCGGATATGATGGATCTGAGAGTTGGCGACAGACTGGGAGGTGGTACTCAAACAGCAGAAAGCTGGAGACTCAAGCTTTTTAAAAAAAGAGTTGAGGAACAACTAGCTCCTGCTCCTTTCTCAATTACTGATCTGGCAATAGATGGACGAGATGTCATGAAAGAACTAAATATCAAACCAAGTCCTCAAATCGGCACAATTCTTCAAAAATTATTTGAGGAAGTTGATGAGGATCTGGAGAAGAATAATAAAGAGTATTTATTAAAAAGGGTTAAGCAGATTGCCTAAACGGCTGAGCGCTTCTACTCTCCTCGAGTGTTAGGCCGCGAAGTCTCCAATTCCCAGGCCCGCCACTTCTATTAAACTCTGCTACTGGGATTCTGTGTAGCGCTCCAACAACTGTCTTAAGAGTTCCATTTCTAATTCTCTCTCTTACCTCTGCTGGATCTATTCCAAACAAATTTCTTATTGTACCCAAAGTAAGACTCGGAAGACATCCTTAATTAGTACTTGCTTGTCCGATTTGCGACTCTAGACTTCTCCATCTAGCCGCGCGCTCTATTAATTTTGGTGACATCCCTTTGGTTAGCTCTGGCATAAAAAAAGTACTCTACAACAAGCTCTGCAAATTTTCCAGCCCTATTAACAATAAGCTCCAACTCCATACTAATCTATTGAGATAATATGTCCAGTATACCTGTATACTGGACATAGATAAATTGTAACTATTAATTTGTGTCTCTTGCTTCATGATCAACTTATTGTATAATTAGATTATGTTAAAAGATCAGATCAGAGATGAGTTAAAACAGGCAATGCTGGCAAGAGACACTGAAAAGACTTCGGTTCTGCGCATGGTAATATCTGCAATCGGTTATTTTGAAACCCAAAAAGGCGGCGCGGGATACATAGCAACTGATGATGAAGTGCTGGCTGTCGTACAAAAAGAAGCCAAGCAGCATAGAGACTCAATCGAACAATTCAAATCTGCAGGAAGAGAAGAATTGGTTGAAAAAGAAGAAAAAGAAATAGCTATTCTTGAAAAGTATTTACCTAAACAGATGGGAGATGACGAAGTTGTAAGGCTAGTGGATGAAGCAATAGCAGCAACAGGCGCAAGCTCTGCTGCAGATATAGGAAAAGTCATGGGTACGCTAATGCCAAAAGTAAAAGGCAAAGCAGATGGAGGCTTGGTAAGTAGATTGGTAAAAGAAAAACTTGATCTTAAATCTTAATCCTACTTCTTGTTTCTTTTCTTCTCCTCCCACTCTTGCCAGACAACTAAAATTGGCGCAGCATTAAAGATAGATGAGTAAGTACCACTGATCATTCCAATAAGAAGCGCGCCAACAAACCATCTGATACTTTCACCACCAAAAAGAAAAAGCGTCAAAAGAACCAAAATAGAAGTTAGAGAGGTGTTTAATGATCTGACAATTGTCTCAACTATTGAATTGTTGACCACTTCAGCAAATGGCACGCCCACATATCTTCTGAGATTTTCCCTAATTCTGTCAAAAACAACGATTGTATCATGAACTGAAAAACCGATAACTGTCAGAATTGCTGTAACAAATAGACCATCCACCTCCACTTGCAGAAAATGTCCAAGTATTGAAAATACTCCAACCACAAGTAAAACATCATGGACAAGGGCGGCAATTGTCACAACACCAAACTTCCAGCTACTTGTTGGTTTTGGGACAGATCGAAATGAAAAAGCAATATAAAGAACTATCAACGTTGATGCAAGTAATATCGTATAAAATGCATTTAAAGTTGTTTCTTTTCCAATTGTTGGACCAATTGTTGCGAATTCTTCCTGCGTAAGCTTACCAGCTGATACCTTAATACTTTCAACAATTTGAGCATTCTTTTTCTCATCAATCGGCTTTGTCCTCAGAATTAGTCTATTATCAGATGGTTGCATACTAACAATGTCTGTACCTTCTTTCTCAAATGCACTCTCGACTTGATCAATAGTTCTCTCATTTACCTTTTCTGGAAAAAGAAGACTCATTCTTGTACCTCCCGTAAAATCAATTGAGAGCTTCAGTCCAAAAACAAAAAGCGAGATGATGCCTGGTATTATAACCAGAAGTGAAATTAAAAAATATACATTTCTTTTTCCAATAATATTTAACATAAATTAACTCCTATAAAAAATGCGTAGTAACACCCTCGTCACGGTAATTGCTGAAAACATTGAGACCATGACTCCAATTGCAAGAGTTATCGCAAATCCTCTGACAATTGGCGTTCCAAACTGGTAAAGAACAAAGCTTGTGATAAGGCTTGCAACATTTGAATCCTTGATTGATGGCCATGCACGTGTAAAACCAATCTCAATTGCTGCTTCCTTTGATCTTCCCTTTGCCAATTCTTCTTTCATTCTTTCAAAAATCAAGATGTTGGCATCAACTGCGACTCCTATTGAGAGTATAAAACCAGCAATACCTGCAAGTGTTAACGTAACAGGAACCAGCTTGAAAATCGCAAGAACAATAAATGTATAAATTATAAGGGCAAGACTCGCAACAAATCCCTGGATTCCATAAATTATAATCATAAATACTATAACAATCAAAAGGCCAATGATTCCAGCAATCAAGCTTTTTTCAATTGAATTCTGACCAAGACTTGGACCTGTTGCTCTTTGCTCAAGAACTGAAAGAGACACAGGCAAAGCACCTGCATTAAGCTGAATCTGAAAATTTTTGGCCTGATCGGTTGTGTAGCTTCCAGTTATTACTGCTTGTCCTCCAAAAATTGCTTGATTCACACGTGGGGCTTGGATTACTTCATCATCAAGTGTTATTGCAAGAATGCCTCCTACGTTTCTACTCGTTATATCTGCAAATTTTTCCGCGCCATCTTTCGTAAATTCCAATTGCACCTCAGGCTCTCCTGTCTGCTGGCTAAATGCAACACTTGAATTTTTAAGATCTGCACCAGTTAAGTCTGTTTTTTTTGCACCAGGTCCAAGTTCTCTTAAGATTGAGGCGGGAATTGCAGAGCTACTTGCAACATTAAGTGACTCGTTAGGATCAAAAAAAGGATCAATCTCCCAAAACTCCAGCTTGGCAGTTGTTCCGATAAGCTTTACGGCTTGATTTACATCTGTTACACCCGGTATCTCTGCAATTATCCGATAATCATCATTTGTCTTTGCTGTTTGAACTACCGGCTCAGAAACACCAAAGAAGTTAATTCTTTTTTCTATAACAGACTTTGCAGAATCAAGAGCATTTTCCCTCTGATCATCGGGAATATCTTTCATGTCTGCCTGAAGCGTAATGCTGGTTCCACCCTCAAGATCAAGACCCCTTTTGAAATCAAAACCTCTTGTAGTATTTACAAATGGAATAAAATTTAAATCAATTCCCTGATGATTGTAGCTTAGAAATCCAAGATTGATTTTAAAAGGAGCAATGAGATTAACAAGAACGGAAAAAGAGGTTACTATTATTACAGTCAAAAGGGCAAGACTGAAATTTTTCATGAAAGCATACTCTCCTCATCCCCAATAAGCATTATTCGCGATCCTGCAAGAATCCCAGCCAGAAAAGGATCATTTCTGGTTTTGCGGAATTTTAACTCATCTTCTGTCATTGCAGTATAGTTAATTTCTGTTCCAAGTCTTGATTCTTCAGCTCTGACAAGAAGAGATAACTCAGGAAGAACAACAGTCCCAACTAACATCAAATCAACCTCCTCAGGCGACTCTTTGATGCGCCTTACAAAACGACCTGAAAAAAATGCATATTTTATCTTGCCAATTTTTGCTCTATTATCAATAATTGCCCTTCCAAGACCAATTGTCTTTGCTCCAATTCGAAGTAAATCGTAATAATATGGATATTCTTTGGAAAGTGAATAATAAACTCTATTGGCACGTGGTTCTTTCTGAAGAATTCCCTTTTTTTCAAGAAGTATCAACTCTCGTCTCACTGCATTTATTTCTTCTTCTGTTCGTCTTACACACTCTCGCACATGGTACATTTCCGAAGGTTGCGTGAGAAAAAGTTTCAGTAGCTTTACTCTTGTTTTGGAGGTTATTAAATCTGCAAACATATTTTGCTCATTTTATCGCTAATTATCTATGGAGTCAAGGAGTTAATACAGTATCAAATTGGAATCACAAACGAGCTTCTTAATTTTAATCTTAGCTTCGATCTTGCTTTCTAGAGCAGACGAGGGTGCAAAGCTGAATACTTGTTCCCTTTGCTTCACATAGTGGATCAGGCGCGCACTTGAATTCTGCTGTTTCAAATGCAAACCCCACTCTTCCAAAATTATTTGAAACAATATCTAGATCTGCTTTATCTACTTTACCATCGTCATTTAGATCAGCAAGTTCCTTATTCTTCTTACAGACCCCTCCCAAACATACCTTAACAACATCTACGTCCTTCTGATCCACCTTACCATCTCTATTCAAATCAGAACCATCACATTTATCACCAGTACTATCATTTGAACATGCTACCACTATATCTACGTCCTTCTGATCCACCTTACCATCTCTATTAAAATCCGTATCCTCACAAACCCCAACCGCATTATCATCAAGACAACCAAGTACCAAATTGTAGTCAAGAAGATTTACGAAATTATCCCCGTATGGCGGAGGATTTACACTTGGTCCTGCATCTCCACCATACATAGTTGCTGTTGCAGCAAATGTCTTACCTGGGCCAAGAGCAATGACTTTGTTTCCATCGCTTTTGACCAGCTGAGCATCAAGATATCTATCTGTCTGTACAACGATCTGATATTCCCCATCGGGAACATTTGGGAATTTAAACTCAGAATTTTTGAAGTCTCCTGAAACTTTGTCCCATTTCAACTCGCCTGTTGCTGTGTAGGCGGCGGCGGCCTTTACTGCTGGGTCTCCTGGCACACCGCCAACACCCTGACCAGCACCTGCTAAACCAGATTTACCTGCAACATCCTTGTCTGGATAAATCTTTGCAACAAAATTTCTAGGATCTGTTTTTGGATCAGTTGAAATTCCATCAAGTTTTATTGTCAGGTCTCCTTTGGCATCATCAGGAATCACTGGACATGGTTTGCTATCAGGTCCTATGTCTCCCCCTGAGTATCCCTTCTCTTTTGGACAAGCTTTGCCTATGCTTCCACCAGCACCAGGAGAAGAATCACAACCAGGAATTCTTTTTTCTGCTTTTCCATGCTCATTATAATGTCTTTCTGGATCTTTTCCATAAACAGGATTTGCTGCGACATCTGGGTACCTATCCAAATAACATTTCGCATCAAAATCAGATGAGGAGGATCCAGTCCCACTTCCTGAGCCCGATGCAGGAGAAGTGTTACAGGCTCCTGTTCTTGAAGATCCTTCGGGCCTACAGCATTTTCGAGTAACACCACAGCTACCTGAATTTGAAAGAGAAACATCATTGCCATTACACTCCTTTCCTCCAACGTCTGTGCAATAATCTGCTTTATCTACTGCTCCTACCCCGCCTGAACCTGTCCCAGCAGGAGCACCACCTCCAGATGGCACCACACACCGTCTATTATTCCCTCCTGAGCATAGACAGGTCTTGACAGTTCCATTTCCATACTTGTCTCCATCTTTTGCACCAACTAACGCTGCATCAGTAACACAAGTTCCACCAGCATTAGCACACTGATTATCATTGCTTGGAGTTGAAGAACACGCAACGGGACCTGAGTTTGACCCACCAGTTGTCGTACCATTATTTGTGCCTGTTCCGGTTGAAGGTTTACTACCACTAGCTGCAGGTGGCGCAGCTGAAGATTTTACAATACAATTACCCCCTTGCCCTCCTGACCATTCACATTTATTTGCTTTATCACTACTACAATCAGTTGGATTACCCCAAGAGCTACAGCGAGTAGAAGCACAAGTAAGATGTTGTCCACAAATTCCGCTCTCGCATTGCGAATCTGCTGTACAACTGCCCCCAATAGATTTTTTTTCCTTTGAAGGGTCTGTTGCTCTTTGGACACATTTTCCCGTACCAGATTGTGGTCTACAAATAAGAGCTGGTCGTATTGCACCACCTGCTACACGAAAAAAACAACCTGACTCATTTCGCAAGCCAACTCCACTTCGCTTACATTCAGCATCATTTTTTTGTTCTTTTCCGACACATTTAAGAGGAATCCATTCGCACCCCTTCGTTCCACATGCATCTTCAGTTTTTCTGTCTATACATGCTGGCGCTGCCTGAGTTTGTGTCTGTGTCCTTTGCTGGGATTGGATGACTATAAGTGGAGTCATCAGGAGGAGGAAAGCAATTGATGCAGCATAGAGAAGATTTATTCCCTTTTTTTTATTTACCCGAATTAGCCTTTTCTTGCCAGCTTTATGATCTTTTTTGTTTTTATAATCCATGAATACACCAGCAAGATATGCTGTATACAATCAGAATAGAACTTTCCAGATCACTTTGTCAACTAATTTTAGGCTTATTTCAAGGTAACTAGACCATCTAGAGGCTGGATCATGAACCAGATCTTTCCACGATTAAATTCTATCTCAGAATCTGTTGAATCAACTAAGACGGTTCTTCCCGTGCGACCTGACTTTTTCCATGTACCATTTATCCTTTTTCCATCCATAAAAACACTTGCTTTGCCTGTTCCCTTCGTGCCATAAAGCATGTGAAGATTGCCTTCATAACCATCATTTGCCCGACCCTCAGTCATAAAAAGAACAACTACATTTTTGGCTGATATTTGCTTGTTGGTGTTTCTGTCTTTGTGCACTGATCCGCCATTAGATCTGAGATAAGAATTGGATTCAGGATCGTATTTCCACTCTACTGCATATCCTGCACTATCCCAAAAGCTAACACCAACTGTCTGAGCTGATGCGCCTGGCTTATCTTCTTTAAAAGAATAAGGCGTAAATTCTTCGTCCCATGAATTTCCATCCTCATCTTCATTTGTAAGACCACGATCTGAGCCAACTTCCCAAAGCTTACTTGTTACAGAATACATAGTATGTTCTGTGGCAACTGAGCGACCAAGACGAGATTCATCTCTTCTGAAAGTAGGGAACCCGATCGCGAATTGATTCAGATCATTATATGCCCCCCAACCATACTCATCAATTTGTCCAAGAGCATTTGCTGGTCCTGGTGTATTTGCGCCACCTACATGCGCGTACAAAGGATATTCGCCATATTCTGATATGTAATCAAGAAAATAAGTTCTTGCCGATCTAACAGGCCCCACAATCCCTGCATCCTGACAATGATAAACTGCCAAAAAACGAGTAATACCACCCTCTGCAACAGCTTCATAAACTACATCAGCAAAACCAAGTCCTGATTGGGGACGAGAATCAACATGATTTTCTACCATAATACCAAGAGGTCTATGAGTTTCCCACCATTTTCTCTGAGCTTCAGAGTACTTTGCGCCATTTAGTGGACACTCCTCTGTTTTAGGACCACCATTAAATGTCAGAGCCTCATAATCATTGTTAATTTCTCCTTTTGATGCGGCAATATCTGCAGGGCCATCTCCACCCAGAGCAGGAACATTTGAAAACAAAGCATATGACAAGCCAGCTGATGCGATATAAATAATTACTGCTATTATGATTAGTGCTTTATTTTTCATTCTTTAATTTCCTTTGCGTGCTTTAAAGACTTTTTTTCTTCTTCTGAGAGCTCATGATCAACACCTTTTCCATTTTTAATTTTTTTTGCATACCACCTAGTACCTGATCTTGAATAAAGTGCCGTAACAACTACTCCAGTATCATGAGCATCAATCATTGACAGAACAAAGCTTTGATCTCCTCCTGTATCTTTAAAAGGATTGAAACGCAAAAGCCCTATCTTTTGAATATGATACTCACCGTCTTTTTCTATTGTAGCACACCTTTTGGTCAGCTCTGCAATATCTTTTTTTGCTACCTGCAAACCTGAGAGCATTCTAGTCAAAACCTCCTCAAGAGTTTTCTTATGTACGCCTTGTGTAAAAAGCGCATAGCTAGATGTTATTCTTCTTAAATAATAAGTAAGCACCAAAAGCCATATTAGAACAATTAAGATCACTACTAGAGATATATAAAACTGCATAAGAATTATATTAGCCTCTTGACACGTCGCAAGTCAATAGTGTAATCTAGGCTAACTCATGGCTAAGAAGAAGAAAACAAAGAAAGAAAAAATAATGGCCGACTTGAGACATGAGATAAGTGTTTCAAGCACAAAAAAAACTCTTGCTAAAGAGAAGACTAAATCTCCCAAAAATCCCCAATCATCAGTCCAAACCACAGACTACATGTCGCTTCCAAGTATGGAATCTTATACTTTTAATAAAATCCAAAATCAATCTATTCAGGAAAAAAATACAACCAATATTGATCATCTATCAATCCAAAAAAACTTGTTAAAAACAGTTTATCTTAGCAGCTTTATAATCGTATTTGAAATTATAGCAAAAATTTTTTTCAGGTTATAAAGCTAAATTTTTTAGCTATCTGAAAGGAGGTGATTAGAATATGGCAAGCATGTATTGTGTAAAATGTCGAGCAAAAAAAGAAGTCGATAACCCAGAAAAGGTTACGATGAAAAACGGAAAGCCGGCATTGAAATCAAAATGTCCTGATTGTGGTACAGGAATGTACAAAATCGGATCAAAGTAGTTTAATATCCTTGAAGATTTCTAAAGAACTTCAAGGAACATCTAAAAACCCCTCATCTTTTGGTGAGGGGTTTTTGCCTTAGAGAAATAATTTTATTACTTATTTGGAGAATCCAAAATTTGAAGTCATTATCTTTTATCCTCTGAGAACTCAGATCCATCACCTTTGTAATGAACAAGTTTGTAAACCTTAACAACAGAAACATCCCATTCCCCATCTATTTCTGCTCTTCCAAATCCAGCGACTTCAAAAAGCGGATGACCAAGTGGCCTACAATTAATATCTTCACACACAATCATCAATTGGTCTGAAACAGACTTTCTTTCTGGATCTTTCTCAGGATTTTCAATAATAACAGGATCACGATCATTCAGACTGAAGAAGTATCTATATGCATGATCTGAATTTCCACCAGTTAATAATGCAAAATTAAATGGTTTATCATTTGTCTTTGAAAGAACAAATTCAGATATTGTCCTTGCCTGATTGACCTGTCTATTTGCTGGTTTTCTAAATGGTAAACCATAAAAACTATGAATAAAAATAAAAAGAAAAACACTAACTGCGACAACTTTTCCTAAAAATTTAAACTTTTTTTCCTTATAAATCCTATAAAGCAAATGTCCCGTCAGCAAAAAAGGCAAAGGAAATAAAAATTCAAAATTATAATCATTTATAATTTTTTCATAAAAACCAAAAAGAGTTACACCAAAAAAAAGCCACATAAAAAGAAGCGCCAAAACAAGCCTGTTCTTAATTCTAAATAGATAATAAATCGATGCAAAAGCTCCAAGAACAATCACAATTTGCCAAATTAAAAGAGTGGTTGGATTAAATAATTTTTGAGAATCAATAGCTGGATAATCCCAAAGAGTCCGTGCAAAAACTCTGAAAAAAACATCTTTTATTATCTGGATAGAATTCATGTGCGAGAGATCCACACCTGTTTGATCACCATTTGTAATAAAATTTAAAATCGTACGTGTATTTGGAAAACCATGCCTTATTTCAAAAGCAAGGAATGGAGAAAAACCTGCTAAAAAACCTCCAAGAAGTAACAAGTATTGCTTAATCAAAACAAAAACATTTTTTCTTTTTAAATAGAAATAGCTAAAAAGTGTAAAGAAAAAAACAATCACACCGACAAAAAGCTCAATATAGTGAAGCTGCAAAGCAATGCCATATAAAAATCCTACTGCCAAAAAATATTTCCATGATTTATTTTGCACAGCAAGATATAAAACATAAAGCAAAAGAAGTGTAAAAAACGGCATTGGATTAGGGTTCCAGGAAGATCGTGAATATACAACAACTAGTGGAGAAACTGCATATAGTGAAGCTGCAACCAGACCAACGCTTTTATTAAAAAACTTTGAGGCGACATAATAAATCAAAAAAACAGTTGCAATTCCCAAAAGCGCAATCATAACTGCAGGGCCAACAGGATCAAGTCCTGATAACCAAAGAAAAGGCGCAATCATATAATAATAGACAGGTCCTGTAAAAAAATCTCCTGCACTCGACCTGGGACCGAGCAAGGTAAGATCACCCTCAAGGATTTGTTTTACAACCAACACGTCTCGTCCCTCATCTCCAAGAAAAACCATATAATCCGAAATTTTGTAAAGCCTGAGAAAAGCGGAAAGCAGAAGGATTAAGGAAAGTAAAATTATGTTTAGTTTTTTTTTCATTGTTAATTTCTAACTGTTCTAACCAAAACCTAAATCCCAATAAACAATTTTGGAAATTAGGTTAATTAGAAATTTTCTTTAACCTGTGCGTTTTCCAAATTATTTTATTATAAATAATATAATTTAATGGTATAACCAAAAAAATAATTGTCGGAATAACAATCAAGATTCTTATAGGAATAATATAACCTAAAATATTTAGATTATCTCCAAATACTTTCACACCCAACCAGACTGCAAGAGATTGAATAACAATTGATGCAAATGAAGTTGAATTAAATTTGAAAAGTTTTATTAAAAAATGAGAACTATCTTTTATTTTATTAGTGTCACTAAATGTCCAGAAATTATTAAACATAAAGTTTGAAAGAATTGCAGCCTCAGCCCCAAAACCCGCGCCAACTCCCTGAGACAAGGAATTGATGTCTGAATGAGGAAAAAAATAACTAATCAAAATGCTTATAAAACCTGCAATAAAAAGAGCGAATCCAACATTTATGGTTATCTCTTGCGTCAGAATCTGAATCAGAAATCCTGTCCCGCCGACTATTAGAAATTTGACAAATCTTTTTCTGTCATAAATTCCAAGACGGGTAACAACATAAAAAGACTCAAATTGGTCTTTTTTGCTAATCTTACTTTTTCCATTTTCCCGCTCAAGAAATTTTATTGGCACCTCTACTACTTTGGCTTTTGCTTTTATCACATCGTGAAGAATATGCATTTTGTAAGCAAAGTTATTTGAAAAAAGATTGTCTAGATCAACTTTTTTAATAAAAGAGGTTTTAGTAAGCTTAAAACCCGAAGTCATATCATGAATATTAAAATTAAGCCAGATAAATCTGGTAAATAAATTCCCAAAAATGCTAAGAAATTTTCTCTCAATCCTCCATTCCTTTGGAATCGATCCACCTTTTATATACCTACTTCCGATCACATGATCAGCGCCCTTGTCCAAAGCCTTAATCAAACGAGGAATATCTCTTGGATCATGCTGAAAGTCAGCATCAAATTCCATAACAGCATCTACTTTCATATCCTCAATTGCATGTTTCATTCCCCGCACATACGCAAAACCCAAACCTTTTTTATCTCCTTCAAGAAGTTTTATATTTTTCCATTTCTTCATGAAAGACCTAACCTGCTCTGCCGTTTGATCTGGAGATTTATCATCAACTACCAAAATATCCATTTGATGATTTTTAATCTGAGGAAAAATTTTCTTCTCAAGAAGCGGAATCATTTTTTTTATATTTTCCCGTTCATTATACGTTGGAAGTATTATTGCTATTCTCATATTATTAATAATTAGAAATTCCGAAAATATTCTATTGTTTGTTTTAGTCCTTCTTCAAGGCTTACTGCTGGCTCCCAGCCCAAAACTTCTTTAGCACGTGTTATGTCGGGCTTTCTTATCTTTGGATCATCTTCTGGCAATTCTTCAAAAACAATTTCTGAACTGCTTCCTGTCATTTCTTTTATTCTTTCAGCGATTTCAAATATATTCCGCTCATCAGGATTTCCAAGGTTTACGATCTGACCTGACAAGCCAGCTTGGATTCCAAGCCTTACCAAACCCTCAACCATGTCTGACACAAAACAAAAACTTCTTGTCTGTTTCCCGTCTCCATAAATCGTTATCGGCAAACCCTCAAGCGCTTGATTTATAAATGCTGTTACCACGCGTCCATCATCTTTTTGCATAAATGGACCATATGTATTAAAAATCCTGACGATCCTTGCATCAATTCCATATTTTCTCATGTAGGCAAAAGTAATTGCTTCACCATATCTTTTTGCTTCATCATAAACAGACCTTACGCCATTTGGATTTACATTGCCAAAATATGTTTCTTTTTGTGGAGATTCTTTAGGATCTCCATAAACTTCTGAGGTTGATGCAAAAAGAAAAACAGCTTTTTTTTCTCTTGCTAGATCAAGTAAATTTTGAGTACCTTTTGAATTTACAACCAGGGTTTCGATCGGATAATTAATATAGCTTTTTTCTGAATTTTTATTTGGACTTGCAGGACTTGCTAAATTGAAAATATAATTGATATCACCAATTCGCTGAGTGATTGTATCAAGACTGTTACTAATATCAATATTAAAAAAGCTAAAAGCAGGATTATCAAGAAGCGATGTGATATTTTTCTTGTCTCCAGTTATTAAATTATCAACACAAAAAACGCTATGTCCATCATTTATAAGCTTTCTACATAGGTGCGATCCAATAAAGCCAGCACCACCAGCTACAACAATTCTTGCCATGGTCTAATTCTACTAAAATTAAGGGGGTTTTGAAATAGCAGATATTTATCTGTCTTCTTTTTCCCGTTTGAGGTCTGCATCAACCATCATCTGAACCAATTCTTTAAATGAAGTTTTTGGTATCCATCCCAATACCTTTTTTGCCTTAGCAGCATCTCCAATCAAATAATCAACCTCAGCAGGCCTCATAAAAGCTGGGTTATCTGAATCAACATACTTCTCCCAGTCCTGTATTCCCACAGCTCCGAAAGCAATTTTTGCAAACTCTGAAACAGAATGTGTCTCTCCTGTGGCAATTACATAATCATCAGGCTTGTCATGCTGAAGCATCATCCACATCGCCTCAATATAATCACCAGCAAATCCCCAATCACGTTTAGCATCCATATTTCCAAGTTCAAGCTTTTTCTGCTTTCCAAGCTTAATACGAGCAGCAGCATTGGTAATCTTGCGAGTAACAAATTCTATTCCTCGACGGGGTGATTCATGGTTAAATAATATCCCAGAGCACGCAAACATATTATAGCTCTCTCGATAATTTAATGTTATGTAGTGCCCATAAACCTTTGCAACACCATATGGACTTCTTGGATAGAATCTGGTTGTTTCTGTTTGGGGAGTTTCTACAACCTTACCAAACATCTCGCTGCTTGATGCCTGATAAAATCTAATTTTTTTATTTACAGATCTTATTGCCTCAAGCACCTTGGTGACACCAATTCCTGTAAATTCGCCTGTAAGAACCGGCTGATCAAATGATGCCTTCACAAATGACTGTGCTGCAAGGTTATAAACCTCATCAGGCTCTGATGCAACAATTGCCTGGGTAATTGATGTCTGATCAAAAAGATCAGCTGACAAAAGCTCAATCCTGTCTTGAATATGTTTAATATTCTCAATATTTGGTGTACTAAGCCTTCTAACCGTTCCAAAAACTTTATACCCCTTTTTGAGTAAAAATTCAGCAAGATATGAACCATCTTGTCCTGTTATACCTGTAATTAGTGCTTTTTTCATTACTTAGCGAGTATCACAATTCTACAATAACGCTCTCCAGTAGTCCAGAGTTTCTTTCAAAGTTTTTTCAATTGGAATTTCAGGATTCCATCCTGTTAACTTTTTAATCTTTGAATTATCAGAATATGTATCCACAACATCAATCGGACGTATTTTTGACTGATCCTTTTCAACAGCAATTTTCTTATCAGACAAAGCAAGCAGTATATCCAAAAGCTCTCCAATCTTGAAAGATTTTCCTGACCCTATATTATAAACCTCTCCGCCCTTTCCTTTCTCCATTAGCAATACATAACCCCTAACAATATCACGAACATCACTAATGTCTCTTTTCGCATCAAGATTACCAACCCTTAAAACAGGCTCTTTTTCTCCTTTTTCAATCTCAGCAATTTGATGAGCAAATGAAGGAATTACAAATGAATCATTTTGTCCTGGACCTGTATGATTGAAGGGCCGAACCCTAACGATGTCCATTTTTTCAGAAAAAAAATATTGTAACCCTAAAAAATCTTGTGCTATTTTTGAAACAGCATAAGGATTTGCTGGATTCAGTTTTGTTTGTTCATCAACTGGAAGATCTTCTTTTTCTACAAGACCATAAACCTCAGCCGATGAAACAATTAACACACGGACACTTTTCAATTCTTTCTCTTTTAATGCATTTAAAAGATTCATCTCCACTTCTATATTGGCAAGCACCACCTCCGTTGATTTGTCAAAACTCTTCCCTGGAGCTGTCAATGCGGCTAAGTGGTAAATCTGATCAGGTTTTATTTTTTCAATCAATTCCAAAACTTGCTGATAATCAGTAAGGTCAATTTTTTCAATTGTTGCAGTGCCTTTTTCATTTTTTCCTGAAGTTGTCAATGAGGTGCCAAAAATCTCAATCTCACTATCTTTTGATAGATGATCTATCAAGTGCATGCCAGCAAAACCCGTGGCGCCTGTAATTAATACTTTCTTCATTTACCCACACCAAAATATTTAAACCCTATTCTCTCAGCACCTTCTCTTCCATAAATATTTCTTCCATCAATTATTACGTTTCCAGCCATTAGGTCTTTTGCCTTTTTAAAATCAAGCTTCTTGAACTCATTCCACTCTGTCAAAACCGCAAAAAGAGAAACACCGCTTAGCGCATCGTATGGGTTATCAAAAAAAGTTATCTTATCTCCAAAAACACCCTCTATCTTTTTCATTGCTTCAGGATCATAAACATTGATCTCAAAGCCTTTTTCGAGAAGGTCTTTTATTATATAAACGCTTGGAGCTTCTCTTATGTCATCTGTTTTGGGCTTAAAACTCAGACCTAATATAGCAATCTTTTTGCTTTTTGCATTTCTGATAATTTTTTCAATCACCATCTCCCTCATGTCCTGATTAACCTTCTCAACCCCTTCCAAAAGAGCAGTATCAATACCAAGCGATTTTCCGATTGCTACAAGAGCCTTCACGTCTTTTGGAAAACATGATCCTCCATAGCCAACTCCTGGATTCATAAACACACGACCTATTCTTTTATCAAGCCCCACGGCATCTAGAACCATCTCAACATTTGCACCAGTCTTCTCGCTATACTCAGCAATTAAATTTGAAAATGATATCTTGGTTGCCAAAAAAGAATTCGCAGAATATTTGATAAGCTCAGCTGAGGCAAGATCAGTTATTATATTTTTTGTATTAAAAGGCTCATGAAGCTTGGTCATTATCTCAATTGCCTTTTCTGAGTCAGATCCTATCACCACGCGATCTGGATGAAATGTATTTTCAACTGCTGTTCCCTGACTTAGAAACTCTGGACATGATGCCATTGCAAAATCTGCGCCAACTGGTTTTACCTTATTTACAACTTCTTCTATTTTTTTATTTGTGCCAATTGTAACTGTACTTTTGCAAGATACAACCGTAAAACCCTTCTTGAGATTCTTGCCAATCTCTTCAGCAACTGCAAAAACAGCAGACAAATCAGCCTCCCCTGTTGTCTGTGGAGGCGTACCAACTGCTATAAATACTGCATCAGATACACCAACCGACTCTTTGTAATCAAGCGTGAAATGAATTCTATCCGCTTTGATATTTTTCTTTAGAAGCTCCTCAAGTTCTGGTTCATAAAAAAGCGGGTCGCCCTTTTTTAATTTTTCAATTTTTTCAGGAGTACGCCCCACCACCCAAACATCATTACCAAAATCAGCAAAAACACAAGCTGTAACAAGCCCAACATAACCATGTCCGATAAATGTTATTGTCATAGTTTTAAATCAACAAATCATCTAGTCTCATCCAATCCTTCTTCGAAACTTCTCATTTTAACTCCTAGATTTTTTATTTTATCATTATTCATCACGGCATTCAAAGGCCTTCTAGCTTTTCCCATAAAATACTCAGTAGCAGTTGTTTTACTTATCAAATCTTTATCCAAACCAAACTTTTCAGCAATCAAATTACTTGCATCATATGGACTAAGATTTTGACTTCCAGTTATGTGATATATCCCCTCTTTGTTGTGATGTATCAATACATGGATACAGGTAGCAATATCATCAATAAAGGTCGGGCAGATTATCTGATCAGTAACTGCTGCAATAGGCTTTCCATCTTTTAAACGATCTCTTATTGCCCTCATAAAATCATTCTTTTTCTCAAATTCTTTTCGATATGGATAAGACGGTCTTAAAATCAAATATTTTGCTCCAGAATTTTTAACCTCTTTTTCACCTCTATATTTTGTCTCCGCATACCAATTAATTGGGTTCGGACTATCTTCTTCCTTGTATCCTCCACCAGGTGGATTATCTCCATCAAAAACAAAATCAGTTGAGATAAAAATAAGTTTTTTAGCTGAATTTCTACAAACATCTGCTACATTTTTCGCGCCAATTACATTTACCTTGTATGCTTCACCTTCTTCTCCAAAATCTTTATCTGCTTCACACAGATCAACATCAGCTTTTGCAGAGAATAAGATAACTACTTCATGCTCTTTATCATTTCTTATGACTCCCAAACTCAAAGGATTTGTGATATCAACTCCATTGCTTCTGCTTAGGTCGTCAAACTTATACTTATCCTGAAGAAGTTCAACTACCCTTGAACCAAGCATACCTGTTCCACCTAGTGTAAAAATCCTCATATCTTTCCCTCTTTCCTTAATTTATCAAAAAGCAAAATTGCTGCAATATTTGAAGAGACGCTTATTTCCCCACTCTCAATTTTTAAAAGAGCATCTTCAAATGGAATCTTTACTACCTCTATGTCTTCATCTTCCTCAGGCTCAGGCATTCTTTCTGTTAAATCTGTCGCGACAAAAACTGTCACACTTCCACTCATGCTTGCAGATACGTAAAACTCACCAATTTGCTTCCAGTTTCTTGCTACAAGCCCAGCCTCTTCCCTCAACTCTTTCTTGGCATTCTCAAGAACTGACAAACCATCTTCAACATGTCCTGCAACTGTTTCAAGAAGTGTTTTTTGAAGAGAATCCCTAAATTGTGACACGAGATAAATTTCATTACTATTTGATATCGGCAAAACAATAACTATCGACTTTCTTGACATTATATCTTTAGTAAATTTTTTACCATCTCTTTCAATAACTGTTTTGTCTATACGAAAATATTTTGATTTAAAAACATTTTCTTTTGAGATAATTTTAAAATTTGGCATGAGGTTTTAAGATTCGTATTGTTTTTTATAGTAGTCTTCGTACTCGCCTGATTTTACTCTCTTCCACCACTGTTCATGAGTCTTATACCACTCAACTGTTTTTTCAAGATATTCGTCAAAACCATGCTCTGGCTCCCAGCCCAATTCCCTTTTGATTTTCGACCAGTCAACATCATACTTCCTGTCGTGCCCCGGACGGTCTTTAACAAATTCAATATTACTTTCATCTTTTCCTAAAATCTTGAGGATTTTCTTAGCAATCTCAACATTTGGAATAAGATCAGTCATACCACCAACTAAGTAAGTTTCTCCCACTTTTCCTTTTTGCAAAACAGCATCAATCGCCCGCGCATGATCTTCAACATATAACCAATCTCTGACATATAATCCGTCACCATAAATTGGGATTTTTTTATCTTCCAAAACGTTGGTTATTGCAAGAGCAATCAATTTTTCAGGAAACATATATGGTCCAAAGTTATTTGAACAATTTGTAATAGTTATTGGCAAACCATATGTTGTAAAATATGATCTAACCAGGTGATCTGAACCAGCCTTGCTTGCTGAATAAGGACTTCTGGGGCTATAATTTGTTCGTTCACTAAATTTACTCGTATCTGTTAACTCAAGTGAACCAAAAACTTCATCAGTAGATACGTGATGAAACCGCTTTACAGCATTTTTGACTGCTGCATCCAGAAGCACCTGCGTTCCCACCACATTTGTCATCACAAATACTGCAGGACCAGTAATTGATCTATCCACATGAGTTTCTGCCGCAAAATGAACAACCACGTCCACCTCTTTCATTGCCTTATCTACCGATACTGGATCACATATGTCACCCTGCACAAAACTGTATTTAGGATTTTTTTCAACTTCTTTGAGATTCTCTAGATTTCCAGCATATGTAAGTTTGTCAAAATTAACGATCACATCCTGAGGATGCTCCTTCATCCAATAAAGAATAAAATTGGAACCGATAAAACCCGCTCCCCCTGTAACGAGCAGCTTCATGATGACCCTCCTATAATTGGTGGTGGAAAAGGATTTTCTAAATACTGGAAGTATTTCATGATTACATCGCGGTGATCAAAAGCAAAATCTTTTTCTTTCGGAAGATCTTCAAAAGAGAACCACTTTATCTCTGAGACTTCATCGTTATCCTTAAATTCTCCACCTGTTTTTTTTATAACATAAATCATATCTACATTTTGCCTTCCACCTCGACCTTCTTCATTCAACCTCTCAGGACTATCTTCTATTTTAAACAAAAAGTCCACCTCACCCTCTATGCCTGTTTCTTCCATAAGCTCTCGAACTGCGGCCTCCTTGGTAGTTTCATCTCTATCAAGAAATCCCCCTGGCAAAGCGTACTTTCCCCCTCTTAGCAATTGTAGTGCTCGTTTGATCAATAGAATTTCTTTTTTTTCATTTATGACAATGGCGTTTACAGTAACATGTCTTAATGAAGCCTTATTTCCATTTTCAAATCGACAATTAATCATTATTCTAATTCTCCAGAACGAACTTTCTCGGCAACCATTTCATTTGCTCGAAGAAGCTCGTCGTATGAGGTGCCTGCATCAATCCACCAATCAATCATACTACAGCGCATGTTGCCTTCAGCCACATATAGATTATTTAGGTCTGTTACCTCCAGCTCGCCTCTTTGTGAGGGAGTCAGGTTTTTTATTAATTCAAAAACCTGATTATCATACATATAGATTCCTGTTTGTGCAATATTTGATTTGGGATTTTCTGGCTTCTCCTCAATTGAGAGGACTTTTCCCTTGCCATCTCTTTCTATCACCCCATACTGCTTGGACTCTGTCGGCATCTCTATTCCAAATGTCATAGCACCTCCTTCTGATTTCTCAAATTCTTCAACCGATTCCCTGAGATCGAATCCAAAAATATTATCACCTAAAAGTACCAATACCTTCTCATCTTGAGCAAATTCCTCTGCCAGCATTATCGCATCAGATATACCTCCTTTGGGATTTTCTTGAACAGCATAGTAAAGCTTGAGATCAAATTGCTCTCCTGAACCTAACAAGTTTGCAAAATCTCCTGCGTGGTCAGGGGAAGAGGTTACAAGCACTTCTTTTATACCAGCCTTTACCATCGCTTCAAGCGGATAATAAATCATCGGCTTATTATAAATTGGTAGTAAATGTTTATTTGTAACAAGTGTCAGAGGCCTCAATCTTGTTGCCAACCCCCCTGCTAATATTACTCCTTTCATATATTTACGAACTAAAAACAAAAAACGCAAATGAAACACCAAGCGCGCCCATCAACACATATTCTATCACAACCTTTGAATTTAAATCATGCTGTAAATGATGATGAAGAAGTGCAAATAGTGTATAAATAGTCGTTATTAGCAAAATAATTAAAAGTTGTGTTTGTCTGCTATTTGAAAAAAGTATAATAAGTCCAAGTCCAAAAAGCTGAATAACGCCAAGTGCTATATAATACCAAAAATGTTTTTTTATTCTTTTTGTCATCACAAAATCATACCTCCTCCAATAATTATAGCAGCAAGAAGAATGATGGTCAGAAAAATAATATGATCTATGTTGTGCGATGCGATTCTTGCTATTTTCTTTCTTTCTATAATAACAGCATCAGCTGCCAAGACAAAGATAAAAAATGCCATAAGCCAGATTGATAAATCCCTCATTCCTGATTTTGAGTCAATCAATGGATTATTTACTGCTGCGGCAACAATTGGCTGAGAATCCTGTTTTTGCTCTGTATTTATCAATGGAATAGGCACAACTTCATCTTTTTCCCTCTCAGAACCATCAACAACTACTTCAACCTCTCCAACGCCTGCAACACTACTTGCTTCCTGATATCTGCTGCCAAACATCTGCACAACAAGCACTGTTTCTGTTCCAGTTAAAATACCTGATGTTTCTGCAAATCCGATATCTGTATAATTAGAAGATAATAAATTCTCCCTATGGCTTGGACTATTCATCCAGGCATCAACCACCTCGGAAGCATCATTAAAACCTCTTGCTAGATTCTCACCGGCATAAAGATATTGATAGCCAGAATTTTTTATAAAAAACCAAGGAGTTGTGCCATCTGGAGCTATATGCGCCCAATAATTTTGAGTCACCATATGTGCAGCTTTATCTGATGCAGCTTTTGATAATTCACTATCAAGCTTCAATGGATTAAGTCCATTTTCAACTCTTTTCCTATTTGTAGCATCAAGCAGATCCTTGGTTGTGACATTAACTGAAATACCAAGAACTGATGGAAACGCGTTTTGAAGTCGAGGAAGGATAACAGATAAACCAAGAAGTACAATTACCAATACGGAGAGTATGCTATGATGAAGCACTTTTGGTCTGTGGCTGTTGGACTCCCTGGGAAATAAAAGATGATACAAAAAGCTTCTCACTAAACCAGTATACATACAATAAATAAAATTTTCTAATTTGGGTTTTTTGTGTCAACAAAAACATGCGTATGCCATCTTTGGGGAACAGACATTGTCCCTCTTGTTCTGGTTACATTAATCCATCTTCTGTCTGGAAATGTGAGATTTACTTCACGCCTTATCACGCCTGTTGGCAGCGCGTCACGTCCCGGAGACCAAAGTACATGATGTTCTACATCAGGTAGTCTTAAAAGAACCTGAGACCATGGGTGAAGAGCAGGTAAAATTGCTATCCCACCCCTTCCCTGTTTTACAATTTTTTCTTCCAATTCTGCTAGATTTTCTTGAGGATTTTTCACCTGATAAATGGCGGCATCCTCTGGTCTACGAAGCGCCTCAGAACACGAAGCCAGATAAACAGACATACTTTCCAATTCTTCGAATGAATTAGGAATTTGTAAAAGTAGAGGCCACGATTCTGATCTATTCCACATGGTTGAAGTTGAGCCTCCTAATTCTGTCATCCCTGAATTATAATTTTTTTATCTTTGCTGTCAAGTATTCACTTGTATCGAGGCTCAACCGTTTTACTCACACTCTCTCCATTAATAGGGATCTTCAGCACAAATCCAAACGCGTTTGCGATTGATACACCAACTCTCAACCCTGTAAATGACCCAGGACCAGTATTTACTTCTATTCCTGTTAGATCTTTTAAATCAAGCTTATTCTTTTTCAAAATCTCATCAATCATCGGCAAGACGACTTGTGCTTTTCTATGATCAAGCAATCTCTTATCAAACATCTTGTCTCCATCAATATCCAAACCAACAATTACTTCTTTATTGCTTGATGTATCTATAATTAATGTTTTCATATTAACCCCTTAATAACCTTGTACATATAAACATGATCCGAGTATTTTCCTTTTCTAAAAACACCATTTGGCAAAACACCGTATTCAACAAATCCAAACCGCTCATACATTCTTATTGCAACATCATTATCAATGAACGCACTAAGTGTTATTATTTTTAAATCAGCAATATTTTTTTCTGCTTCAGATAAAACCGTTTGCATCAACGCTTTGCCAATTCCTTCTCCTCTATGTTCTTTAGCAATAGAAATTCCCAAGACTCCAATATGCTTTTCTGCGCGAACCTTCATGTTAATACCAGATATCCCAATCAGGCTTTTGTTTAAAAACGCCAGAAGGAGAACATCATTTTTTTCTTTTATTCTTTTTAAATTTGATCTTAGAAAATCCTCCTCAGCTTCAAGTGATATTTGTTCTCCCTGAAAACTCACAAATGTCTGTTCCTCAGAAAGTTTATTAATATAATCCTGCATTATCTTGACATCACTACGTTTTGGATAACGAACAACTAAATTCTCTTCATTTTTAGTTTTTGTATCAACTACTATTTTTCCTTCCATACCACTCCTCCTTGTCTTAATATCTGCCAAGGGCTCATACTGCAATCAATAACAGTTGATTGTTTTTTGAGCTCACAATCCCCTTCCAGTACAAAATCAGCAAGCCTTATCAGTTCAGGATCAAGGTCTTTATAAGTATAAGGGGTTTTATCACCTGCAAAATTTGCTGATGGTCCAAGTATCGGCACACCAACTTTTTCAATTACATTTAAGATCGTCTCATTAGCAGGCATCCTCACACCCAGATTCTGACCATATCCACAAACAAGTGCTGGAGCCTTATCTTTTAAATATGGTAAAACAATAGTAAGCGCGCCTGGCCAAAATTTATTTATCAATTTCTCCTCAACATCTGCTGGCACATCAATCAAATACTTTCTTGCCATCTCAACACCAGATACAAGAACAGGCACGGCTTTGTCATGAGGTCTTCTACGAATTTCAAAAAGCCTTTCAACAGAAATTCCTCTATCGATCCTACAACCAATACCATATGCAGTATCAGTTGGAAAAATAACAATTCCACCGTCATTAAAAACCTCTATTGCTTTTAAAATCTTTTCATCCATAGTATTATTCTATCTCAATTTTTCTTTTGTCTCCTTCTATATATTCAAAATGCATATTTATTCTCTGATCAGATAGAATTTTTTCTATCTTTTCTGGCCACTCTATGGCAACAATATTTTCCAAATCACTTATAATCTCGTCCAATCCCAAACCAGTAATATCTTTCTCATCTTCTACTCTATACAAATCAATGTGATAAAAATTCTTTGCTCCTAATTCCTTGTTCTTTATTCCTAATTCATATTTTCTGACAATGATAAATGTTGGTGAAATTATTTTTCCTTTGATGCCAAGTCCCCTTGCAAGCCCTTGCACAAAAGTAGTTTTGCCTGATCCAAGATTTCCATACAAAGCAATAATTCCACCATCTTTTACCTTTTTAGCAATCTCCAATCCTAGCTTCTGTGTTTCTTGATAACTTTTTGTAAATAATGTTTTTTTCATATATTAAATCTTTCATTCATTATTCATTATTCTCCTTTTCATTTTCAGAAAAATCATTATACCAGCTCCAAACAAAAATACTCCACCTGCTATAGTTGAAAGGAAAGGTATGTTATTCACAGAATCTACCAAAACTTTTTTGTCTTCCTCATCTTTCATTTCTTTTGACTCGGTTTTTACCCCCAGAACTGATGTGGGAATAGCGCTATTGCTAGTGCTCTTTCTCGAAACAGGAGATATTGATAATAATAGTTTGGGCGTGGAAGATACAGAAAGTAACTCTTCCTGATTACTCAAATCATCCAAATTTGAAACTGTTTCAGATTTTTTAGTAGGCACAGGTGTAGCAGTTGGATCTGGCTCACTTATGTCAACATTGACATTGTTTGATGACCAATTAACTGATGACAGATTACCACCACTCGTATAATAATAAAAACCAAGTTTGAGCTTATAACCTCCTTCGCCTTTATAACCACTATCGGCAAAATCTGATTTTATCAAAACTTTTTTATCCCAACTGCCAATTTCTATCTTGTTTTGATTGATTGCTGTTTCGCTATTTTTAATCCAATTATCAATACTCTTTGTAAATCCAAAATAATTCGTACTACCTTCTTGGAAAAAAGCTCCCTTCATAAATATAGTTTCGCCATCAGTAAAACCGGATGTAGAAGCAGTAAGCATCAAGTATTCATCGCCAAAAATAGAAGATTTGTCAGAAGATAAAATTGATAGATCCCGAGCAGCAAAGACAGGTTTTGAGGATATTAAAAAAAGAAGTAAAAATATTATGGGTATTTTTCCCATCATTATTTTATTAAAGCAGATTAGTTAACATAATTCACGTGAAGATACAAAGTGTCAAGATCGCCATCGCTATGATCTACCCTAACATATCTGAGCCTACAGCCACTTGAACCAGTATAGCTTCCTTGATATAAATTTCCAGACTTAACTGCCCTAACAATAGATGACGAGCTACTAATATCAATCCCGTTATGGAAAGAATAAATTCCTGATACTGCTGCATATCCTGTATTTCCATAACCCTGATTAAGAGTCACAGGGCTATTGATGGGCCAATCCCAACTACCTGATGGGCTGAAAGAATCACCAGATACATTATTTATATCAGTTCCCTTCAAATGATTTGCTGGGTTTTCTGTTGAAGTCCCACGCGCAATAGTAAAGTGGAGATGAGTTCCTGTTGAATTACATGACGATCCTTGGATAATTGTCGCAATCATATCTCCCTGATTTACAGCTCCAATTAATCCCTCATTAGTGTTTCCCGAAATAATACCCTGTATGGCCTCATATTCAGCTTTTGCCTCAGCTAAGAGCGCTTGATAGGATGCCTCTGATCCCTTTGTCTGTTCAAGAAGGTTTTCTTTTTCATCTCTATCTTTATCAAGTTGCGCCTGATATTCTTCCAGCTGAGAATTGAGCGCTTCTATTTTTGCTTTTTTATCTTCAAAAATATTTTTCTGATTTGCATAATCATTTTTGGCTTGCTGCGCGTTATATAGGAGTTTTTGATCATGCTCCTGAACAATTCTAAGATAATTAACTTTATTGAAAAGATCGGTTACATTATCAGATGATATAACTAGATGAATCGGCTGAACACCTCGTGCTTTGTATGTCGCGACAATCCTCTCAAGAAGTATCTTACTTACATCATTTAATGAATGTTCTAAATTTTCTACCTTTTCTGTTGCTGAATCTATATCAAGTGTGAGCTCAAGTATCTCCTGCTTGGTTGCGCTAATTCTATACTCAGTAAGCTGAATCTGATTATCCATAGCCTGAATTTGAGAAGATAAAGTTTCACCTTTCTGATGAAGTTCATTAACTTTTCCCTCAAGCTCTTGTATTTTTTTATTCAAATCCTCAAGCTGATTTGACTTGGTGGAAGATGGGGTTGGTGTGGGAGTTGTTGTTTGGGCAAAAACAAAACTACTAGAGATTAAAAAAGCAACAAACAAAAAGCAACAAACAAAAAGAAGACTAGAAAAAGAAAAATATTTAAATATTAATAAGTCTTTTTGATGTTTCATTTTTAATATTTAATATAAAAATCATTTTAGATATCGGCGTACAGCCAAAAAACTGGCTGTGATTCCCAAAAATATAGCAATCAAAATTTCAAAAACAACAAGTCCCAGAAGGAATAACGGCGAAGCTGGAAGAACTGGAATTGACTCAAGTATTGTCTCCAAAAATGGTGTTGCATACAAAAGACCGACTGTGGCAACTATCCATCCAATCATCGCCCCAATTACTCCATAAATTATCCCCTCCCAAACAAAAGGCCAACGTATATACCAATTTGAGGCAGATAAAAGTTTCATGATGTCTATCTCATCTCTTTTTTGCGATACCTTAAAACCAATTACCATCATCATCACAAAGATTGACTCAACTATCAAAACAACTATGACTACAATTCCGATTGTTCGTATTCCACTAGTCCAGTTTTTCAGATCATCAACCACGTCTTGTGAATACTGAACATCATCAATAAAATCATAATTCCTAACTGTCTTTGCAATCACATCAAGATCAGCAATATCAAATGTATAAATATCTAGCGATGCAGGAAGAGTATCTTCAGTTACAAGCTCCATTAAATATTCGTCATTCTTGGCAATTCTTGTTCTGTAAATCTCAAGCGCATCTTTTTTGGAGACATATCTCATTGATGAGACCTTACCAGTATCTTTCAAGCTTTTTTGAAGCTGCTCTATATCCTGAGGGGTTGCTTCATCTTTAAAAAAAGTCGTTACCTGAGGAGTTGATTCTGCATGTTTTATGATTGCTGCTGACCCAAAAACTATAAATGCAAAAACAGAAATTGTAAGAAAGGTAAGAGCCATCACAAACACAGCAGCAAGCGCCTGAAAAGGAGTTCTTCTTATTTGTTTAATGCTTTTTTTAACTGTTCTCATGACTAATCTTTTTTATGTTCTTTTGGTGTTTTCTTCTCATCAGCTACTAACTTGCCCTTATCAAGAACCAAAACCCTTTTAGCAAGACTATTGATAATATCAGTATTGTGTGTCGCCATTATAACTGTTGTTCCTGTCTTATTTATATCATGAAGGAGCTTAACTATTTCCCAAGAAGTTGTTGCATCAAGATTTCCAGTTGGCTCATCAGCAATTAATATTTCGGGCGAAAAAACAAGCGCTCTTGCAATCGCTGCTCTTTGAAGCTCTCCTCCGGATAATTGAACAGGGAATTTATCCTTGTGATCTAGGATACTGACTTGATCCAGAATATCTATTGCTTTTTTTTCTGCCTCTTCATCATCCATTCCCACCACATCAAGAGGAAGCATGACATTTTCGAGAATCGTACGATCTCTTAAGAGCTTGAGGTCCTGAAAAACAACTCCTATCTTTTTCCTAAGAAGAGGTATATATTTATCGGAAAGATTTCCAATGTCCCACTCGCCGATATGGATAGTTCCCTCTGTTGGGATATACTCACGAATAAAAAGCCGGAAAAGAGTAGTCTTTCCAGACCCTGATGGACCCACAACAAAAACAAACTCACCCTTGTCTATTGAAAATGTTACATCCGATAGAGCAGAGTTTCCCGTGGGGAACTTTTTGGATACATTTCCAAGCCTTATCATTACAAAACTTCAACACGCCCAACATCCATTAACCAGCCTGCGGTCTGAGCCTGTTGTGTTTGACCCCAGACTTTTATTCTCTTACCAATAAACAAAGACAGATCAACAAGAGATGAGGTCATATAGACATTTTGACTCTCACCACCTGGACGCTCCAAATGATATTGCCCCTCACCCTCTATTCCGCCTTTTCTTAATACTCCCTCAGCCTCATCGCTAAATGTTTCTGCATCATCAGATCCAAAAACTTTTTGTCCTTTGCTATCTCCAGTTGCTGAGATCTCCGACTTGCTACTTCCCAAACCAGAACCCGAATTGGAAACAAGATATCCTGTTCCAGCACCAAGAACCATTGCAATCACGAATACCACAATTGCCTTACTAGCTTTGGCTTTCTTTTCTCCTGAGAAACTATGCATTACGCCTGATTCTGGTGGCTGATTCTTAGTATCCATAGGTACAATTGAGTATTACACATTTTACATTTTTTGGCAACTAGTCAAACACTTATTGACAAAGCAGAAAAATTTTATTAAAGTATCGAAGTGTCAATGGACAAATTAAAATTCATCGCTATATTTTTCATTCTTGGAATAATTGGTCAAAATATGCCATTTACCCAACTAATTGGGGGCGGAAATGTATCATTTACTCTTTTTGACTTCTTTGCCCCAATTGCTGGCGCATTTCTCGGACCACTTTTTGGCATATTGACAGTTCTCGGAGTTGAAATCACAAACATAATAGTCAAACAAACACCAATTGAGCTTGGATCAATCATCAGACTTTTCCCAGTTCTTTTTGCAACTTATTACTTCGCGGTGCTAACTCAGAACAAAAAGTCTGAAAAAGCAAAATCAAACACATCAAAATTTGCACTCATCGTACCACTTGTTGCAATAATTGCATTTGTAGCTCACCCAATCGGAAGAACCGTTCCCTACTTCACTCTTTTCTGGACAATACCATTTATTGCTTATTTTTTTAGAAGAAACGATTTTATGAGAGCACTAGGTGCTACATTCACACAGCATGCTGTCGGAGGCGCTGCATGGATCTGGGCATTTAATTTACCAACCGAGGTATGGGGAGGACTAGTCCCAGTTGTAATATCAGAAAGGCTTGTCTTTGCTGTTGGAATCGCTATTACCTACAAATTAATGAAATACCTATTCGGATTTCTCGCTGATAAAAAAATTCTTCCATCTATTCAAAATATTAACTCCCACTACATAAAATAACAATTTAAGCTGTGCTATAATCCGTTTGTGAAAGTTAATGCCTACAAAACCCACAAAGTAAAAACTGGGGATGATGTTTACAAAGTCCTTGATAAGTACCTCCCCATTCTTTCTGAGAATTCAATCGTTGCAATTACATCCAAGATCATAAGCATAACCCAAGGCGATGTAATACCTGTTGAAAAAGTAGCTGACAAAGACGAATTTATCAAAAAAGAAGCTGATTCATATGTAGAAGCACCAGTTCCAACACCCTACGGAAAAGTTTTCTTAACACGCAAAAACGGGCATATTGTTTTTACTGCAGGCATTGATGAGTCCAATGCAGATAACAACTATATACTCTGGCCAAAAAACCTACAGGAAAAGACGAATAAAATCTGGGAATATCTTCGCAAAAAACATAACATAAAAAATCTAGGAGTCATCGTAACAGACAGCAGATTCAATCCAGGACGAACAGGCACACTTGGCTTTGGCATGAGCTGGTGCGGTTTTGAGGCAGTCAATGATCATGTCGGAGAAAAAGATATTTTCGGGCGGGAAATCGAATGGATAAAAGTCAATGTAATTGATTCACTTGGAACTACAGCAGCACTCATCATGGGTGAGGCAAATGAACAAACCCCACTTTCTGTTTTTACTGATCTACCTTTTATTAAATTTCAAAACAGGGTTCCAAATAAAAAAGAGCTAGATGCTGTCATCTGGCCTATGGAAAAAGATCTTTATGGCAAATTTCTGACAGCAGTCAAATGGCAAAAAGGTGGAGGAGGAAAGTGAAAATTAGATTAGCAAAAACAGAAGACTACAAAGAATTAATAAAACTTTATAGTCTTTTTGTTGGCGATAATAGATTCTCGAAAAAGAATAGTGATTCTTTTGTAAAGGTTTTAGAAAATCCCAATAGCTATATATATGTCGCGACCGATAAACAAAAACTTATTGGGTTTGCCACCCTATCAACCAGAAATGTTGTGAGATACTCAAAACTAATAGCTGAGCTTGACGAATTATTTGTTTTGGAAAATTACAGAAAACATGGAGTTGGCAAAAAACTAATGGAGATTATTGAGAAAAAAACAAAAGATTTAAATTGCAAAGGAATATTTATCCAATCAGGCAAGGATCACAAAGTGGCTCACAGATTTTATAAAAATCATGGATATATTGAAAGGGGTTTCTATTTTACAAAAGATCTATAAACTCCTCAGCTCCTCTTCAATAAACATATCCAAATCCCCATCCAGTACTGCATCGGTGTTGCCTGTTTCTACCTGAGTCCTGAGATCCTTTACCATTTTGTAGGGATGAAGAACATATGAGCGGATCTGATTTCCCCATCCAGGTGTTTTATACCCGCCCTTTAACTCTGCCTCTTTTTTCTTTTGCTTTTCCTCTTCAATTATCCAGAGCTTTGCCTTCAGAAGCTTCATTGCAAATTCTCTATTTTGGATTTGTGATCTCTCAACAGATGCCGTGACTGCAATCCCTGTTGGCTTGTGAGTAAGCCTTACTGCAGTTGATACCTTATTTACATTTTGCCCCCCATGACCACCACTTCTAAATGCTTCAAATTCTATATCATCATCTTTCAAATCAATCTTGGCATCTTCAATTTCTGGCATCACCTCAACCAACGCAAATGATGTTTGACGCAATTTATCTGCATTAAAAGGTGATTGTCTGACAAGACGGTGCGCGCCTGCTTCGTGCTTGAGGTAACCATATGCATACTTTCCATTCACTGCAATTGTAATTCCTTTTATTCCTGCTTCCTCTCCCATTGTCTGATCCAAAATCTCATAACTCCAGCCTTTTTTCTCAAAATATCTTGTATACATTCGATAAAGCATCTCCGCCCAATCCATCGCCTCAACTCCACCCTGCCCTGAGTGAATTCCAACTATTGCATTTGATTTATCATTCTCTCCTCCGAGAAAAAGCAGTGTCTCTACTTTACTTAGTAGCTTTTCAGCTTCTTTTGTATCACCTTCTGATATCAAAAGCTCAAGCATCTCAAGCTCTTCCACCTCTTTTTGCATATCTGAGAAAAGCTTCATTTTTTCCGCAGCTTTTTGATGATCGTCCCAAAACCCTTCCTTCATACTTTCTGCCTCAAGCAATCTTATTTCCTTCTTTTTTTCATCCGGGCTTATTTTTTCAACCAATTTTTGAAATCGCACTTTTATCTCATCCATATTTTTGATTTTAACATATTCAACCAGCCTTCATGCTGTTGACACATCAAGCAAAGTGATTTATAATAAATAATGATAGAATGCTCAAAAATAAAGCATATCAATTACAACATTATCATTAATTCTTACACAATAAGAACCCCGCTCAGAGGCGGGTTTTTTTGTTCTCAGAAATTGAATTAATCAAAGCATAAATTAATATGAACAATAATATTCACAATAAAGCACTAGCTATGAATTTAGATTTAAGGGAGAAATGTGGAGTTGTTTGTGTTTATTCCAAATCTAATAATGCCACTTTTCTTGCAGCACGCGCTTTAGCCGCACTTCAACACAGAGGACTTGAAAGCGCCGGGATTAGTATTCTTCAGAAAAAAAACAAAATACTTACAAAAAAGGGGATGGGTCTTATTCCACATGTTCTTACAGACAACACGCTCAAAGAACTTGGAGAAAGCAAATTTGCAACAAGCCAAAACAGATACGGTACCTTTGGAGAATCAACACTTAACAACGCACAACCCATACTTGAGGAAAAGGGCCTGCACCAAATAAGCCTTGGCCACAATGGAAATCTACCTGATATTTCAAACTTTATTAAAGACGTAAAAAACAAACCAAAATCCACAACCGACTCTGGCTATATGACAAGGCTTCTTATTGAAAAAAGATCAAAATTCAAAAACTGGGAAGAAACACTCATCAACACTCTTCCAAAATTCAAAGGGGCTTTCTGTCTTGCCATTCTAACAAATAGCGCCGAGCTTTTTGCTATCCGTGACCCTTATGGAATTCGCCCTCTTTGCATTGGCAAAACCGATGATGGCTATATCATAGCTTCTGAGTCAGTTGCGCTTGATGCAATTGGCGCAGATTTTATCAGAGATGTTGCGCCTGGTGAAATAACAAAAATAGACTCGGATGGAAAAATCAAGTCTTACTTTTTTGGAGATACCAAAAAAATTCAGCACTGCATTTTTGAAAATATCTACTTTTCTCGCCCAGACAGCTTTACAAATGGAGTCAGAGTCAGAGAAGGACGTGAAAAATCAGGAATGCTGCTCGCTCAAAGAATAAAAAGGAAAAAATTATCAGCTGACGCAGTTGTTCCTGTTTTTGACTCAGGCTATCCTGCTGCAAGAGGTGTTGCCAGAGAATTAAACCTTCCAATTGTTGACGCCATAACAACAAGTCATTATGTTGGTCGAACATTTATTAAACCAGGCCAAAAAAATAGAATTGTAGCAGTTGGAACCAAACACAATGTAATTGCTGATGAGGTAAGGGGAAAAAGAGTAATTGTGGTTGATGATTCAGGAATCAGATTTACAACCAGCTCCATTCTTATAGAAAAGCTCCGATCAGCTGGTGCAAAAAATATTTCTATGTGTTTTGCTAGCCCCCCAGTTACTCAACAATGTGACATGGGAATAGATATGAGAAGCAAAAGAGAGCTTCCTGCATCCCACTACGAAAAACAAAAATTCGATGAGATAGAAAGAAGTGTAGCAAAATTTATCCAAGCTGATGATGTCACATATCTAACAATTGAAGATACTGCTAAAGCAGCAGGAGGGGTCAAGGAAAATTTCTACTATTATCCATTTGGAGGCCCCCATCCAATAAGAGACAGGCAGCACGCTTTTCCAAAACTTAAAAATAAAATAACTGGAAAACCAAAAATTTGTGTATTTGCATCAGGAGGAGGTTCAAATCTTCAACAAATTATTGATGCCATTGAAAATAATGAGATTGATGCAGAAATAATAAAAGTAATTTCCAATAAGAGAAATGCATTTGCTTTAGAAAGAGCGAAGAAACATAAAATACCATCTAGTATTCTAGAATATTCTGGAAAACTTTCAAACTCAAAAGACAGAGAAAAATATGAATCAATATTAATAAAAGAAGTTGAACAAACATCTCCTGATATGGTTATCCTTTCTGGATGGATGCTAGTTCTTGGCGACAAATTTTTATCAAAAATGACTGATTTGTCTATACCAATAGTAAATCTACACCCTGCTCTCCTAACCTCCAAAAACCTTGATATTGTCTCAACATCCAAAGGAAAAATTCCTGTAATCAGAGGAGCAAACGCGATAAAAGATGCTTTCTCACTTGAGTTACCTATTTCTGGGGTTACAGTCCATCAGATTATTCAAGGAGATAAATTTGATGTAGGACCAATAATCATGAAGTCTGAGGTCGCTATTAAATCAAATGATACAATAACAACTTTTGAAGAAAAAATTCACGATGCAGAATATTTACTTCTCCCAACCGCAATAAAAAGAGTGGTGCATGTTCTGAAACAAAATATTGATGTTACAAAAGGCGATTATCCATGGTAAAAAAATAAAAACATATGAACAGGCAGAATATTTTAATTATCGGATCAGGTGGACGTGAACACGCACTCGGCTGGAAACTAAAGCAATCTCCCAAAGTTGAGAAAATTTATTTTGCTCCAGGAACTGCTGGAACCGCACAAGTTGGAGAAAACACAAACATAAATCCTCTGGATTTTGACTCATTGATAAAATTTGCCAAAGAAAATTCAATTGATCTTACAATTGCAGGACCAGATGATATTTTAGCAGCAGGAATCGTAAATATCTTTAAAAAACAGCGACTTAAAATTTTTGGTCCCACAAAAGAAGCTGCGCAAATCGAATCCTCAAAAGCCTTTGCAAAAGATCTGATGAAAAAAAATAATATACCAACAGCAGCATACCAAACCTTTACAGATCCTGAAAAGGCCAAGGATTATGCAAGAAAACACAAAGCACCAATCGTCATAAAAGCATCAGGCCTAGCACTAGGCAAAGGTGTTGTTGTTGCAAAAACAATCAATGAGGCGATCAACGCAATTAATGACGCAATGGTCAAAAAGGTTTTCGGTGATGCTGGATCTGAAATAGTAATCGAGGAATATCTAGAGGGAAAAGAAGTCTCAATTCATGCATTCTCTGACGGGAGAACAATTTCACTTTTCCCAACTGCAAGAGATCACAAACCAATTTATGATGGACACAAAGGTCCCAATACTGGAGGTATGGGAACTATCGCGCCACTTTCTGAAATATCAAAAAAGGAAATTAATGAAATAAAAGAAAAAATTGTAATTCCAGCAATTCAGGGAATGAAAAAAATGGGAATCCCTTTTACAGGATGTCTTTATCCAGGACTGATGCTGACAAAAGACGGTCCAAAAGTAATTGAGTTCAATTCGAGATTTGGTGATCCTGAAATGGAATCATACATGAGACTTCTCAAGACAGATATTTTCGAAATATTAAACGCTTGCGTAGAGGAAAGACTTTCGGAAATAGACATAAAATGGTCAAGCAAATTCGCCTGCTGCATTGTCCTTGCATCAGCCGGCTATCCCGCCAGTTCGCAAAAAGGGATTCCGATCCATGGATTAGATAAATTTGTCGATGATCCTGAAATTGTTGTTTTCCACTTCGCTACCAAAAAAAATGAAGACAATATTGTCACAAACGGCGGTCGGGTCTTGGGTGTAACAGCTACAGGAAAAACTCTTGATGAAGCGCTGAATAAAGCATATTCTGCAATTGGTAAAAACGGTATACATTTTAAGGGAATGCAATACAGATCAGATATAGGCAAGCTATGACAACAAGAATTGGAATAATTACAAATGTTTTTGATACCAGAGCCAAAACCCGTATTGAAAAACTAAAAAATCAGGGATTTAAAAAAATAAAAGATCTTTGGATCTATGACATTTATACCGTTGCAAAAAAACTAGATGCTAAACAACTGGTATCAATTGGTGGGAAACTCTCAAATCCTCTTACCCAATCAGTAGTTTTTAGAACAAAAAAAATCAAATACACTCCTCCCCAAGAATTTAGCTTTGCAATAGAGATTGGATTTTTACCTGGAGTTACTGATAACATCGGACATACTGCAAAGGAAATAATCAAAGATAGTCTAAAAACAAAATTTAGAGATGATGAAGATGTCTACTCATCTCAGGTAACCTTCTTGAAAGGCAAACTATCTGAAAATGATGCAAGAGAAATATCACTAACTCTTTACAATCCGCTCATCCAAAGAGCTCACATCAAGAGCTATGAGCAATTTTTAAAAGACGGCGGTATGGATATAATCGTTCCAAAAGTAAATATAAAGCATCAACCCAGAGTAACTGAGGTAAATCTAAATATAAGCGATGAAGAGTTGGTAAAAATCGGAAAAAATGGAATCCAGAACCAGGATGGAACAACTCGCGGACCTCTCGCGCTTGATCTTACTTTTATGAAAACTATCCAAAGCTATTTTAAGAAAATCAATCGAAACCCGACTGATATCGAACTAGAATCACTTGCCCAAACCTGGTCTGAGCATTGTAAGCACACTATTTTTAACGATCCGATTGATGATATTAAAAAAGGGCTTTACAAGACCTACATCAAAGGAGCAACTGAAAAAATAAGAAAGTTAAAAGGCAAAAATGACTTTTGTGTATCAGTATTCACTGATAATTCAGGCGGCATTTCATTCGATGAAAATTATTTAATTACTCATAAGGTTGAAACACATAATAGCCCATCGGCACTTGACCCATTTGGCGGAGCAATAACTGGAATCGTCGGGGTAAACCGGGACACACTTGGATTTGGACTTGGAGCCAAACCAGTTGCTAATTTTTACGGGTTTTGCCTTGCAGACCCTACAGTAGACATACCTTTATATAGAGATAAAAATAAATCTCAAAAAATGCTCTCATCCCGTAGGATTATGGATGGCGTTATTGCTGGAATAAACGCAGGTGGTAATCAATCAGGAATCCCAACTCCTCAGGGATTTGTTTATTTTCATGAAGGCTACAGAGGCAAACCACTTGTCTTTGCAGGAACAATAGGTCTTATCCCCAAAAAAATAAAAAACAAACCCTCACACATCAAAAAAGCTCTACCTGGTGACTTGATAGTCATGATCGGTGGAAGAGTCGGAAAAGACGGTGTACACGGAGCAACCTTTTCATCAGAAAGCCTTAATACAGGAAGTCCAGCAGCAGCTGTCCAGATCGGTGACCCTATCACACAAAAAAAATTAAGCGATGCAATCATAAATGAAGCAAGAGGAGAGCTTCTCTACAACAGCATAACTGATAATGGAGCAGGAGGACTGTCTTGCTCTGTTTCAGAAATGGCAAAAGAGTCAGGAGGATTTGTGCTGAATCTTGAAAAAACCCCGCTCAAATACGAAGGCCTGGACCCTTGGGAAATCTGGATATCAGAATCCCAAGAAAGAATGACCCTAGCTGTTCCTGAAAAAAACTGGGCTAAGTTTAGTTCCCTTATGAAAAAACGCGGCGTTGAAGCAACGACAATTGGTAAATTTACCAATTCAAAAAAAGGAATCGTCAAATACAAAAACAAAATAATTCTAGATATTGACATGGAATTCCTCCACGAAGGTTTGCCCAAGCGAAAGATGGTTTCAGATAAAACATCAAACACCAAACAGCAAGCAATAATACCAAATGATATGAATCTAAATAAATCTTTTTCTCAGATGCTTGCGAGATTAAACATAGCAAGTATTGAATTCATCTCTGCCCAGTACGATCATATAGTGCTCGGAGGTGCAGTCCTGGGACCACTTCAGGGATCAGGAAGAGTTAACTCAGACGCATCTGTTTTCCGTCCAGTTCTTCAGTCTCAAAGAGGCGTTGTGATGTCTCAGGCTCTTTATCCAATGTACTCCGACATAAATCCTTATGACATGGCTGCAGCAAGTATAGACACAGCAGTTCGCAATGCAGTTGCAGTAGGTGGAAATCCTGACTATATCGCTCTACTTGATAATTTTTGCTGGACAGAAAGCAACAACACTAAAAGACTTTTCCAACTAAAAATGGCAGCCAAAGCATGCTATGACATAGCAATTGACTATGAAACTCCATATATTTCAGGCAAAGACAGTATGTTTAATGAATTTAACGGATTTGATAAAAACAGCAAACCAGTAAAAATCACAATTCCTCCAACTCTTCTGATTTCATCAATTGGTGTTATTGAGGATATAAACAAAACAGTTTCTCTTGATGCAAAAAATGAAAATGATTTGATCTATATAATAGGTGAAACTTTTGATGAGCTAGGAGGGTCCGAATATTTATCTATGAAGAAAATTAGCAACTCGAAGACACCCATTGTTAATACAAAAAAGAATTTAAAAATGTACAAGGATTTCTACAAAACACTTCAAAAAGAATTAGTTGCATCAAGTATCAGCATCGGCAGAGGCGGTCTGGCTGTTGCTATTGCCAAAAAATCAATTGGTGGTATGCTTGGAGTGGATATCTCACTTAAAAATATACCAGGTAGTGTCTCAAGAGATGATCTGACTCTATTCTCAGAAAGCCAAGGCAGAATCCTTATAACAATTGCGCCACAAAATAAAAAAGCGTTTGAAAAAATTATGAAAGGAAACAAAATTAGACAAATCGGAGTTGTTACTAAAAAATCGGTGATAAAAATAAAAGGATTATCAAATAAAGAAATAGTTAATATTAAACTTGATCAGGCAAAAAACCAATATAGAGAAACTTTTCAAAATTATTAATATGTACAAACCAAAAGCATTAATATTTTCAGGATATGGACTTAACTCTGAGGCAGAAACAGCCTATGGATTTACACTGGCTGGCGCAAAATCAGAAATAGTCCACATCAATGACATAATTGATGGAATTTACAAATTGGATGACTATCAAATTCTTTCTTTACCCGGAGGATTTTCATATGGCGATGATACTGGAGCTGGTAATGCATACGCAAACAAAATCAAAAATCATCTCTGGGAAAAGTTATTAAAATTCATAGAAAAAGATAAATTAGTAATCGGAATCTGCAATGGCTGTCAGATTATTGCCGATACTGGGCTCTTTCCAGCATTTGAAAAAAATTATGGTCAAAGAGACTTAGCGCTTTTGAATAATAAAAACGCGAGATTCACATGTCGCTGGACTGATCTAAGAGTAACAGCTAGAACCCCCTGGCTTGCAGGAATTAAAAAACTATCCTTACCAATTGCGCATGGAGAAGGAAAATTCTTTGCAAAAGAAAATGATCTTAAAAAACTTAAAACGAACAAACAAATTGCACTAAAATATGAGCCCGGTGAAATGAGTAAATATCTTGATCTTTCCTACAACCCCAACGGATCAGTTCTCGACATAGCAGGCATCATTGATGAAACAGGAAAAATACTTGGTCTCATGCCCCATCCAGAGAGAGGCATGTTTTTTACCCAACTCCCCAACTGGCAAATTAAAAAAGAGGAATACAAAAGAAGAGGTAAGAAAATACCATCTGAAGGACCGGGTTTATCTATATTCAAAAATGCTGTACAATATTTTAGTAAATAAACTATGAAAAATAATAAATACACAATTGCTACACTAGGAAGCCATTCATCACTTCAGATATTAAAAGGGGCCAAAGACGAAGGGTTCAATACTCTCATTATCACAAAAAAGGAAAAGGAAGAATTCTACAGATCTTTTCCTTTTATTGATGAGTTTATTTCCCTTTCTGATTTTTCTGACTTTCCATCAGTTGAAAAAGAATTAAAGAAAAAAAATGTAATTATCATTCCTCATGGATCATTTGTTGCCTATCTAGGATCTGAAAAAAATAAAAACATGAATCTCCCCTATTATGGAAACAAGCACGTCCTTGACTGGGAGGAGGACAGAAGAAAACAAAGGGAATGGTTAAAAAAAGCAAAAATAAACATTCCCAAACAGTTTGATTTTGAACACGAACCAGTCACTTATCCAATTATCGTCAAATCTTATGGTGCAGCCGGTGGAAAAGGATATTTTTACGCTAAAAACAAAACAGATTTTGAGAAAAAAATAACTACATTTAGTGGTAAAAAATTTATAGTCCAGGAATACGTAATTGGTGTGCCGCTTTATATCCACTACTTCTATTCTCCTCTTAACGACAAACTGGAGATAATGAGCATTGATAGAAGATATGAAACAAATGCTGATGGAATAGGAAGAATTCCACTTCTGGGACAAGAGGGACTAGACATTGAGCCAAGCTATGTTGTTGTTGGAAATAGCGATCTCGTACTACGAGAAAGCATGCTGCCTGAAGCATACGATATGGGAAGAAAAACAATAAACGCATCAAGAAAAATTATTGACAAAAAAGGAATTTTTGGGCCATTCTGTCTTGAAACAATCATTACGTCTGATGCCAAATTTTATGTACTTGAAATTTCTTGCAGAATCGTTGCAGGCACCAATCTATTCACCCATGGCTCACCCTATTCATGGCTCTACTACAACGAACCAATGAGCACAGGAAGAAGGATCGCAAGGGAAATAAAAATTGCAATTGATAAAAACAAACTGCCCTTAATCCTTGGATAATTATGAAGAAATACGCCCTAATCAGTGTTTATGATAAAACCGGAATTGTAGATCTGGCAAAAAACCTCATAAAAAATAATATTGAAATAATAGCAACTGGCGGAACAGCCAAGCTTCTTAAGAAAAATAAAATCAAGATTACACCAATTGAAGAAATAACCAAAAATCCTGAAAGCTTTGGTGGTCGAGTAAAGACAATCAGCTTTCAGACACTCTCAGGAATTCTCTTTGATAGAAACAATAAAACTCACCAAAAAGAAGCAAAGGAGTTAAAAATTCCTCATATAGATTTCGTGATCTGCAATTTTTATGCCTTTAGTGAAAAGCCTGGTATCGAGATGATTGATGTTGGCGGACCAACAATGGTAAGAGCTGCTGCCAAAAACTATGAAAGCGTATCTGTCCTGGTTGATCCTGGGGATTATAAACTACTGACAAATGGACAAACAATCCTTGCTGTGAGAAAAAAATTAGCTGCAAAAGCATTTTCTTACGTCACCGAATATGATATCTCGATCTCAAGCTTCTTCGGATCAGAAAATAAATATCAGGTTTTTAAAAACGGAAAAGAATTAAGATATGGAGAAAACCCTCATCAAAAAGCCTTTTTCTTTACCGACAACGGAAAAGACAAACTAGGACTTGGCAACTTCAAGGTTCTTCAAGGAAAAGAAACATCATTCAATAACTACCTAGATCTTGATTCAGGCCTTATGACAATTTCACTAATCAACGGCACAAAACCTGCTTGTGTCATCTTAAAACATACCAATCCATGTGGCGCTGCAATTGCTGATACTATTCATGATGCTTTTCAAAAAGCATGGTTTGAGGGAGATCCCCTAGCTGCATTTGGAGGCGTAATCTTATTTAACAGAGTTGTTGATGAAAAATTGGCAAAACAAATGCTTGCAGACAAGAAATTTTTTGAAATAGTAGGAGCCCCAGGATTTACAAAAGAAGCCTTGATGGAATTCAGCAACAGACCCAAGCTTCAGCTTCTTGAAAATAAAGAACTTGAAAAACCTTTTCTTGTGCCGTATGATGATCAAAAGAGAGTCAGAGGCGGATATCTAATCCAGGACACAGACATCAATAGGCTTGATAAAAATAATCTAAAAATAGTAACAAAGAAAAGCCCAACTAGCAAGCAGATTGATGACCTAATGTTTGCTTGGAAAATATCTCAAGTCAGTAAATCAAACTGCGTTGTTGCCGTAAAAGATGGTGTTTTAATTGCGTCTGGGGTTGGTCAACAAGACAGAAAAAGATGTTGCGAGCTATGTGTCAGCAAGGCGCTTAATTCTCTTGAAGAAGCAGTCACAGCAACTGATGGATTTTTTCCTTTCAGAGATGGGCCAGACACATTGATAAAAGCAGGAATAAAAGCAATAATTCAACCAGGAGGCTCTATCAGAGACCAAGAAACAATTGATGCTTGCAATGAAGCAAATGTCGCTATGATATTTACGGGAGTCAGAAGTTTTAAACACTAACATGAACAACAACAAACCAATAACAATTGCAGCAATTGGTAGCCATTCAGCACTTGAAGTAGCTCGTGGAGCCAAAGATGAGGGATTTAAAAACATAGTTGTTTGCGAAAAAGGCAGAGAATCTACTTATGTAAAGTATTACAAATCAAACGGTGAAATCGGATGTGTTGATGAGGTAATTTTGGTAGACAAATTTTCAGATGTACTAAATCCTGATATCCAGGAAAAATTAAAAATAGCAAATGCAATTTTTATCCCAAATAGATCGTTTGAGGTATATGTCAATGACTATGATGCAATTGAAAATAAATTTGAAGTCCCTATGTTTGGAAACAAAAAACTTCTAAGGATTGAGGAAAGAGGCTTCAAGCCAAACCAATACGACCTTCTTGATGTTGCCAAAATCCGTTATCCCAAACAGTTTAAGGACCCAAAAAAAATAGACAGAGTATGTCTTGTAAAGATTCTTGAGAAAGACAGAGAATTTGAAAGAGCATTCTTCATCGTTGATAGTTACGAAGATTATCTTAAGCAAATTGAACAAAAGATGTATATTGGACTTTTTACAGAAGAGCAGGTCAAAAAAGCTGTGATTGAAGAATTCATCGTAGGAGTACAAGTTAACTTCAACTTCTTCTACTCACCCATCTCAGACAGACTTGAACTTCTTGGAACTGACACCAGACGCCAAACAAACTTTTATGGAATAACCAAACTACCAGTTAATTATCAGGAAGAAGTTCTAAAAAAAATCACAATCTCTTATGAAGAAGCAAGCCATACTGCTGTAACTGTTCTTGAGTCAATGCTTCAACCAGCATTTGAGATAGGCGAGAGATTTGTAAAAGCCTGCAAAAAACTCTCAAACCCTGGTGTTATCGGACCGTTTGCGCTTCAATCTTTTATAGTTCCTGGCCCGCCCAAAAAAGACATCGTTGTAATTGACGTTTCTCCCCGCTTCCCAGGCTCTCCAGGAATCACAGCTACTCCATATAGTGGATACCTTTTTGGTAAACCAGTAAATGTCGGACGCAGAATTGCTATGGAAATCCGAGAGGCTCAAGAAAAAAATAAATTAAAAGATATAATAAGTTAATATGACAAATAATAAACTATCATCTCTTACTGCTATTTCCAGTATTGATGGAAGATATAGAGAGAAAACTGAAGAACTCTCTACTATTATTTCTGAATACGGTCTTATCAAAAACAGAATTATTGTAGAGACAAGCTATCTTGTTGCTTTGTCTGATGCGGGAATAACAAGAGAAATAACAGAGGATGAAGTAAAAAAACTTAATAATATAACTGATGATGACATAAAAAAAGTAAAAGAAATTGAAAAAGAGACCAGACATGATGTAAAAGCAGTTGAAAAAATGCTCAGAGGCAAATTTGAAAAATCATCTCTTTCTGATCTGATAGAAAAAATCCATTTTGGTCTCACATCAGAAGATGTAAATAATATTTCGTACCGCCTTTTGCTTAAAAATGCTACTAAAGACATATTGATACCAACACTTTCAAAACTCCTAAAAGGGCTGACTAAAAGAGCTGAAAAATACAAAACCATACCCATGCTTGCTAGAACTCATGGACAAGCAGCTGTTCCAACAACAGTTGGTAAAGAATTTGCTGTTTTTGCAATAAGAATAAATAGAGAGCTTAGCAAATTAAAAAGTATTAAACTAACGGGGAAATTAAGCGGTGCTGTTGGAAATTTTAATGCTATTCATTATGTTTATCCAAATACTAATTGGTTGGAGTTTTCAGAAAAATTTATATCATCACTTGATCTAGAGCCAAACCTCACAACAACTCAAATAAATACACCTGAGGACATTATTGAAGTTTTGCAAACTTACCAAAGAATAAATGGAATTATTATTGATCTTGATCAAGACCTCTGGAGATATATCAGTGATCACTGGTTTGTTCAAAACATAGTTAAAGGTGAAGTGGGATCATCAACTATGCCACAAAAGATAAATCCGATCGATTTTGAGAATAGCGAAGGGCGTCTTGGAATAGCCAACTCTTTGGGTGATTTCTTTGTCCGCAAACTACCCATCTCAAGACTGCAAAGAGACTTGTCTGATAGTACAACTCTTAGAGAAATTGGAACATTTCTTGGCAATTCTTTAATCGGATACAAAAGCACCCTATCTGGTCTTTCAAGAATTGAACCAAACATTAAAGACATAAAAAATGCACTTAATAAAGACTGGTCAATACTAGGAGAGGCTATTCAAACCTTTTTAAGAAAAGAGAATGTTGATGATCCTTATTCACTTATCTCGACACTTACAAAAGGAGAGAATGTAAATCCTGAAGATTGGAGCAAATGGGTTGATGGATTATCAGTTGATGAAAATATAAAAACAAAATTTAAAAAATTAACTCCTGAAAACTATATCGGGCTTGCTGTTGAGTTAACCGAAAAAGCTATAAAAGAAATAGATGACTCAAAAAATGCAAATGACAACTAGGGTCGGAATAATTGGTGGAGGACAACTGGCAAGAATGATGGTTGACCCTGCACACAAGCTTGGACTTTCACTAACGGTACTTGACCCCAATCCAGACTCCCCCGCAGGACAAATAGCAGATGAGCAAGTAGTAGCCAACTTTACTAACAAAAAAGCTGTTGAAGAGCTTGCTGAAAAATCAGATGTTTTAACAATTGAAGTTGAGGTAACAAATGAGAAAGGACTTCAAAACATTCTTCAAAAAATCAAAGACGATGGAAAACCAGTTTACCCATCCCCCAAAACACTAGCTATTATTCAAGACAAGCTCAAACAAAACAAATTTTTAAAAAAAAACAATTTACCAACTCCTGAATTTCTGGAAGTAAAAACAAAATCAGATATTCAAAAAGCAATTAAAAAATTTGGATATCCCATCCTCCTTAAAGTAAGAACTGGTGCATATGATGGTCGAGGAAATGCATTAATCAAAACAGAAAATCAGATCGATAATGCACTAGAGAAACTTCAAGGCAAAAATTTATATGTAGAAAAATTTGTACCATTCAAAAAAGAATTAGCTATTATGGTAGCTAGAAACACTTCTGGTATAATTGATTCATATCCAGTTGTTGAAACAGTTCATGAAAATAACATTCTTAATTATCTTTTTTCTCCTGCGGTCATTGATAAAAAAACTAAGGAAAAGGCTAAACAAATAGCAGAAGATGCGATAAAACTACTTGATGGAGCTGGGGTATTTGGAGTAGAAATGTTTTTAACAGCTGCTAACGAAATCCTAATAAATGAAATCGCGCCCCGCGTTCATAACTCAGGCCACCATACAATTGAAGCAAATAAAACATCTCAATTTGAACAACACCTTAGAGCAATTTCAGGAATGGATCTTGGAGAAACCAAAATGATTGTACCAGCATCAATCATGATAAACATCCTTGGAGAAAGAAAAGGCAAAGCAAAACCAATGGGAGTTGAAAAAGCTAAAAAAATACCTGGCGTAAGCGTACATATCTATGGTAAACTGGAGACAAGACATGAGCGCAAGATGGGACACATCACAGTGGTTGGAAACTCACTTGATGAATGCATTGAAAAGGCAAAAAAAGCAAGGTCATTTATAACAATCTAGCAATGGAACAATCTAACAATAAACCAATCGTAGCAATAATAATGGGGTCTGATTCAGATCTTCTCGTGATGAGTGAAGCTGTAAAAATTCTTGACGAGATTGGTATTCCAAACGAAACAACAATTGTATCAGCACACCGCACACCTGAAAGGATGAATGAATACACAAAATCTGCAGTTAATAGAGGTATAAAAGTTATAATTGCTGGAGCTGGAGGATCTGCGCATTTACCAGGTATGGTTTCCTCCCACACAACTCTTCCAGTTATCGGTGTGCCAGTAAAAACCAAATCTCTTGACGGGCTTGACTCACTTCTTTCAATTGTCCAGATGCCCCCGGGCATTCCTGTTGCGACTGTTACAATAAATGGGGCTAAAAATGCAGGTCTTCTGGCTGCAAGGATAATAGGAGCAAGTGATAAATCAATTCAGGAAAAATTGGAAAAATACAAAACTGATTTAAAAAATATGGTTATGGAAAAAATCGAATTATTGGACAAAATCGGTGTAAAAGATTATCTTGATAAAAATAAATGATTGATGAAAAAACAATACTAACTACAATTCCCCTTGCTTTAAAATCAATTGATCTTCCAAATCTTGATAAAAAATACTCTGGCAAAGTACGTGATTTTTATATCAAAAAGGACAAGAGAATAACCATAACAACAGATAGGCAGTCAGCTTTTGACGTAATCTTGGGAAGCATTCCTTTCAAAGGCGCAGTTCTTAATCAGCTAGCAGCATTTTGGTTTGAAAAGACAAAAGACCTAGTTGACAACCATATGATCTCAGTCCCCGACCCAAATGTTCTTATTTCCAATAATTGCAAGCCTATTCCTGTTGAAATGGTAGTGCGTGGATATATGTCTGGAGTTACCAAAACCTCAATTTGGTATTCATATCAAAACGGCGAACGAAATATCTATGGAATCAAATTTCCAGATGGTATGAAAAAAAATCAGAAATTAACAAATCCCATCATAACTCCAACCACTCATCCTGATGCAGGCTCCAATATTCATGATGAGAGATTAACACGTGAAGAGATTATCAATCAAAAAATTGTCAGTGAAGAACTGTATGAACAAATGGAAAAAATTTCACTTGATCTGTTTGAATTTGGTAGCAGATGGTGCGAAGAACACGGAGTTGTCTTGGTAGATACAAAATATGAATTTGGATTATTTGACGGTAAATTAATGCTGATTGATGAAGTTCATACCCCAGACTCATCACGATTCTGGATTGCTGATACTTACAAAGAAAGAATAATCAAAGGCCAGGAACCAGAAAATTTTGACAAAGAGTTCCTCAGGCTTTGGTACGCTGACAAAGGATATCAGGGAGATGGACCTCCTCCACCTATGACAGATGAGCTAATTATCAAAACAGCACAGCGCTATATTGCAGTCTATGAAAAAATAACAGGAAACGCTTTTAAGGAATTTGATTATCCTATTAAAAAACGTATAATAGAAAACATAAATAAAATTACAATATGAATAAAAAAATTAAATATTCTGAAGTTGGAGATAACTACGACACCAAAGATCCGATCAAAATTTTGGCACAAACTGCAGCTGAAAAAACAGGTAAAAATCTAAAAAAACATGGTTTTGATGAAATGTCTGACTCTCGTGGTGAGTCTGCATACGTCTGGAGGCAAGGCGATATCTATATGGCAGCAGTTGCTGAGCAGTTGGGAACAAAAAATTTGGTTGCGGATGAGACAAGAAAAATAACAGGAAAAACATACTACGACATAATCGGACACGATACAATTGGAACAATCATCAATGATCTCGTAACAGTTGGTGCTCAACCCCTTGTTCTTCATGCATATTGGGCAATTGAAAATAACGATTGGCTTGCTGATGAAAAAAGAATGACTGATCTAATATCTGGCTGGAAATCAGCTTGTGATCTTGCTGGTTGTTCATGGGGTGGCGGCGAGACTCCCACTCTTAAAGGTATCATAAATCCAAGAACAGTAGCACTTGGTGGATCATGTGTGGGGATAATAAATAATAAAAAAAGATTGATAAGTGACAAGGGTCTTATCTCTGGAGATCGAATTCTTTTTCTCAAATCAACTGGTATCAATGCAAACGGCCTATCTCTTGCTCGCGCAATTGGAAAAAAACTTCCAGAAGGATATGGAACTAAATTAAAATCTGGTCAAATTTATGGCGAGGCAATTCTTCAAAAAACAAACATCTATGCAAAATTGATTCAAAATCTTCTTGATTCAGAAATTGACATTCACTACATTTCAAATGTAACAGGTCATGGTCTAAGAAAAGTGATGAGAGCAAGAACTGAGCTTAGATATGTTATCGAAAAAACCTTTGAACCTCATGAACTTTTTGATTTTATACAAACTGAAGCAGGACTGACTGATTATGAAATGTATGATGAATTCAACATGGGGCAGGATTATGCGATATTTTTACCAAAAGAAGATATCCAAAAAGCGCAGGAAATCGTAAGAGAAAATGGATTTGAAAGTCTTGATGCCGGATATGTAGAGGATGGCGAGAGACAGGTAATTATAAAACCAAAAAATGTTATTTTCAAAGGAGATTCATTAAAAGTGAGACTGTAAAACTACAACCAATCCCTATACTTGAAGTATGCAAGCACCAATCCCCCACCTGTGAAAGCAAGGAGAAAAAGTATCCAAACAATCCAAGATTTCTCTGCATAGGGAAGCCCCATTACATTCATAGAGTAAAGATTATTCACAAGAACAAAAGGAAATGCAACAGCTGTTACAAGCGTAAAAAACTTAACCAACTCATTGCTTCTGTTTGAAAGAATTGATTCATGACTCGATGATATACCCTGAATGAGTTCTTTATGATCCTCCAGTCTCTCCCAAATTTTCTGCAAATGATCCAAAATATTGCTCCAGTATGGAGTCATCTCCCCGTTTAATTCTTTGTACTTTCCTTTTTCCAGATCAGCAAAAATAGGAAGCGCGGGCTTTATCATGGTTTCAAAAACAACAATATTTCGTCTTGTTATTGAAATATCCTCTATCACTCTTGCTGTGCTATTCTCATCCAGCTGATTATCAATGTAATCGATTGCATTTGAGATATCTTCAACATATGAAAAAGCAGAATCAACCAAAACATCCACTAATCTATAAAAAAGGAAAGAAGAACCTTTTTCCATAAACTCCTCTCTATGTTTTGATGAAACCTTACACATATCAAAAAGTTCATCAATCTGTGGTGTTTTACTGTCATGAAGAACAACAATATAATCTTTACCTATAAAAAAGTCGACCTCTCCAACATTTATTCTTTTTTTTCTTGCCGACCTAGAACTTGTCTTGAAAGGCACATGACTTGAAAGAACTTGAGGTACAAATGAATTTCCTTTTGATTTTTCCATCTGGGCAATAAATGGAATATCCATCACAAGAAGAGAATAATCTTTATAAATCTCTATCTTGGGAATCTGTGTTTTGTATAAATAGTCCTCAAGATTAAGCATGCTGAATCCAAAATTTTTATTCAGAAATCTCAACTGATCTTCTTTGGGACCATTTAAGTTTATAAATGATAAACCCTTGTGAGTAATTGATGGAACTTGCATAATATTACCTCCTTTTTGCTTTTAATGCGGGCTAACAAAGCTTGTGTGTGAGTATTATACTACTAAAACTTCTATTCTGCTACCCTATAACCAATTTTGGTACATCAATTACACTTCTGTCAACAAGTAATTAGATTTTCAAAGAGGTTCTTTTCGAAGCTTAAGAATAAATCCCAAAAAAGTATTTATTGGATGAATTATAAACCAAACAAGAAATAGCAATAAATATTCATAAAAACTTAAAGTGATATAAAAAGAAGTAAAAACCATTCCTCCTATAACATAATCGATCTGATCAAATGGAAACCAAGACTTTCCAGGTGGAACATTTACTCTTCTTTTGAAAAAACTCTTCAAACTATCACCAAACAATGCGCCAAACCCTGAAAGCATTCCAAAAATAATAGGATCTACTTGATTATAATCAATTCTTACGAAAGAGCTTATAAAGTCAAATTGGTTGTATAAAAAAATTTGTAGATAAACAGCAACAACAGATGATATTACACCAAAAATTAAACCTCTTATCGTCTTGTTATCGCCAAAAATTCTTTTACCATTTATCTTTTTTCTTAAATCAACAGGATAGGAGAAGGACTTGAGATAAGGTATTTTACCCGAAAAAAAAGCTGCAATGTTAGCAACACCACTTGGAGCAAAAAACCAAAGAACAAAAAATAAATTTTTTATCATATAACAAAAGGGCGATAGACTTGCTTTATTTTATTATCGCTATTTCTTAAAAAAGTAACATGAGATTTCATGATTTCTATTTCAATTCCCTCACTCTGGATAACGGGATCTCCATCAACCTGAACAAAAGGTTCTCCTTCTATTCTAACATGAGATGCTTTAAACCGCACCTTACCTAGCTCTGTATAAAGAGGGTGTTTAAAACCTGCAAGCCTGAGATTTGTCAAATAAGCATATTTTGTAGAAAAGAGAGTACAATCAAGCAATCCGTCATCTAACTTCGCTGTTGGCGAAATAACATAATTTTGTCCAAGAATTGGACAATTTGCAATTGATAATGATGATGCAGTTGCTGATAATTTTTTACTATGATCTATTATAAAAGTGATTTCTTTTTCCGTATGTGAAAAAAAACTTTTGACTGTTGAAAATAAATATGAAACCATGCCAATGTATTCAAAATCATTTTTAAGGTGAATTATCTTAGCATCAAATCCTATGCTAATATTGAAAACTCCCCGCTCGTGCCCTGGAATATTTGTTTTCATAATATCTATTGTTATTTTTTCCTGTTTTTTTCTAATCACATCTAATGCCTTTGCCACTGTTTCAACTCCCAAACAATATGAAAGAGCATTACCAAAACCCATTGGAATAATTGCAAGATCAGGCTTGTTCTTAATTTTAGAAACATTACTTACAACATGATTTATTGTCCCATCACCTCCTGCAATTACAATTAATTTATATTTTTTCTTTCTCAAAACGTGCAGAAGATTAATTTTGGTTATATCAACAGGATTTTTTGGCAGATCAGAATATTTTTTATAAATTTTATCCCACATCTTTTTTGATGCCTTGTAATTTGCTTTTGGATTTAATAAAAATAATGTATCTCTCATACTCCAAGAATAATTTTATTTTTTATTTTGTTAAAAAATGGACAAAGCAAGCTATACCAAACTGCATACTTTTTTTGAAACAGTCCTTTTTTTAATAAATTTTTTATATTTTTTTCATCTGGAAATGCATTTACTATCGTAAAAGCTGATCCAACACCGAAAATGCAGTGAGCATCGCTTGATGAGACAGTTGCAATATTATATCTTTTTGCAAATTCATTTGCCATACCAGGCTTTCCGCGAAAAATACCCCTGGCATTAAATGACTCAATTATATCTATTTCAGATACTAATTTTTCCAAATCTCTTTTTTGCATCCCCGATCTTGATTTTTCAAATGGATGAGGAATATAAGAAATCCCACCCTGCATATGTATTTCATCAATTGTTTTTGCAGATGACATATTTGGCTCAATTCTTTTTTGAAGAAACAGACCAATAATCTCACCATCAAATGATTTTATTTCTTCACCAATTATTATTTTTTCACCAAATTCTTTTTTTAGAGATTTTGCAAAACTGATTTCATTATGATCTGTTATGGCAACAAAATCCAAAACACCTTCTTTCAAAAGCCTTCGATATTCCTCTTTCTTCAAACCCCCGTCATGTGATAATATAGAGTGCGTATGAAAATCAATTTTATACTGTTTTTTAATCATGTTAAGTTATAAAAAGGCTGAAATTGAAAAATTATTTACACCACTTGCCCATCTACTTAGAAATGTAAATCCAAACCTGTTAACCATACTTGGAAGTATACCACCAATTCTTTTTTTTGTCTTTTTGATCAATAAATGGTTTCTTGCAGCAATCATTGCATTCCTTGGTAGTTTCTTGGACATGATTGATGGAATGATTGCCAGGAAATACAATAAGGTAAGTAGTTTTGGTGGCTTTCTTGATTCAACTATTGATAGGATTTCAAATTTTTTTGTGATAACTGCCTTTTCTTTTGCCGGAATTGTCAGATGGGAAATCACTACACCTCTTCTTCTTTTTGCCTTCCTGACAAGCTATATCAGGGCACAAGGGGGTTTGCGAAGTAAAAAAGGCGCTGATTTTGCATCTGGAGTAGGCATCATCGAACACTCTGAAAGAATGATAATGATTGTTTTTAGCGTTGTGCTTTTTATGATTTATCCAAATGTTTTACTATATGGACTAAACCTTGCTGAGTTAACCCTTATAATTCTGACAATTCTTTCTCTTTTTACCGTTATCCAGAGGATAAAATATGCTTACGAAAACTTATAATTAATTTTTGTGGCCGTATTTTTTAATAAATTCCTCAACTAGCTCTCTTGCTTTTCTATCTTCAATTTGAACTGGAGGATGCTTTTTGAAGTAAGCTGCCGGTTCAATAATTGCGCCTTTGAGACCATTATCAAGAGCCAGTTTCAGACAACGAATTGAATCTATGGCAACACCAGCTGAATTTGGAGAATCCTCTACGCTCAGTCTTATTTCTATATTCATGGGTACGTCTCCAAAATGATTGCTCTCAATTCTTATAAAACCAAGCTTATTGTCTTTAAGCCATGGAACATAATCTGACGGGCCGATGTGAACATTATCAGGATCAATTTTCTGACCTCTTTGCTCCATCATGCTAGTTACAGCCTCAGTCTTGCTGATCTTTTTCCATTTACCACGAGTTCTATCTATCAGATTAAGAAAATCAGTATTACCACCATTATTGAGTTGATATGTTCTCTCAATCTTCATTCCCCGATCAAGAAACATGGTTGTTAAAGTTCTATGAACTATAGTTGATCCAACCTGTGCCTTTATATCATCCCCTATTACCGGCAATCCTGCATCTTCAAATTTCTTAGCCCATTTTTTATCAGATGCAATAAAAACAGGAATGCAATTCACAAAGCCACATCCTGCATCGATTGCAGCTTGTGCGTAAAACTCAGTTGCGTCTTGCGAGCCAACTGGTAGATAATTTATAACTGCCTCTGCGCCTGATTCCTTTAAAACCTTTGCAACATCAACTGGCTTGTCATTTCCAACTGGTACAAGTGGTTCTGTGGTATAGTTCACTCCATCCATTCGAGGACCCATCATCACTTTTACTCCCATTTTGGGAACTTTTGCAAAAACAGCAGTATTGTTTGGTTCTGCATAAATAGCCTCAGCCACGTCTTTTCCGACCTTATTTTTATTAACATCAAATGCTGCTACGACTTCTAGATCTTTTATCTGATAACCCCCAAAATTTACATGCATCACCCCTGGTATGAAATGATCTTCTTTTGCGTTTCTATAATAGTGAATACCCTGAACAAGAGATGAGGCGCAATTTCCAACACCTACTATTGCAATCTTTATTTTTCTATTTGCCATAATTTTTAATTGATAAATCAATCAATTTATACAGGTTATCATATAAATAACTAGTTGTAAAATTAATACTTTTTATGGTATATTAATATTATTAATGATAGATGAATTAAAAAGATTTTTACTTGTTGCCAAATCAGGCAACCTTACCAAAACGTCAAGAGAGGTATTCATAACTCAATCTGCGCTATCTCAATCGATCTCAAGACTTGAAAAAGAGTTGGGTACCAAACTCCTAATTCAAAAAGGACGCAATATGAATCTAACATCTGATGGAGAAGCAATTTTCTTAATTGCTGAAAAAATAATAGAGCTTTGGGAAAACGCAAAGAATAAAAATCTATCCAGATCAAAACTACCTTTCTTTTCAATTGGCGCATTTGATAATGCTGCTCTGAAGCTTGGATCTTTTTTCCAAAGATATTCAGATTCGGAAAAGTACAAACTAGATCTCATAATTGATAACTCGTCTGAAATTATGTCCAAACTAAAACTTGGCGTTATTGATTTAGGAGTTTGCGTGCTAGATAATAAAATGACAACTGACAAAGAACTAATTTTACTAAAAACATTTAGAGAGGAATTAATACCTGTTTCATCAACAAATTTTAAAAATAATCTTGATAAGATTCCTTTTATTCTCTATGCAACAGGATCAAAAACTAGAGCACAAATTGATCTTAATTTTATAAAAAAACACATAAATCCAAATATAATTGCTCAATCAACAAGTGTTACTTTCATGAAAGAACTAGCAATACTTGGAACAGGGGTTACGCTTCTTCCAAAGAATTATATAAGATCTGAACTTAAACAAAAAATTTTAAGAGTCCAAAAAACACCCGTCAAATGGATACGGGAATACGGTTTGTTAATCCGAAAAAACGGGGCGCTGACCAAAAATCACGCCATAATATCACAAATAATAAAAACCCTCAATAAAAAATAATCACTTCTTTTTAGTGAATCCCTCAAGGGCTTTTAGAACTTCAATCGGTGTCGCAAAAACAATTGTATTTGACTGATCTGATGAAATATCATTTATTGAATTAAGAGTTCTCAGATGAAGCGCACCTGGTGAATTACTCATCAGCTTGGCAGCTTTTGAAAGATTACTCGCAGCTATCACTTCCCCTTCTGAGTTAATAATTGTTGCGCGTTTTTCTCGCTCTGCTTCTGCCTGCTTGGCCATGGTTCTCTTCATGCTATCTGGAAGTATAATGTCTTTCAGCTCAACCGATATAACCTCAATTCCCCAATCATCTGTTGTTTTTTTGACAATGTCTCTTATCCGTTCAGCAACAGCATCACGATTTGCAAGAAGAGAATCAAGATCTACCTCACCTACCACATTTCTCATAGTTGTCTGAGCAAGCTGATGAACTGCCTGAAAATAATTCTCCACCTCCAAAACCGCCTTTGACGCATCCACTACTTTATAATAAATAACTGCAGAGATGCTTGCTGAAACATTATCTTTGGTAATTGCCTCCTGATCAGGTACATCAACCGCTTTGGTTCTGATGTCAACCTTCTGATAAGATTGAATTATTGGAAGAACAATCCTCCATCCTGGATTCATCATGCCACTATATCTTCCAAATGAAAATTTGATACCCCTTTGATATTCATTGATTTGTTTAATTGAGGCAAGTAGAACAAGGAGGACAAACAGTATAACTATCAATTCCATTAACCAGAATTTTAAAATAAAACATCAGAAATTGCAACAGGGGAAATCAGAAAAAATAATCTAAAACAACAAACTGGGTCAGATATGCTTTAATCATTTACCTTTTTAGCAAAAAATTAGAAACTTACTCACCAGTTGCCGGATAATGGCATTTCTTCCATTTCTTTCCCGAGCCGCACCAACATGGGTCATTTCGGCTTAATTTATTTTGCGTTTTTTTAGCCGAAATAACAGGCTTTTTGACATCTTCTGAAACCTCACTTGCTGGCGTATTTGTAACTGCATTTGCAAGAGGCGAAGCAGCTTTTCCTAAATCTGTGGGAGAATGCATAGGCCCTGTGTGAACTGATCCATCAGCGTGTGTGTGAGTCTGTTCTTGCACTTGTACCCTAAAGATTCTCCTGACAATCTCGTCATTTATACTTGCCATTAATTTCTCAAACATGCTAAATCCATCATTTTTATACTCAACCAACGGATCTTTCTGTGCATATCCACGAAGCCCTATGCCTCCCCTAAGGTTTGTCATAGCATCCAGATGATTCATCCAGAGATTATCAATTACTGTTAACATTACAAATTTCTCAATCTGTCGCATTACTTTTTCTGTCAAATCCTGTTCCCGTTTTTTATACAAATCATCAATCAGCTTATCGAGAAACTCCTTTTTTTCATCTGTTGTATGAATCTGCTCCAGCTGTTTTACCAGTTGCTTTTGGGATGCTGGATCAAATGGAACTATAGCAACAAAATTTTCAATAATTTTTTCATTTACAGAATCAGCGCCTCCTGTTCTTGTGGCTACATCAGCAGGTATCATATTAACAAAATCTGATATTTGATCGTGCAACCTATCAAGTATTTCCTCTTTTAATTTTGACCCACCATCAATTGTTGATTCAAGCGCTTTTCTTCTGAGCGAGTAAATAATCTCTCTTTGCTTATTCAGCACATCATCATACTCAACTTCGTGTTTTCTCTGATCAAAATAAAATCCCTCAACTTTTGTTTGCGCATTTTCAATTGATTTAGAGACCAGTCCGTGTTCAAGCGGTACATCCTCAGGCATATTAAATCTACTCATAAGACCTGCTATCCTGTCCCCGCCAAAAAGTCTCATTATCTCATCATCAAGTGATACAAAAAATTTTGATGCGCCAGGATCCCCTTGCCTACCCGATCTTCCCCTTAGCTGATTATCAATTCTTCTTGATTCATGTCTTTCTGTTCCTATAACATATAACCCACCAAGCCCTATCACTTCATCATGTTCTTTTTGCCATTTTTTATACTCAGCTGAGCTTTTATTTACAGTACCATCTTTTTTCTTTAGTGTCTCACCTCCAAGAACTATATCAACTCCTCTTCCTGCCATGTTAGTCGCAACAGTAATTGCACCCCTTCTTCCAGCCTGGGAGATAATTTCAGCCTCTCTCAAATGATTTTTGGCATTAAGAAGTTCAAATTTTATCCCTCGTCTTTTGAGAGATTGACCGATTATTTCGTTTTTCTCAATTGATGTAGTGCCCACCAGTACAGGTTGTCCTTTTTTATGAGCTTTTTCAATTTCAGCTACAACTGCTGACAACTTACCTCTGCCTGTTTTGTAAACTGCATCAGGAAAATCTTCACGCTTAACCGGATTATTGGTTGGAATAACAACAACATCAAGATCATAAATCTTTTTGAACTCCTGCGCTTCTGTCACAGCAGTTCCTGTCATGCCTGCAAGAACATCATACATTCTAAAATAATTCTGAAGAGAAACAGTTGCTAGTGTTTTTGATTCTTTTTGAATAGTTACATTTTCTTTCGCTTCAATTGCTTGATGGATTCCATCAGAAAGCCTTCTACCCTCCATCAAACGTCCTGTGAATTCATCAACGAGTATAACCTGGTTGTCCTTAACTATATAATCTTTTTCTTTTCTAAAAAGAGTACGCGCCTTCAGTGCTGCTTCAAGATGATATACAGTATCAAAATCTTTTTCATAAATATCATTGATTCCATAAAGCTTTTCAATTTTTCCTATTCCATGATCTGTAAGATGGGCTGTTCTTAGCTTTTCATCAATTTTATAATCAACATCTGGGGTTAGCTTATCAACGACCTTTGCATACTCAAAATATTTGGCAGAAGGAGATTCATCAGGTGCAGAAATAATGTGCGGCGTTCTAGCCTCATCAATAAGTACTGAGTCTACTTCGTCAACTATTGCAAAATGATAGCCTCTTTGAGCAACCCTATTTATGTCTTGAGCCATATTATCCCGAAGATAATCAAAACCAAACTCAGAGTTAATTCCATAAACAACATCAGCATCATATGCTTCTTTTCTACTTACTGGTTTTAGATGTAAAAGACGATATTCTGATGCATCTTCCTGCTTAAACTTTGAATCATAAATAAAAGAACGCTCACTAATTATTGATGAAACACTGACTCCTAAAAGTTCAAAAACAGGACCCATCCACCCCGCATCACGACGTGCTAGGTAGTCATTGACTGTGACAAGATGAACGCTTTTTCCTGTTAAACTATGTAAATAAAGTGCTGGAACTGCTGATAAAGTTTTTCCTTCTCCTGTTTTCTGTTCAGAGATTCTACCTTGAGCAAGAACTATTGCAGACATAAGTTGAACTTCATAGTGATAAAGCCCAAGGGTTCTTCTTGCCGCTTCACGAGTCAATGCAAAAGCTTCAGGTAAAACCAAAAACAGATCTTCCCCTTTTGCTATTCTCTTCTTAAACTCTTCTGTTTTTTTGGGGAAATCACTGTCATTCAGTTTCTCAAACTTTTTTGAAAAAGACTCTATCTCATCAACAATTGGCTGAAGTTTGGATATCTCACGGTTGTTACTATCAAATAATCTATTTAATACTCCTAACATATTACTGACTGTAAAAAATTACAATTGCATCTCATACTAGCACATTTCAGGTTCAAAAAAAACCCCTCATCATTCCTGAAAAGGGGTTTTACCAATTGATCAATTGGTGCTTTATATTTATTAAGTTACTTTTTTTTAGCTTTTTTGGCTTTTTTCTTTGCTGGCATGGAGAATCACCCCCTTTGCCCTCCTGGGCTTTATGCATAGGAGGGTCTTAATCCAATTTAATATTCTCTCTTTTATTAAATACTTGTCAAGAATTCTTCCTGCTTCAAAAATGAGGATTTAGATTGATCTGGAGCCAAAAATCACACAAACATTTCTTAATGTCTACTTCATATTACTGATCTTTTCTTTGTTCATATATTTTCTCAAAATTTCAGGAATCACAATTGAGCCATCTTCCTGCTGATAATTTTCGAGAATCGCAATTGGAGTTCTAGACATTGCAAAAGCTGTACCATTTAAAACCTGCAAATATTTTTTCTCAGATCCATCTTGATACTTCATGTTCAGACGCCTTGACTGAAAATCTGTAACAGTTGAAACAGATGTAACTTCGCGATATTTTTCTTGCCCTGGCATCCATGCCTCGATATCATATTTACGGGCTGCTGGAAAACCAAGATCTCCTGTACACATTTTTATTACCTGGTAGGGAATCTCAAGCTCCTGGAACATCTTTTCTTCAAGTCCCAATAAATAATCATTTTCATGGTCATCCTCGCCTGCAGCGACAAATGAAACCATTTCAACTTTATTGAACTGGTGATTGCGAAAAATTCCTCTTGTATCTTTGCCATATGATCCAGCCTCTCTTCTAAATGATGTCGAATACCCTACGTAACGTCTTGGCAAGTCTTTGATGTCCAAAATCTCATCCTTATGCATCGGAACAAGTGAATGCTCTGCTGTTCCGACCAAAAACAATCCATCTTCTTTCAACTGAAACATGTCTTCTTCGCCACCATTTTCCATATATCCAAGACCTTGCATTACCTCTCTTTTGACAAGAACAGGTGGGATAACTGGGATAAATCCTTCCTTGACCAGAAAATCCATTGAATACTGAACAAGCGCCAACTCCAAAAGAACCATATCGCCCATCCGATATGCAAAGCGGGTTCCAGAAACCTTTGCTGCTTTTTCAATATTTATTATTCCAAGCGCCTCTCCAAGCCCTAGATGATCTTTTGGTTTGAATGAAAACCTAGGAATCTCTCCCCATTTTCGGATAACATCATTTTCTGACTCATCTTTTCCCGCCTTTACATCAGGTTTTGCTGGATTTGGAATCTGAAGAAGCAATACGTTTAATTCTTCTTTTGTTTTGTTAAATTCTGTCCCTAGTGCTACAAGCTCTTCTCTTATCTTTTTTCCTTTTTCGATCTGCTCAGCACTCGGCTTGCCTTTTATTTCCTTATTAAAAGCGTTTCTTTTCTCCTGAAGGGATTGAACTTTTTTCTGAAGCTCAGATTCTTTTTTATCAATTTCAAGAATCTTTTTTACATCAATATCAATTCTCTTATCTTTTGCAGATTTTTGAATTTGCTCAGGATTGTCGCGGATTAGTTTAATGTCAAACATACGTTAGTAGTATAAAGTATTTGGTATTAAGTATAAAGTATTAAAAAGGGGGATTATTTTGATTTTTTAGGAGAGGCTTTCTTCTTCGTAGGAGTTTTTATCTTTGCGGTTTTTGTTTTGGAGACAGGCTTTGCTTTTTCTGTTTTAGTTACGGGAACTGTTTTTTTTGCAACTGGTGCTGATTTTCCGACTAATTTTGAAAGAGATGATTTGATTCTTGCTGCTCTATTTTTATGAAAGATGTTTGCCTTTGCTGCCTTGTCAATTGCCTTAAATGCCTCGCTAAGACTCTTTGGGGTTTTTGTTTCGCGTGCTTTTTTAACAGCTTTTTTAAAAGCTACTTTCACCAGCTTATTTCTTTCAGTTCTTTTTTTATCTTGTTTTAATTTTTTCTTTGCGTGTTTTAGTATTGGCATAGAGGTATTTTACCATGATATACTTAAAAAGACAATCATCACAAAGCTACATAATATTATTCAATTATGACAAAAAACAATTTCTTATCAAAAAGCTTTGATCTTCTGACAAGAAGACAAAACAACATCCTGTCTGCTGCATTTGTCATCATGACAACAGTTGTCTTATCGCAACTCCTTGGAGTATTTAAGAAACGTATTCTTATTTCTCTTTTTGGGACATCAAATATAATTGGTGTCTATGATGTTGCATATAAACTTCCTGATTTTATTTTTCAGCTTATTATCGCATCGGCTTTATCAAGTGCTTTCATTCCTGTTTTTTCAAGCTATCTAGCAAAAGACAAAGAGCAGGAAGCACATAGAATTGCCTCAAATCTCTTTACAATTGGCCTAGCTGCCTTTTCATTAATTTCTATAATCCTTCTAATTTTTGCTCCATATTTTCTAACTATCTTTAATCCTGGTGGTGGATTTACACCAGCTGACATGCAACTGATGACAAATCTTGTCAGGATAATAATCATCGGACAATTCCTTCTAGTTATTGGGATGTTTTTTACGGCACTCCTTCAATCATACAACCATTTTTTTATTCCTGGTTTTGCGTTAGCACTTTATAACCTTGGAATTATAGTCGGCCTTGTGACTCTTTCTCCTTTTATCGGAATTTATTCAGGCGCGGTTGGCACTATATTTGGAGCTGTACTTTTTATTTCCCTTCAAATCCCAATGGTCAAAAAAATTGGCTTTAGCTACAAACCAATTTTTGATCTGAAAAATAAAGGCTTACGGATAATAACCCATCTTATGTGGCCAAGAACAATTGCCAATGCTGTTTTTCAGGCTGGCACAATTCTTATTGTCTCACTTGTTTCCTTTCTTCCATCAGCTGGAACAAATTACCTTATTTTCGATCTTGCTCAAACAATTGCGTGGGCACCAGTTGCGCTAATCGGTCAAGCAATTGCCCAGGCAGCATTTCCTGTATTGGCTCGAGAAAAAGATAATCTTGAAAGTTTTAAATCAACTTTTATACTTAGTTTTAATCAGATGCTTTATCTTATTCTTCCTATTTCTGTTTTGATTTTGGTTCTTAGAATTCCTGTTGTCAGACTAATTTTTGGAGCGCCCAAACTTACCTGGGAGGCAACCGTTCTTACAGGCCACACGCTTGCCTTCTTCTCTCTTTCAATTTTTGCACAAGCGCTTATTGCCCTTACTTACCGTGCGTTTTACGCATTGCATGATACCAAAACCCCACTTATCACAGGTGTTCTTGGCACGCTTTTCATGCTTGGGCTTGGCTACATTTTTGTTGTTCCCATGCAGCTTGGAATAGAAAGCATAGCTGCGGCATATTCAATTGCAGGAATTTCACAATTGATACTTCTTCTTGTTCTTCTCAATAAAACAACAAAGGGTTTTCATCTTCCAAGCCTTTTCATATCATGGATTAAGATCGCAACTGCATCATTCTTCACAGCATTTGCGCTCTACATACCAATAAAACTTCTCGATCAGCTTGTTTTTGATACAACACGCACATTAAATCTCTTGATCCTAACTGGTATCTCATCCCTTGCAGGACTTTCAATCTATCTTTTCCTGACCTGGTTCTTTGACGTCAAAGAAGCAAAAAGCTACGTCTTGATGCTTCAGAGAATGGGTAATTGGAGAGAGGTCTTGGGTCGTACCAACGAACTTATCGGAAGAGACAAGGAGTAATAAGCTACATCATTCCACCCATGCCGCCCATGCCTGGCATTCCACCACCACCATCAGCGCCTGGTTCTGATCTCTTTTCAGGTATATCTGAGACCAGCGCCTCGGTTGTAAGAATCATAAGGCCTATGCTAACTGCGTTTTGAACTGCTGATCTGGTAACTTTTGCTGGATCGACGATTCCAGCACCTATCATAGAACCAAATTCCATTGTCATTACATTGAATCCATAATCATCGGTTGGCTTTTTATTACCCTCTTCAACAGTTCTTATTACCCATCCGTCATCAGCTCCTGCATTTTTTGAAATCCAACGAAGCGGATCCTCAAGCGCCTTGTACAATATCTCCACACCTGTTTTTTGATCTTCTATGGTTAATTTCTCTTTCAGCGCGGGAAGAACCTTTCTGGCCTTCAAAAGCGCTACACCACCGCCTGGCACGATTCCTTCTTCAAGCGCAGCTTTTGTGGCTGCAACTGCATCATTTACTCTCTCTTTCTTCTCCTTCATTTCTACTTCTGTTGCAGCTCCTACATTTATAACTGCCACACCACCTGTTAATTTTGCAAGGCGCTCCTGAAGCTTTTCAGCATCAAACTCAGAAGTTGTGTTTTCGATTGCTCCTCTTAATTGTCCGATTCGGGAGTCAATTACTTTTTTATCTCCTTTACCACCGATTATTCTCGAATTCTCTTTGTCTGCCCAAATCTTATCTGCTCTTCCACAATCCTCAACTGCGATGCTCTCAAGTGTACGTCCTGTATCCTCAGATATCACTGTTCCGCCTGTAAGAATGGCTATATCCTCAAGCATTTCTTTTCGTCTATCACCAAAACCTGGAGCTTTTATCGCAAGTGGGTTAAACGTACCCCTGAGCTTGTTTACAACAAGCGCAGCAAGCGCTTCTCCTTCTATATCATCTGCGATGATGACAAGATTTTTAGAAACCTTTACAAAGCTTTCAAGAAAAGGTACAAATTCATTTAAAGCTGAAATTTTCTTATCAGTAATAAGTATATATGGATCCTCAATTTCTGACTCCATCTTATCACCATTTGTCACAAAATAAGGAGATGCATAGCCTTTATCAAACTCCATTCCCTCTTTGTATGCTACTTCCATTTCAGTTGTTCTTCCTTCTTCAACTGTAACAACTCCATCTTTCCCAACTTTCGCCAAAGCTTCTGCTATTTTATTTCCTATCTCGACATTTTGTGCAGAAATAGTTGCAACTCTTACCACATCCTCATCCTTAACAGGACGTGCCATCTTTTTAATTTCAGTAATAACTGCTACTACTGCCTGATCCATTCCTTCACGTAAAATCATAGGATTTGCTCCAGCTGTTACATTTTTCATTCCTTCATTAACTATGGCCTGAGCAAGAACTGTTGCTGTTGTAGTACCATCTCCAGCATTATCATTGGTTTTACTTGCTGCTTCTTTAACAAGCTGTGCCCCCATATTTTCATAAGGGTCTTTTAGATCAATCTCTTTGGCAACTGTCACACCATCATGAACAACGGTTGGCGCGCCCCACTTCTTGTCAAGCGCAACATTTCGCCCTTTTGGTCCAAGTGTTGTGATAACTGCTTTAGCCAAAATGTTTACTCCTCTTACCAAGGATTGTCTTGCTTCTTCTCCAAATTGTACTTGTTTTGCCATAAATACTCCTTTCAGTCGTAAATTTTAATTTTGAATTTCGTGCTTAGTGCTTAAGATCTACTCAACAATTGCAAGTATATCTGTCTGCTTCACCAATTTCCATTCTTCGTTATCTACCTTAACTTCACTTCCACCCCATTTGGCATACATTACTTTCTGACCTATCTTCACAACCATTGGAATAAGCTTTCCTGCATTATCTCTAGCACCATCACCTATTGCAATCACCTCACCAATTTGTGGTTTTTCTTTAGCTGTTTCTGGAAGATATATACCTCCTGATGTTCTAGTTTCGGCTTGAACTGGCTTAACTAGTATATTATCAAAAAGTGGTTTTATTTTTTTATTTGCCATAAGTCAAAAAATATAGACCAACCAAGTTTTATCACTTGATCAATCTGTATGCTAATTTATACAACAGACTTCCAGATGTGTCAATATCTTATAATATTTCAGTGAATTTTAATTACCGCTTGACAGAGGCTTTTTTATTAGTATACGATAAAAATACGAGGATTATCTCGGCACTTCTCAATTGAATAAAATAAATTTATGAAACAAAAAATAAGCGGTAAAAAAATTCTCTTGTTTGGACTTCTTGCCGTACTTCTAATTGGAATACCGCTAACCATCTATCTTGTGGGCACAACCACAGATACTAGATCAAGAGCTAACCCATCCACAAACCTTCTCTACAAACCCGATTCTTCAGCAAGCGCACCAATAAAAACAGATATTGATAAACAGGTAACTCTTGATGTTGTTGTCGATCCCGGAGAAAACCTTGTTTCTTTTGTAAAACTTGAAATTAGTTATGATCCCGAAAAATTATCAGCAGAAAACGGTGCGTTTGTAGTAAACACAAGCGCATTCCCGACAATTACAGAAGGTCCTGTATATGAACCTGGCAAAATTTCAGTCGCCCTCTCAGTTGGATCAGACCCAACAAAGGCAATCCAACAAATACCAACAAGTGCTGGAAAGGTTACATTTACTGCACTCAGCAACACCGACGCAACAACACCAACGCAGGTTTCATATGGTATTACTACAACTGTTTCATCAATTGATGGTAATAGTGAATTTGCAGAGAACGTTCTATCATCATCAAATCCAGCATACATTGCAATCGGAGTCCAGGACACAGCAATTCCGACTGGCACTCCAGCTCCAACCAAAATTCCATCTCCAACTGCTACGCCAGATCCTGATTCAACTCCTGGACCTGAAATTCCAAACGAGCTTCCTGTTTGTGACAGCTTAAGTGTTGACAGGGATCCAGTTGGAGATTTACCATTCTCAGTTACATTTACTGTTGCAGGTAGTGACACAGATGGAACTATTAATAAAGTAACATTCAACTTTGGTGACGGTGGGACAACTGATGTCTCATCTGGCGGCGGAATAGGAACAGCATCTGTAAATGCACCAGCATCCTACACCTACAATAATGCTGGAACATTCAACGTAAGCGCTGTTATATATGATGAACGAGGAGGAGTAAGCGCTCCATCTGATCTATGTAAAGGGACTGTTACTGTAAATGGGGATAGTGGCTCAACTGGTGGCGGTGGTGGCTCAACTGGTGGCGGAGTAACTGCTCCTACACCTATACCAACGCTTGAGCCAACAGGATCAGCAGAAGTTGCACTGGGTGTAGGAATTGTATCATTGGTTCTTATGCTCGGAGGCGCATTCATCTTCCTCTTCCTCTAAACTACTTACTATCACTTATCATGGAAAAAAGAGCGCTTTGTGGAAGAGACACCTTTCCAGTTGAAATCATTTTCTTTTTACCCTTCTTCTGCTTATCTAGAAGCTTGTCCTTTCTTGTCCTATCACCACCATACAATTTGGCTGTGACATCCTTTCTAAAAGGAGCTATCTCCTCTCTTGCAACAATGTTACCATTTATCACTGCTTGGATGATCTGACGAAACTGTTGCCTATCAAGCGACTCCTTCAGCTTTTCTGCTTTTTCTCTTGCCACATAAACTGCTTCGTCTTTGTAGACAAGCTCTGATAAAACATCAATCGAATTTGAATTGATAAATATTTCAAGCTTTACTAGATCTGCCTTTTTATACTCAGTCAATATATAATCAAGGCTTCCATAACCTGCTGTTACTGACTTAAGATCGCCTGACAAGCCTCTTATGAACATAGAATAAGGCATCTCATATGAAAGAACTGCGAATCCTTCATGGTATTTAATGTCTATCATTTGTCCTTTTTTCTTTTGACAAACAGTCATAGTATTTCCAACATATTCTTCTGGAACATATACGCTTAGAAACATATACGGTTCATAGATATCCTCACCCCGTGTTTCATAGAGAACCTGAGGCATGGTAAGAAGAAGGTCCAATTCAAACTCCTGCTTGAGTCTGTCCTTTACAATATCAGCATGGAGAAGTCCTAAAAATCCAACTCTAAATCCTGATCCGAGATAAGCTGAATACTCATCAGTATAGGTAAGAGATGTATCGTTGAGAGTAAGCTTGCCTAGCGATTCCTTGAGCTTTGGGTAATCATCTGATATTTTCGGGTACATCCCAAAAAATATCATTGGTTGTGGTACATCATATCCAGGAAGTGGTTCAACTTTTTTCCCTGCTTCAATTATCGTATCACCAACCCTTGCCTGTCTGATATCTTTTATTGAACCAACAATATATCCAATTTCGCCTGCTCCAAGATCTTCTGTTTCTTTCAAAAAAGGCGTGAATATCCCAACTTCTGCAGTATCGACTTTAAGCTTATTTTGAAAAAACTCAATCTTTTCACCTTTTCTTATACTTCCGTCTACTACTCTTACGTATGCGATTACACCCCTATATTCATCATAAACTGCATCAAATATAAGTGCCCTAAGTGGTGCTTTCTCATCACCCTTTGGTGCTGGAATTTTTTCAATAACTCTTTCAAGAAGAACATCTACGTTCTCTCCTGTTTTTGCAGAGATCGAGATGATATCTTTTGCTTCAAACCCAAATTTTTCTAGTTCTTTTATTACTTTTTCTGTGTCTGCATTTGGCAGATCAATTTTATTTAGAACAGGGATCATAACAAGACCCAGCTTTTGGGCTACCTGAAAATGGGCAACGGTTTGTGCTTGAATCCCCTGAGTTGCATCAACGAGTAAAACAGCCCCTTCGCATGCAGCAAGCGTACGTGATACCTCATAGGAAAAATCAACGTGTCCTGGCGTATCAATCAAATTCATCTGATATTCTTTTTCATCCAAGACGTATTTCATCCTGACTGGTGCAAGTTTAATAGTGATTCCACGCTTGCGGCTTATCACGTTTTGATCAAGAAATTGCTCTTGAAGCTTGTCCTTGGCAATTGTTTTTGTTATTTCCAAAAGCCTATCAGATAGTGTTGACTTACCATGATCAATATGCGCTATGATTGCAAAGTTCCTAATATTTTCCTGTTTAATCATGGTCATAATTGTATACCACCTCGCTTAGCAATTACAACTGTAGATCCGCCGTAGCCCTACCAAACAAGGCGTAGGAGAATATGTGATTTCAGGGGACTTCGCAAAACGCGTTTTGTTTGCTAAAATAACCAATATGAACAAATTCAATCTTATATCAACTATTTCTGTCATTGTCATCCTGGGTGGAATCTTGCTATTTTCTCAAAAAGACACACTTGGAAATAAATTAACAGGAAGCATCCTCCCCACACTTCCTCCTGAATCCCAAACATTTGCAAAAAACGGGCAACAAGATCAACAACAACAAGCATCTCAGCAACAGACCGCTACAGATACTGGAATCCAGGGGCCTCTTAATGCGTCTGTTTCAGCAACCATCAAAACAAGTAAAGGTGATATAGATATTATTCTTTTTGGTAGAGAAGCGCCCAATGCTGTTGCTAATTTTATAAACAAATCAAAAGCAGGATTCTATAAAAACAAAAATTTCCATAGAGTCGAGGGCTGGGTCGTCCAAGGCGGTGATCCTCTTGCAAACGGCACAGGAGGAAATGCAATTCAGACTGAGCTAAACAACAAGCCCTTTCTCACGGGATCTTTGGGCATGGCTGCCTCAAGCCAAATGCAGATAGGGCAAGGCGCCCGCGTCTCAAATGACTCACAGTTCTTCATTACAAAATCTGAGGCAGACTGGCTTGATAACCAATACACCAACTTTGGGATAGTAACAAGTGGTATGAGTGTTGTTAACAAAATAGAAATCGGTGACAAAATCCTCGGGGTAGAATTTGAATAAGCTTTTACAATTCAAGTTATCTTGCCCTTAAATATGCTCTCCCAACTTTTTCAAAACCAAACAATTCACCATGCTACAGCATCAAAAAACCTGTCAGCTCTTTCAAGAAACTGCTCATTTTTTTGACAAGAATTCTTTTGGAGATAAAAAAATTATCTTTACTGGATCCATGATCCCAATAACTAGTTTTTCAGCATCTGATGCGGGGTTTAATCTCGGATTTTCAATAGCATCGTTTGACAACATAGAACCTGGAGTTTTTCTCAGTATGAACGGTGGAATTTTCAAATCAAACGAAGTTCAAAAAAATCCTGACTTATTCAGATTTGAGTAAATCTCAACAGATTTTATTTACCACCTGAAGTGGGAGAAGGCGCGGTTGGCTTCTGCTTGCTTGAGGGCTATTTCTCTTTTTCTAACTGCATCACCAAGATTTTGCGTCGCATCTATTATCTCTGCTGCCAGCTTTTCAGAAAAAGTGTGGTATTCTTTGTTTGGTCTTTTGGTTGCTGCTTCAATAATCCAACGTAGCGCAAGGGATGTTCGTCTTGCTGGACTTACCTCAACAGGAACTTGATAATTTGCCCCACCTACACGTCTTGCCTTTACTTCTACTTTTGGTCCTACATTTGTAAGCGCGAGATCAAATTCTTTTAGTGGGTCTTTTCCCTTTTCTGTTAATACATCAAATGCACCATAAACCTGCTTCTGGGCAACTGTCTTTTTACCATCTTTCATGATGTAGTTGATCAGCTTTGAAACAACCATAGAATTATGGATAGTATCAGGATTTGTTATTCTTTTTTTAACTTTTTTGTGTCTCATATTTTATGTTTAGGCGACTGGCGCTTCAGGCGCAGGAGTTGGAGCTGCAGCTGCTGGCGCAACCTTTGCTCCGCCTTTTTGCAACTTAGTTCCGTAAATACTTCTTGATGTCTTTCTTCCATCAACTCCCAAAAGATCAAATTTGCCTCTTACCAAATGATATTTAACACCTGGAAGATCCCTGACACGACCACCCCTTACCAAAACAATTCCGTGCTCTGACAAAGTATGACCAACTCCTTGAATATATGCTGTAACCTCAGTCTTATTTGAAAGCTTGATACGCGCCACTTTTCGAAGAGCAGAATTAGGCTTTTTGGGAGTCATGGTTTTAACCAGCGTAACCACTCCTCTTTTCTGAGGCGAACTAAACTCTTTAAAACGTCTCTCTTTTGAATTAAAAACTGTTTTAAGAGCTGTTGACTTGGTCTTCTTAATCCTTTTTGACCTTCCTGATTTTGATAATTGTGATAGTGTCGGCATATATTTAGTCTTGGTATTATACCATTAAGGCATTTAAGCGGCAACTGATTCTTCAACCACTTCTACTTTTTCTTCAGATGATTCTTCAGTAGTAGCAATTTTTTTACCATCTGCATCATCACCTTCCATTGGAGCAACAGGAATAAGACGTCCTATTATAACGTTCTCCTTAAGACCAATCAATTTATCTACACGTCCTTCAAGAGCCGCTTCTGTAAGTACTTTTGTTGTCTCCTGGAATGATGCAGCAGATAGCCATGAATCAGAGAATAAAGCTGCTTTGGTGATACCAAGAAGCACTTGCCTTCCTGTTGCAGGTTCTCCGCCTTCAGCCAGAACTCCACCATTAATCTCCTCAAATTTTGCTTTAGTAATAAAATCTCCTGGTATGAGCGATGTATCACCTACTGTTTCAACAATTATCTTATCCGACATCTTTCTGATTGTGACCTCAAAATGTTTGTCATTTATCATAATTCCTTGTGATTCATACACTTTTTGAACCTGTGTAATAAGATAGCGCTGCGCCATCAAAACGCCACCAATCTTCAAAACTTCTTTTGGATCCAAGTCACCAGCTGCAAGTGGTGTACCTGCATTAACCTCATCACCATCTTTAATCTGTAACTCAGCTGAGAGAGGAACAAAATATTCCTGTGTCTCTATTGGTTTTATCTTTGTATTCTTGATATAAACAAGATGTCCTTCATTATTAGTATCTATTTTTACCTTTCCTGTAATTTCAGAAACAGGAGCAAGATTCTTGGGAGTTCTCATTTCAAAAAGTTCTTCAACTCTTGGCAATCCTTGGGTCACATCTGACATAACAACACCACCATAATGCTTAACACGCATAGTAAGCTGAGTTCCCGGCTCACCAATTGATTGCGCAGCTACAACTCCAACTGGAACGCCATCACCAATCAATTTCTTAGTTGAGAAATCCCATCCATAACACGCGCTACAAATTCCATATGACAACTTACAAAGAAGTGGCGAACGAACAACAACTTCATCTACTTCATTTTCTTCAAATAATTTTACTGCATCTTCGTTTATCTCTTCTCCTGCTTTAAGAAGGACCTTTTTACTCTTTTTGGATGTCACATTCTCAGCTGCTACACGTCCAACCACACGATCAACAAGTATTGACGTTCTATCTTTTTCGCCTTCCTGAATGACAATTCCCTCAGTTGTTCCACAATCTTCAGCTCTTATAATCACATCATGTGCCACATCTACAAGACGACGTGTCAAATAACCTGCGTTTGCTGTCTTAAGCGCACCATCTGTCAGACCTTTTCTTGAACCCCTTGCTGATGCAACGTATTCAAAAATACTTAAACCCTCACGGAAGTTTGATTTAACGGGAAGTTCAACAATCTTTCCAAGCGGGTCAACGATAAGACCACGGATAGCTGAAAGTTGTTTGAGCTGCTCAAGGCCAGCACGTGATCCTCCAGAGTCGATACTGAGCTTAATAGGGTTGGAAGCTTTCAATGCTTTCCAAGTAAGATCAGCAACTTCATCTGTTGCTTTAAGCCAAACATTATTTGAAAGCCTTTTCTTTTCAGTTATTGTTATCAAACCATCTTGATATTCCTTGTCAATCAGCGCGACTTTTTTCTCTGCATCCTCAACCATTTTGCCTTTTTCTGGGACAATATCATTATCAAAAACACTAACACTTATTCCCGAAATCGTAGCTCCATAAAATCCAAGATTTTTGATCTTATCAATAAGCTCAGCCACCTCGGACGATGAATACATCTTCATAGCTTTAACAATAACTGTCTTGATTGCTCCAGCATTTATGCTCTTGTTTACAAATCGTAGGTCTTCAAAAAGAAGTTCATTGAACTTAAGCCTACCAACACTTGTTTCAATCAATTCACCCTTTATTCTCACATTTACAGGCTCTCTCATCTGAATCTTATCCAAATCAAAAGCAAGAAGAGCTGCATCAGATGATTCAAAATAAGCCATTTCTTCTTTTGGTTTTCTGAGATCCTCATTTATGGTTGTGATGTAATAAGTTCCAAGTGCCATTTCTTTGTTTGGAAGAGTTATCGGGTCGCCACTTGCAGGCTTAAGAAGATTGTGCTCTGGTGTCATGAGTCTTACTGCCTCTTCTTGCGCTTTTTTGGAAAGTGGGATATGAACAGCCATCTGATCTCCATCAAAATCAGCATTATAACCAGAACAGACACAAGGATGAAGCTGAATAGCTGATCCTTCAATCAAAACAGGATAGAACGCCTGCATACCAAGCTTGTGCAAGGTAGGAGCACGGTTCAAAAGAACTGGATGATCTTTTGTAATTTCCTCAAGAATATCAAAGACTTCAGGTGGTCTCTTTTCAATATATCTCTTTGCTGATTTAATGTTGGTTGCAAGACCTCTGATAATTACCTCACGAAGAATAAATGGCTTAAAAACCTCAAGCGCCATCTCCTTTGGAAGTCCACATTGCGAAAGAGAAAGCTCAGGTCCAACAACAATAACTGAACGCCCTGAATAGTCGACCCTTTTTCCAAGTAGATTCTGACGGAAACGACCCTGTTTTCCACGAAGCATATCTGAAAGAGATCGAAGGCTAGATGCAACTGTTTGTGAACTTCTCTGTGATGAATCAATCAAAGCATCAACAGATTCCTGAAGCATCCTCTTTTCATTTCTTAAAATTATTTCTGGCGCACCAAGAACAAGTAGGTGCTTAAGACGATTATTTCTATTTATTACCCTTCTGTATAGATCGTTTAGATCAGATGTTGCAAATCTTCCACCTGATAGCTGAACCATTGGACGAAGATCTGGCGGGATAACAGGCAAGACTGACATGACCATTGAAGCAGGTGATGTTCCAGCCCCTCTCATAGATTCAATAAGTCTCAATCTTTTTACAACTCTTATGTAACGCTGACCAGATGATTTTTCTGCTTCAGTTCGGAGATTTGCAATAAGCGCTGACAGATCAATGTTTTTTACAACCTCAAGAAGTGCTTCAGAACCTGTCTTGATTGAGAAAAAGATCGGTGTATCATACTCAAGTAATTTAAAGTATTCGTCTTCAGACAGAACACTTCCAACCCTCAAACTCTTTAAAAGCTTTATGAATGTATCTGATATCTCATCAAGTTTTTTTACCTCCTGGTCAAGAGTTTCTGCAAGTCTTGCAACTTTTTGTCTCTTTGAAAGCTCAACCTCTTCAGCGATAAGCTGCTTATGTTCCGCGCCTCCCTTTACTTCTTTTTTCTTGCTTTCAGCTTCTTTTCCTATTTCAGCTTCTTCGGTTTCAATTCTTTTCTTCAAAGCCTCTTTTCTTTCTTCAATATTTTTAACAAATGCTTCAAGCGCTTCTTTTTTCTTATTTTCATCAATGTTGGTTATGAGATATGATGCATAGTAAATTATTGACTCAAGACTCTTTTGCTGAACATCAAGAATAAGAGCTAAAGCACTGGATGCGCCCTTAAAGAACCAGACATGCGCAACTGGACATGCAAGACTAATATGTCCAAGCCTTTCTCGCCTCACTCTTGAGAGAGTAACCTCAACCCCACACTTATCACAAACAATTCCTCGATATCTAATTCTCTTGTATTTTCCACAATAACACTCCCAATCTTTCGTAGGACCAAATATTCTCTCATCAAAAAGTCCATCTTTTTCAGGTCTAAGTGTTCGATAATTTATCGTCTCAGGCTTTGTTACCTCGCCATATGACCAATCCATTATGTCCTCGGGCTTTGCAAGCAAAAGCTTTAGTGATTTAAAATCTGAGATGTTCAAATCTTTTAATAAATTTTTATTCTTTGTTTTATTATTATCCATAATTAAATTATTCCTCTTCTTCCTCTTCTTCTACTTTCTCTTCAACGCTTTCTTTAGCTGACTCCTTCTTTTCTTCTGATAAATCATCATCCTTTACCTCCCCTTCTGTGTCAAGGGCTTTTTTAAATTCCTCAACTACATCTTTTATCTCTTCTGTCTTTTCTTCTTTTTTCTCCACTTCCTCAACTTCAACTACTGCTCCTTGGGGAACAACATTGAGCCCTAATGACTGAAGTTCTTTAATAAGAACCTTGAACGATTCAGGAACTTTTGGTGTTGGGATATCCGTTCCTTTTACAATCGCTTCAAATGCTTTTGCACGCCCAACCACATCATCTGATTTAATAGTAAGCATCTCCTGAAGGATATATCTTGCACGATGTGCTTCAAGCGCCCAAACCTCCATCTCTCCAAGCCTCTGTCCACCCATTTGAGCCTTTCCACCAAGTGGCTGTTGAGTAACAAGCGAATAAGGACCGGTTGATCTTGCATGGGTTTTATCCTCAACCATGTGGATAAGCTTCATTATATACTCGATTCCAACAACAACTGGATTCTCATATGGTTTTCCTGTCTTTCCATCAATCAGCTTAACTTTACCGCTTACTGGCAGGCCAGCTTTCTTGAGAAGATCAGTCATTCTAACCTCTTCAATCTTTTCAAAAGCAGGAACACCAATCTTCATTCCAAGTTTCTGTGCCGCAAACCCAAGATGCGCCTCAAGAATCTGTCCAAGATTCATACGGGCAAGGATCGAAACAGGAGATATAATTATATCAACTGGTGTTCCATCTTCAAGATGTGGCATATCAGCAATTGGAAGAATTCTTGAAATAATTCCCTTGTTTCCGTGTCTTCCTGCCAACTTATCTCCAACTGAAACGTGACGAAATTGAGCAACCTCTACGATAATCTTTCTCATTGTACCAGGCTCTAGCTCATCACCATTTTTCCTGTCTAAGACCTGAACATTTATAACTGTTCCACGCTCACCATGAGGTGTTCTAAGACTGGTATCACGAACTTCTCTCGCCTGCTCACCAAATATCGCACGCAGAAGTCTCTCTTCAGCGGTTAATTCAGTCTCGCCTTTTGGCGCAATCTTTCCAACAAGTATATCACCAGGCCCGACGTCTGATCCCACAACAACTACTCCGTCTTCATCAAGGTTTGCCAAATCTTCTTCTGAAACATTTGGAATATCTCTTGTTGTTTCTTCAGGTCCAAGCTTAGTTTCAACCACAGCTGCTTCATACTTTTCAATATGAATACTGGATAACGCATTGTCTTTTACCATTCGGTCTGAGATAACAATAGCGTCTTCGTATCCAAGTCCATCAAGAGAACAATATGCAATAAGAAGGTTTTGTCCCAACGCAAGTTCTCCTTTTTCACTTGAGGGTCCATCTATTATAACATCACCCTTTTCAACCCTTTGTCCCTCAACCACCATTGGGCGCTGAGTGTATGCTGTTGCTTGTGATGTTCTCTCAAAAGTTTTGATTGAAAATGCTTCTTTCTCTCCCTTATTACTCTTAAGAACTAATTTATCTGAATCAACATATTCGACTTTTCCTTCAAAAGGCGCCCTTACTACACGCCCCATAACTGCTGAGATGTCTGATTCCATTCCTGTTCCAACAGTCGGGCTTTGTGGATTAATAAGCGGCACTGCCTGACACTGCATGTGCGTTCCCATCAAGGCTCTGTTTGCTTCATCATGTGCAATAAAAGGAATCAAGCTTGCTGATGTTCCAATAACTTGTCTTGGAATAACATCTATATATTCAATAACTGTACTTTCGACCTCTTTAAACTCGCCTTTATATCGAGCAGGAACTCTCTCGTTTAGTACCTCACCGCTTGGTGAAAAATCTAAAACTGCATGAGTAATATACTTACCTCTCTCATCTTCTGCATCAAGATATACAACTTCATCAGTCATCTTCATTACTTCTTTTCCATTCTTTTTTACTTTGGCAAGTTTTATATATGGTGCTTCCAAAAATCCAAAATCATTAACCCTTGCATAAAGAGACATATAAGTAACAAGTCCGATATTTGGTCCCTCAGGTGATCTAATCGGATCAATTCTACTATACTGAGAACTATTAATATCACGAATTGAGAAAGCTGCTCTTTCTCTTGAAATACCACCTGTTCCCATAACTGTAAGCCTGTTAAGGTTGTCAATTTCTGAGAGTGGATTTGTTTGATCAAGGATAGTTGAGAGTTGAGAGGTACGGAAGAATTCATTAATTGCCGCCATAATTGGCCTTGCGTTGATAAGATTTGCAACAACAACTGGCACATCAGCTTGAAGCAGCCCCATTCTTTCTTTAATGCTTCTCTCAACTCTAAGCATTCCAACCCTGAAAGCATTTATCGCAACAAGCTCTCCAACACTTCTGACACGTCTGTTTGCAAGACTGTCTATATCATCCACATAACCATCTCCTGTTTCTAGAACCATCAGATATGAAAGAGCTGCAATAATATCTTCAATGGCTAGTACTCTTTCTTTTGAAGGAGTAAATCCTGGAACTACAGACAGCCTCTTATTTGTCTTGTAGCGTCCGACATCACCCAAATCATATCTCCTATTATTGAAGAACAAGTTGGTAAAATATTCTCTAACCTTATCAAGAACAACAGGTTCTCCTGGATGCATTTTCTTAAATATCTGAACCAATGCGTCTGTCTCATCAACTGTATCGTCTTTTTGGAGAGTATTATCTATAAGAGATGCTCCTTCTCTTTTTTCTTGGTCTTTAAATTTCTCTTTTATTGCTTCGTTATCAGATATTCCAAGAGCTCGAAGAAATGTCGTTGCAAGAAATTTCCTGCGTCTATCAATCTTTACTGTAATTGTTCCATAACGTGTTGTAGAGAATTCAAGCCATGATCCATGAACTGGCCTTATCTCAGCTGAGTAAAGCATCTTTCCAGTAATGGGATCTTGCGTACTTGTAAAGAACACACCAGGCGAACGAACAAGCTGATTCACAACTGCGCGCTCTATACCATTTATGATAAATGTTGCTCGCTCAGTCATCTGTGGAATATCTCCAAGAAAAACCTCTGCCTTATGTGTTTCGTTTGTTTTCTTGTTGGTAAGTGTAACTTTTATTGTGAGAGGAGAGTTGTAGGTAAGCCCCTTAATAAGTGCTGTTTCTGGATCAATTGAAGGCTTACCGATCTTGTGATCATGAAAAACCAGATTCCAATTCTTTCCCGTAAAATCATCAACCGGGGATACCTCCTGAATAATTTCTTCTATTCCTTTTTCCTGAAATTTTTTATATGAATTTTTTTGTACTGCAAGAAGGTCAAGAGTTGGAACGTTTTTATATTCCCTACCCCAGTTGTGTCTTAGAACTTCTTTTTTATTCGAGTCAATGGAACTTTTTGGCATCTTGAGATTTTAAATTAAAGGCAGACTCCAATCAACTTACATGGCGGCAAAAGAAGCTCAATCATGCAAAAAGGAGATACCTGGGCTCTCGCCCTTGTACCTTCGATTCCGGAGAATTGATATGTTTATATCATATGCACAAACTAGTTGTCAAGACTAAAAAAAATTTGCTATGATTTTATTATGACAGAAGATGAGGGACAATCAGGCAAAGCAGATGGTGCTAAACCAGGCTATCCAGATATTTCAGCTCATCCTGATTTGGCAAAAAATGGAGAGTCTGAAACAGAAGCCTTGGCACGATTTTCCGAGATGATCGACAAACTTGATCGCGAAGGCCTCGGCAGAGGCATTGTGGTTACTACAACCCCCCCCATCAACTAGAGTAGCGCAGACTACTGAGGGACTTGAAATTCAGAATATAGGAGAACTAAAAAGCGAAAATCTTATTGGCTATATTCTTCCCCTAGATGAAAAGGGCTCAGAACATCTTTTGTTTTTTAAAAATGGACAAATGATGACAACAGCCGATCAGAGACTGACATCAGAACCTGATGAGTATGGGAAAAATTTTAATCCTAATGACACTCCTTTAGAAAGCCTGGATAAACGTCCTTCCCGCATGTGGAGAACTGCCGATCAAGCAGCAAATTACTTATTGACTTGCCCTTTCGTTTTTGGCGCAGAAATAACAAACACAAACAACCATCCTGACAAAATCCCTGTCTTTGGGGAATATTTCAAAAAAGCCAAAGAGATTGCTGTTAAAACCAAGGCCGAGCGAGATCTTGCCCGCAGATCAACAATAAAAAGTTTTCTAGCTGAATTCGGTAGCCTCTTTAAAGAGCCAAAGCCTGATCTAACCCCACCATCAAACCCAAACGATCTCTAAACTTCAAAAAATCTCAACTCTTGTTCCCTGATCAGCCCATGAATAGAGCCATTGAGCCTGTGTGACCGGTACGTTGACACAGCCGTGGGATGCTCTCCAACCAAATTTACTATGCCAGTGTGTTCCATGAATTGCATAAGCTCCATAAAAATACATTACGCTTGGAACATTCTTTATATAGTATGGTTCGTATGGTGGAAAATAACCTCTCATATCCTGCAAAGGAATTTTTTTGTAGATACTGAAGCTTCCCTTAACAGTTGGCGTGTAATACATGCCTGTTGAAACAGCTGTATTCATCAGAACTTGCCCATTTTCCCATGCATAAAGCCTCTGCTTTCCGATATCAACAGTTATCAGCTTTTCGGTTGTAAAAATCTGCGCGCGCGCCTCCCCTGCTGTAATGAAGAAAAATAAAAAAGAAAAAAGAATGAGCAGAATTTTTTTCATCTTCATTTCTCAGGTTAACATCAAAAAACCAACTTGTCCAGCCTGAATAAATTCGTGCTATAATTATTATTATGACTGCGTTTGATATTGTTGATAAATATATTAAATTTTTTGAAAAAAGGGATCATAAAAAAATCCCAAACTCACCTCTGGTGCCCAAAAACGACCCAACTACGCTTTTTACCAATTCAGGCATGCAACCACTAATACCTTATCTTGCTGGAGAAAAACATCCCGAGGGTAAAAGATTTGTAAACGTTCAGAATGTTTTCCGCGGACAAGGCGCGCTTGATGACATCAACGAGGTTGGGGACAATCGCCATTTGACTTTTTTTCGAATGATTGGAAATTGGTCACTGGGAGATTACTTTAAAAAAGAGCAGTTGCCTTGGATTTTTGAATATATTACAAAAGATCTGGGTATTAACCAAGAAAAACTTTATGTGAGTATCTTTGGGGGTCATAATGAATTTTCCCAAGATAATGAAGCCTTATCTGTTTGGACTGAAATTTTCGAAAACGTGGGGCTTAATCCTACAAACAGAATCTTTCATTATGATGCACACAAGAACTGGTGGTCCAGAGCCGGAATTCCAGAAAATATGCCTGAAGGAGAAATAGGAGGTCCAAGCAGTGAAATATTTTATGATTTTGGCAAGGACTTAAAGCTTCATGAAAATAGCCAATATAAAAACGCACTGTGCCATATTAACTGCGATTGCGGAAGGTATCTTGAAATCAGCAATACCGTATTTATGCAATACAAGAAACAGCCTAATGGAACTTTTTCCAATCTACCCCAACAAAACATTGATCACGGAGCAGGTGTGGAGAGACTTCTCATGGCAGCTGAAAACCAACCCGATGTTTTCCTTACATCACTTTTTGCGCCCACAATCACAACTATTGAAAAACAAACTAATAAAAGTTACGAGAAAAACGTACGCGAAATGAGAATGATTTCAGCTCACCTATCTTCAAGTGTCTTCATAGCTGATGCCAACGTCTATCCCTCAAACACAGAGCAGGGATACATACTCAGGAGACTGATAAGAAGATCTGTTGATAGTTTCAATAAACTGGGTGGTAAAAATTTAGATAATATTATCGAATCTATTGTTGATCAATTCAAACAAACTGATCCTAATCTAGTTGAAAATTTTGAAAAAATAAAAGGAACCATACTTGAAGAACAAGAAAAATATGCACATAGCCAAAAAAGGGCAAAAAGCTTTTTAATCAAAAAATACAAACACCAAGGCGATGAGCTCATGAGCAATACAGAAATCTCAGCTGAGGATGCATTTGTGATCTATACAACCCATGGTCTATCACCCACACAGATCAAAAACCTGGGATACTCATTTGATCAGCAAAAATTTGCTGAAAAAATGAAAGAACACAAAAATCTTTCCAAAAAAGGCGCTGAGAAAAAATTTCGCGGAGGACTTGCTGACCACTCCAAACAAACAGTCATGGGACATACTGCCACACATCTTATGCATACAGCCCTCAGGGATATGTTTGGAACAGATTTGCACCAATCAGGATCCAATATCACATCAGAACGGGTCAGGTTTGATTTTAACTTTGATCGCAAACTCACAGATGAGGAAGTAGCCAAGCTTGAAAAAGTAGTAAATAAAAAAATCAAAGAAAATATCCCTGTTCATTTTGAAATGATCCCTACAGACAAGGCACACGAGATAGGAGCAATCGGACTCTTTATGGATACATATGGCGAGAGCTCCAAAATCTACTTTATAGGAGGAGACAGCAAAAACCCTGAAAAATCATATTCTATTGAGTTCTGTGGAGGACCTCATGTAGAATTTACAGGAGAGGTGAAATCATTTAAAATTATAAAGCAGGATGCTTTGGGACGCGGATTCAGGAGAATATATGCCAAAGTCGGATAATTTATGAAGCTGCCTATTCCATTTTTAAAATCAAAAAAAGGAAGTGACGATTATTACCTCGTTCTTCTTCTCACAGACGATAAAGCTGAATCAGTAATTCTCAAAAAAAATCTTAACGAATCGGAAATCGTTTCACGCCATCAAGAAAAACTCCTAACGCCTCTTGAGAACCTGACAATAGATGAGCTTGTACAAACTATCGATAAAACCATAAGTAGAGCTGAAGAGATTCTCCCACCTGATATCCAAACCCACAAAACAGTTTTTGGTGTAAAAGATAATTGGATTGACAATGAATCCAAAAAAATTAAAAAGGAATATCTACACAAGCTAAAAAAAGCCTCTGATGCTCTCTCACTTACACCAGTTGGTTTTCTTGTGATAAGCGAGGCTGTAGCCCACATGCTTCAAGCTGATGAAGGATCCCCTCTATCTGCAGTTCTTGCAGAAGTCGGAAAAAGAGAAGTCAAATTAACCCTTTATAGAGGAGGAAAAATAGTTGAAACAGCACGAGGAGGACTTGAAGAAAACGCCGCCACAACCACCGATACGCTTCTTAAAGAATTCACAACTGCTGTACTCCCAGCAAGAGTCATACTCTACAGTAACAAGGAACACAAAAACCTCGGCCATGAATTTACTAAGCACCAATGGAGTAAATCCCTTCCCTTTCTTCATGTTCCTCAAGTCAATGCCCTTGCATATGATTTCGACATAAAAGCTGTCACTTTTGGCGCAAGTGAGCAGATGGGGCTTACTGTTTCAAATCTTTCCGAAAAAATACCTGACATTTCAACATCAATTGAACCTGAAGATGAATTAAAAAATCCAGATGGTGAATTAAAAACAAATGACATCTCAGAAGGTGGAGGTAATTTTGGCTTTGTCCTAGGAAAAGACGTAGCAAAAGATGGAGTTGGCGTAATCCCACAACATGAAAAAAAAGAAGATGATATCATTCCTGCAAAAAAAGATGATGACTCCATGCCCCTTATGAATCTTCATGGTCCCAAAAGGGAATCTGATAAGAGTTCTTTTGAATATGATGATGATGAAGAAGAACCAACCAACGATGAATCAAAGATAGGATTTAAAAATATGGTTGAAAATTCACTCGCATTTTTGGGTTCAATAAAACCATCAGGTGTTTTTGAAAAAATTACAAACCTACGTGAAAAAAAAGGCTTGCTAATGCCAATCTTAGCAATAATTGGAATTCTTATTGTTTTTGTTGGATTTACATTATTTTATTACTTCAATACAAAAGCTGAGGTTGTTTTATCAGTTAAACCAGAAATTGTAGAAACATCTGAAAAGGTTATATTTTCTACTGCATCAGGTACCAACTTTTCTGAAAATATAATTGCTGGAAAAAGTGTAACTGTTGCAATTGATGGGGAACTTGAAGTAAACACAACAGGTAAAAAAGATGTTGGTGAAAAAGCAAAAGGAAAAGTTACTGTTTACAACAATTCTGATGATGATATATCTATATCAAGCGGAACGAGACTCACATCAAGTAATGATCTTGTTTTTGTAACTCAGAATGATATCGAAATTGATGCAGCAACAGGTGATGTCTTTTCAGGAACCAAACCCGGCACCAAAGATGTTGATGTGGTAGCAGAGGAAATAGGAACCGATAGCAATCTTCCATCAGGTACTAGATTTACAATTGGGAATAATTCAGATCTTGCAGCCAGAAACGGATCTGCGTTCTCAAACGGTACCAAAAAAACTGTAACCGTTGTTAGCGCAGATGATATCAAAAAATTAAGAACTGATCTTCCCAAAAGCCTATCTGAAAAAGCTGTTGAAGAGCTGAGCAAAAAAATAGGCGGCGATGAGAAAATCCTTCCTGTCATAATAAATTCCTCACTGGAAAAAGAAAAGTTTGACAAAGAAGAAGATGACGAAACAGGAAAGGTAAAATTAACAGCAACTGTGGTATTTGAAGAAATAGCTTACAACCAATCAGAACTAACTGATTTTTCAAAAGCAATTCTCAAAAAAGAATACTCTGATGATATAAGCTTTGCTGATAATAAATTTGAAACAAGAATAACAGAACCTGAAGCAGGAGAAGATGGTGAAGTAGCAGCAGCTCTTGATATTAACGCAGGCCTTCTTCCCAAAATTGATACCACTGAGATAGTCAAAAAAATAAAAGGTAGATCAGCAAAAGAAATAAAAAATATGCTGACATCTCTTCCACAAGTCGAAAAAGCAGAAATAAAATACACTCCTAATCTTCTTTTTTTAACCTCTCTTTTTCCAACACTTCCAAACAACATTAATGTCTCACTTTTCGCTCAGGAATAAATATGATTAAAAAAGTTTACAAAAAAGCAGACACCAAAAAAATCAAAAAAACAATAAGGCTTGGCGGACTTGGTATTTCACTTCTTGGTCTATTTTTCGGACTTTATGTGATGTTTCCAATTCTTTCATGGGAACTTTACGTAAAACCTGCTTTTGCTAGCAGCACTTATACATCACCTATCCCACAAAAATTTATTCTTTCAAAAAACTCTATAAAAAGCTTTTTTGAAACCACAGCAGAATCTATCTCAAGTGTTAATTTTAATGGCAATCCTAACTGGTTACCACCGTCACATAAAAAAGAGGAGGAAAGTAATGTATCGTTTTTTTATCTGTCTATTGAATCAATCGGCATAAAAGATGTAATAGCTTCAACCGTTAATCTTGACCTTTCCTCCAATCTTGTCAATTTTCCAGGAACTGCTATACCCCCAAATCGTGGCACATCTGTCATTTTTGGTCACTCAACCCTTCCACAGCTTTTTGATCCAAAAAACTATAAAACGATCTTTGCCAATATTCATAGCGTAAAACCAGGCGATGATATTCAGGTCTCATCAGATGGAAAAATTTATAATTACAAAATATTTGATATCTCAGTTACTGATGCCGAAGACACCTCGTATCTAACTCAACAATATGACGGCTCTTATCTAACAATTGTTACATGTACACCGCCTGGTACAACCTGGAAAAGGTTGATAATAAAATCAAAAGCTGAGAAGATATAAAAATGGAAGAAAATAGACAACAATCCCCAGTAATTTTATTTCTCAAAAAAATCTGGCCCACAATCAATAGACTCCTTAATAGTGCTTTTTATTTTGTTATAAGTATTATTAAAAGCTTTTTTAAATACGCTCTTCAGATGATTAAAGGTGAGATATGAATGAACAGGAAGCGCTACTTGCAATCCAGAGAAAAATCTCAGGAAAAAGACTTGATTATAAAGGCATCTTTGCCATTATGGATGAGATTGCCCACCACAGACTAGGAACGATCTTGACTACATACTTTGCATCAACTGGTTACACAGTTGGCTTTAACAATACAGAGCTTTTTTACCTTACAAAAGCAATGATAGAAACGGGTGACAAGCTTAAATTCCAAGGGATTGTTGCTGATAAACATTCAATCGGTGGGGTGCCAGGAACTCGTACAACCATGATTGTTGTTCCCATTGTTGCCTCAGCTGGCTTTACCATTCCTAAGAGCTCTAGCCGCGCCATAACATCTGCTGGTGGCACAGCTGATGACATGGAAGTAATAGCAGATGTCAGCTTTACAAAAGAGCAGATTTATAAAATTGTTGATAAAACAAATGCCTGTATTGTCTGGGGAGGAGCAGTTAGCATAGCCCCAGCTGATGATGAATTAATAAAAGTTGAAGAACCGCTTCTTCTTGAAAGTTTTGACAAAATACTGGTTTCGATTATGGCCAAAAAGGTTGCTTTCGGATCAAATCATATTGTGATCGATCTGCCATACGGATCACATGTCAAAGTGCATAATCTGTCTGATGCTGAGAAAGTAAAAAGGAAATTCGAGAATTTAGCAGAAAAATTTGGAGTCAAAGTAGAAGCAATAATTCACAAAACAGACGAGCCTGTTGGACGGGGAATAGGTCCTCTACTCGAAGCAAAAGACGCACTGATGGTTCTTGAACAACACTCTCAGAGACCTCTTGATCTTGAAAAAAAATCACTTAATCTTGCAGGATCACTTCTTGATCTTTGTCTTAGCGATTCAAACCAAAGTCTAAAAGATAGAATCAAGAAAGAATTTGGAACAGGTCGCATCTGGGCAGAATACATCCTAACATCAGGTCATGCTCACCAGAAAATGATGGAGATTATAAAAGCACAAAATGGTAATCCCAATATTACAAGCGAGATGATGAAACCAGGAAAACACCAACACGTCGTCAAGTCTAGAAAAAAAGGCATTGTTAAAAACATTAACAGCAAAAACGTAACAGCCATTGCAAGAATTCTTGGCGCGCCAAAAGAGAAAAAAAGTGGCCTTCTTCTTAATGTAAAAATCGGCGATGAGGTCTTGGTTGACAAACCAATATTTACACTTTATAGTGATAGCCACCAAGCAGTTGAAGAAGCAAAGGATTCGCTTAACAATTTTCCGGTTTTTGAACTAGAATAAAAACAATAACTTATGAAAAAACTTTCATTCTTAATAGTAATGCTACTTCTGGCAATTGGCGGATTCTTTGCCTGGTTTGTTCAAGGAACTCAAGCACCAGAACCTACAGACACCACCACCAAACTCTTCTCTGTTGAAAAAGGACAAACAGTTCGTGAAATAGCACAAAGCCTCAAGTCAGAAAATCTTATCAAAGATCCAGTTATATTTTTCCTAAACGTAAAAAGGCTTGATTTGGAAGAGAAAATCCAAGCAGGAGAGTTTTATCTCTCATCATCCATGAATGCAACTGAGATCGCAGAAGCTCTCCAAGTCGGAACATTTGATATGCAGGTAATTATTCCTGAAGGACTCAGGGCTGATGAAATAGCTGATAGGCTTGAAGAAAGAATAATTGGTTATGATGAGTCTTGGAGAGGCAAACTTAGGCTTTATGAGGGCTATCTTTTTCCTGACACTTACTTTTTCCCGAAAGATGCAAATATAGATACGATCATAGAAACAATGCGTGATAATTTTGATAAAAAATATAACAGCATCAAGTCTTCCAATACAAAATACTCAAAAGATGAAATAGTCACAATCGCATCAATGATAGAAAGAGAAGCAAAACATGATGAGGATAGATTCATTGTCTCATCAGTCATCCACAATAGACTTAATGCAGGAATGGGCGTTTATATCGATGCAACGATCCAATACGCGATTGGCAATCCCTCTGACTGGTGGCCAAAACTAACAAATAGTGGATCCAACATCGTTCCAGACTCAGCATACAACACTTACACCCATGCAGGCCTTCCGCCTACTCCCATTTCTAATCCAGGAACCCAAGCTCTAGATGCAGCGCTAAATCCAGCCGACACAAACTATCTCTACTACATCACCGATAAATCAGGAGTCAATCACTATGGAAGAACACTTGAAGAACACAACGCCAATATCGAAAAGTACGGCCTCTAACTCTTTTTTCCTTTAAAGAAACGGCGGGGAGATTTTTTGGGTTTTTCTACTTGCCCCTTTGAGGACGGATTCGCTTCACTTTTTTCTTCTTCAATACTCCCTGCGAGAGGCTTTTTAAGATCAGGTAGGGTTTCAATATAATCATCCCCCTCTTCCTCCTCTAACTCCTGTTCAAACTCCGTCTGCTTGCGATCAATCTTCTCCTCGAGATCCCCTATCTTTTCCATACCACGGTCAGTTAGCTCTCTGAGAATTTCCCTGCCCTTTTTTGTGGTAAAAAGAAGAGTAACTGCCACACCAACTATTAGACCAAACAAAAATCCATTTCCTCTATTGTCATTCCTGTTTTCCATATATTTTTTCACATTCTAAATTAGAGTATCTAAACCCTAAACAAATTTAAATTTTAAAAATCCAAAAAACAAAAAGGGTTTGAATTAATTTATTTTGATTTTGATATTGTTTAGAAATTAGAAATTAATACTTAGAAATTTTATTCCCTTTCCCGCTTCTTCCCTTCCCTGTCTCCAAGAAGATCCTTGATGAATTTTGCAACACTGAGAAATGATCCTGCTTTAAAAGCAAGCGCTATTGATGAGATGGCCTCAACAGGTCCCTCAATACTCTCACTTATCGAATCAATATTATCAAGTACATTACTAGCTTTTCCAATTGTTTTTTTCAATTCTCGAAGGATTAAAAAAACTTGAATTCCAAGAACCACCAGAAGAATTGCCAAAATTACTATTATCAAAAGAAGAACAAGCTGAACAGGATCTATCATGGTTTATATAACTTAGCGTATGAAAACCAATGTGTCAATAAAGCAATGTGGAACAATCTATCACTTACTACTCCTTTACCTTAATTCGCTTTGTTATAGTGGTCTGTTTTCCTAGTCTATTTGTCGATTTGACAACTATTTCTGCTGTTCCGGGAAAAAGAGTAACTCCTTTTACAAACTTCCCATCCTCAGCAACAGACACCTGCTCGCCGTTTATCAAAACAGTTGCTGCGCTATCAGTGATGCCTGCTACCTTTATATCTCCCGCCTCAACCATCTCGTCCTTGGGACTTGTGATAGAAAGCGATGGAGCAAAGAAAAATGACCTGTATTGAAATACAACAAATCCAAGAACAATAAGTACCAAGATCAACCCCAGAAAAATTTGTCTGATTCGTGCCCAACTCACATGAAACCCCTCAGTATTTCCACTCAAGCCATCAGGAAGTACTTTTAAATTTTTATTCTCATCAAAATCTCTTTTAAAAAGGGCTGTTGTTTCTGATTTGGGAAGTCCTAGGTAATCTGCATAATTTCTGACAAATCCCTGAGCATAAGCAATTGACGGAAGTTTCTCATACTCCCCTTTCTCAATTGCAGTTAAAAACTGTGGTTTGATTTTGATTTCTTTTGCAATTTCATCAACACTAAGTCCTTTTTTTATTCTAATACCTTGTAGTCTCTGTCCTATCTTTAACATGCTATTAAGTAGTAGTATAAAGTATTAAGTATAAAGGGTCAAAGAATCTTTCCGCAGAAAATACATAATACTTAATTCTTGATACTTTATACTAAGAATCTTTCTCCTGCTGGCTAGTCAGGTACTCTTCAGCATTTCTGACAAGAACATCACGGGGCTTTGATCCCTCAGCATGACTAACAACCCCCATCTCCTCAAGTTGATCCAAAATACGAGCAGCCTTTGCATAGCCAATTGACATTTTTCTTTGCAGAAAAGAAGCGCTTGCTGTATTAAACTGACATACAACTCTTATTGCCTCTTCAACCTCACTGCTTGCACCAGTATCCATGCTTCCTCCTGCTCCCTTTTTAAGCGGAAGAGGTTGGGATATAACTTCTTCCGTGTATTCAACAGGATAGTCTTTGGATTTGAGAAAATCAACCAACTTTTTAACTTCTTTTTCTATGTATGCCCCCTGAATACGTGTTGGTTTTGCCTGATCTGGAGGTATATAAAGCATATCTCCCCTTCCGAGAAGCTTTTCCGCACCTGGCGCATCAAGTATAACGCGAGAGTCAATCATTGATGAAACATTAAACGCAATGCGACATGGAATGTTGGCCTTAATAAGACCAGTTATAACATTAACAGATGGTCTTTGTGTAGCAATCACTAGATGGATTCCAGTTGCACGGGCCATCTGGGCAAGACGCGCAATCGCATCTTCCACCTCAACTGGCGCAAACATCATCAGATCTGCAAGCTCATCAATAAAAATAACTATATATGGAAGTGCCTGAAAACCTGATAATTCATTGTATGAATCAATATTTCGCACTCCCCTTTCTGCAAAAATCCTATATCTCTTATCCATCTCTGCCATTGCCCACTTCAGAGCTGAAAGAATTTTCTCAGGCTCAACAATTACTGGAGTCAAAAGATGAGGTATGCCATTATAGCCTGTGAACTCGACTCTTTTCGGATCAATAAGTATAAGACGAACCTCCTGAGGCGATGCGCGAAAAAGCAAAGTCGAAATAAACGCATTGATCAGAACTGATTTTCCAGAACCAGTCGTACCAGCAACAAGCATATGTGGCATTTTGGCTATATCAATTACAATCGGATTTCCCGATACATCAATTCCAAGTGAAACTGTCAGTTTGGATTTGGCTTTTTGCATTGGAGTTGATGCAAGCATAGTTCGAAGCGGAACGACTTCAAGAGATCTATTTGGTATCTCGATTCCAACTAAATTCCTACCAGGAATTGGCGCCTCTATTCTGATCTGTCCAGTTGGCGCCTCAGTTGCAAGTGCAAGATTATTGGCAAGTGATGTAATTTTTGAAATCCTCGTACCAAGCGCCAGCTCAAGCGCATATTGGGTAACAGCTGGACCGAGATTTACCTCAGCAACACGTGCTTCAATTCTGAAACTCTGAAGAGTATTTTCAATCGTTTGGGCTATTTGCTTGATGTCTCCACGCTCAGCTTTTTGTCCTGGTTCTGCTGATAAAAGTGACAAAGGTGGATATTCCCAAACACCTGATACGTCCTTACCAAGCACGTTGCTAACCAATGTCTCAGGCAAAAGCTCCTGTTGCTCCTTTTTATGAATGATTGGTGGTTTTTTGATGTCGAGTTTTTCTTTTTCTTCCTCATCCTTACCACCTTTTATCATCATCGGCTTGTTTTTATTTATAAGAGGTTGTTTTTCGTTCTTGTTTTTGGAAAAAAGCCCAAAAGGAACTAGCTTTTTCAGAACTCCTATTACTGCGCCAAATCCCTCAAATATCTCATCAATTGATGTATCAAAAAAAACAATTATCCCAACCAGCATTCCGGCAATTAGTACCAGGTTGGCCCCAGGAGTTGTGATTATCTCCTCAAGAATCAAAAATATCCGATCCCCTACAGCCCCAGTTCTAAAAAGACCAACAACAGATACGAAAAAAAGCGCGTATCCAATCGCCACATTAATCCTTGATAAATAAAACTTGAGATTAAGGAAAAGAAAACCAATCAATATCAGAACAAATGGAAAAAGAAGCGTTGATCCACCAAGCATTGCGCTTACTTGCTCCGTGATGACTGAGGTTGTATCTGAAGGATTGAGAAGTGATGCCAGAAGTGATCCGCCCGCAAGAAGAAAGCCGATCCCAAAAATCGTATATATAGTTTTTTTCTTTAGCTTCAACTTAAAAGCTTTTCTGCGTCCTCGTCCTCTTCCTCTGGGCATAAAATATATTATATACCACTATTTTTCAAATTCAAAATACAAACTCTATTATGACATCAAATGCTTTCTAACATAGTCACGTACATTTTCCAGAGAATAAATGAACCGGTTTGTATTGTTGATTATTAAATGCTCGCTCCCAGAAGAAGCTGATTTAACACCTGTGCTCACATTTACAACTTGTTTCAATGCGAAATTTGCCATTATCAAATCATAAACTTCTGGTGTGAAAACAAGAGGCCCCTCAGAAAGATTTGAAGATTCGGGATCTTCTTCTCTAGCCACTTGCTCTGAACGCACCAACATCCCATCCATATTTTCCGGATTTTTTGTAAACAACTCTGTCAATCTCTCATATGCCTTTGCAATCCCTTCTGTGTCTAAAATTTTTTCTGTTATTAATCTCTCAGCTGCATCTGAAATCCTCGGCAAGACACTTAATAGGGTGTTAGCGCTTACACTATTTCCAGACCTAAAACCAATCAAAATATCATTTATATCGCTATAAATTCGCTATCTGCAAATTTAATTATCAACTCACCATAAGTATCTATTATCATTCCAACTGGTCTCATTTTGGGATTTTCAATCGCCAAATCAAGATCATGCACCAAACCCTCACCGAAATCTCGATAATTTTCGTCTGGATAATCATTTAAATCATCATCAATCTCTGTTATTGCGGGATTATCTGTGTCTAGCGAGCCATTCAGCTCATGATCAAAATAAATTTCCATCCCTGTATTCTCTTTATTGTTAACTATATTGTAATTTACCTCACTACCATCAGCTGTCACAACCACGAATCTTATATATGGCTTTTGACCGTCTTTTCCCAAACTAATAATCTCAAGATCCTGAACACTTTCACCATTTCGCAATCTGCCTTTTATATATTCAGAAAGCGCAGGCATCTCTACCAAAATTTTTACATTTCCTCCTGGATTGTCCACACCCTCAATCTGATCTTTAACCCTTTCAACAAACCCTTGATAAGACAGATCGAGTTGAGATTCATACTCAGGAGTGCCATCAATCTGACTCCTCATGAAATCATCAAGTGCTGGAAGATAACTAGAAAAAATTTCTGTCAACTCCCTATCAAACGACCCATTTTCTTGACCTTCAAGTATTGACTTATAGCCTTTTGCAATTGCCTCAACATATGCCTTGGCACGTACCATCTGATTAAGTTCGTATATCTCTGCAGATGCATATCTCGTATTTCCATCATCTGAGATCCAAAATCCTGATTCCAGATCCTTATCCAGCTCCACCTGTTCTGTGTATGCCTCAAAAAACTCCCCAAAACCAGCGACCTCTCCTTTTCTTGATTCAATAATTTTGCCTGCCTGATCTACAAGCTTTAACACCTCATCCAGCACGTCTGCTTCCAACTCTATATCCCTGCCAAGAAGAAATTCTTTGTGAGGAAAAACCTCACTAAAATATCTTAATCTGTCTCTGATATCCCTAAGTATCAAAGGATCATAAGAAAGAACCTCTTTCCCAGTCTCACTACTTTCGCTCCCGCGATCAGGTTCTGTTACTGGACCTGCAGTTTCGGCAGCAGAACTGCGCATCTCCCCTAAAACAGCATCTAGGTCCAAACCATCTCCATTCACAAAACTTTCAACTGCAGGACTTGCAGGTCTATCTATCTGAACAGGCTCAGGATTTCCTCCATCCTCCTCTCCGCCGCTTGTCAGTTTTCCACCGGCATTTGCTCTTTCTTCAGCTATTTTTCCTCTAATTTGCGCTATCAATTTAGCTTTTGTCTCATCAGGAAGTGATCCTGACTTGACTCGCATAATCATGGTCTGCCAATCTGAAACATCTGGACTGACTCGTTCTGGCTCATCATACTCAAACTCCAACTCATCATCCCCAGGCCCAAACGTGCCTGCGGGAATCTTGTCTTCTCCAGATCCGCTACCATCTCCTTCAGCAACCGCTCCTGATCCTCCACCGCTTCCTGAAGGAGACGAATCAGGCTCTACGCCGCCACTAGGACCATCAGGAGGCTCGCCATTACTATCCGGATCTGGTGGAACATTTATCCCCCCACTTCTCCAAACCAACTTGTCAGGTAAATTTTTACCATCTCCACTTTCATCACCTTCTCCACCATCTTCTTCCTTATCAGACTGAGAATTGTCTTTCGTAGCCTGGTGTCTTTTCCCAGCATCATCAGGACCTGAATCATCATCACCCTCATCACCGCCTTGGTCTACTTCATCTTCTTCCAAAGTCGCCAAATACGCCTGAAGATCCTGCTCTGCAGCATCTTGACCGCCTGCATTCCATTCATTTCTATCTGAAACAATTCTTTGAATAAGATCATGTGTTTTTGCAACTTCCAAATCAATCTCAGCTGACTGAGCAAAAGTTGTTGCACCCATTTGGATATTTTTAACAGCCTGTACCAGATTAACTATCACTTCATTTGACCCCTCACCAAAAGCCTTTCCAAGCTCTTTTATCAAATCTTCATTTGCTCCAACAGAACCTGCATCAGCCTCAGCTACTTTTGAAACAAATCCAACCAAATCAGATTTGAGCTTTCCATTTTCTCTATCAAAAAGATACTCATCATAAAAGCTATCAGCATCTGTCACACCAATCTGCTCTAAAAATTCAGCCTTTTCAGGCTCTCTTTTTTTGATTTGAGCAATTCTAATGTTGAAATTATCTCTCCATTGGTTAAATTTGAGGGTATCATTTCCTCTTTGTTGTAGTGAAACATCTTCATAAACCCTTGCTCCCTCTTCTCCAAGAGCAAACCCGAGTCCCTGATCTTTGACATCACCAGCTATTACGAGCACATCCGTACCGTTCATATCCGCCTCAAGATTAAGCGGATTTAGAAGCCTTGCCTGAAGCGCATGATTAGAACCCAAAAGATTTTCTTTGGGTAATACTTGTTCCGGAGTACGTGGTGCTCCTCGTCTTTCAGTCATGCGGGGATTATAACAGAAAATCCTATAGTTGTCAAGTCAGACCTCTATAATAACAGGTAAAACGAGGGGGCGAGAGCGGAATTTACGATAAATTTGTTTCTGCGCTGTATCTCCTATAATATGTCTTATATGCGCCCAATTCGTTACCTTTTCCTTTTTATTAGAAAGATCACGCACAATCTCCTTCATCAAATCACCAGAAAAATCCTTCAAGCCGCCAACTGATGAGCCCCTAGCAATTATCTCAGGCCTGTCAACCAGCTGACCGTCCGCTCCCCTGACCTCAGCCATGACGATGACCACGCCTTCTTTTGCCAATTTTTCCCTATCACGCACCACATAATGCTCCACTTCCTCACCTGAGACCTGATCAACAAAAACATTTTTTGTCTCGATCTTTTTTCCATATTGATACCCATTTTTTCCAAAATGCATAATTTGTCCGTTTTCTATAAGAATAGTGTCTTTGTTGCCATAACCCATTTTCTTGGCTAAGTCTTTATAAAAAACCATGTGTTTATAAGTGCCACTTATCGGCAGAATGTATTTGGGCTTAATCAAAGACATCATAAGTCTATGATCGCCTTGTGATCCATGACCAGAGACATGAAAATTACCACGATTATAAAGACCAAGAACTGCTGTTCCTCTTTTTGAAATAGTGTTTGAGAGAGCGCTTACTGCCAGCTCATTACCAGGGATAATATCTGATGAAAAAACAACGAGATCTTCTCTACCAAGTTTTATCTCCTTGTGTTCATTGTTAGCAATTCTTGTCATTGACGAATTATCCTGTCCCTGAGACCCGGCAACAAAAAGAAGAAGTTGTGATGGTTTATAATTTTTCAAATCATTTATCCCAACCTCTGTTCCTTTTTTTATTTTCAGATAACCCATCTCTTCTGCAATTTGGGCAACCTTGATAACTGATCTTCCAACAAAACAAACTTTTCTTCCTGTTTTTTCTGCTGCTTCTATCGCCTGATTGAGACGCGCTACATTTGATGAATAAGTAGTGATAATGAACTTGCCAGTACAGTCCTTCATCTCTCTTTCAAAGCTCTTCTCAAGCCCTTCCTCTGATGGGCTGTGTCCTTCTCTTTCTGTCCCAAGACAGTCTGTCATCAGACACAAAACCCCTTCAGTTGAGGCTTTCATTATTTTATTAAATTCAGTCCTTTTCCCATCATGTGGAGTGAGATCAAATTTAAAATCACTTCCGTGAAAAAAATTCCCGACTGGAGTTCTAATAAAAAAATTAGCGCTATCAGGAACCGAATGAGTAACACGTATAAACGTGGCTGTGAAATCCCCAATCCGTACATCTCCATCCTCAAATTTAACTGTTTTCACAATCTCTGGGAGATGAAATTCCTTAAGTTTTTCATTGGTAAGACGCGCTGTAAAAGGTGATGCATAAATAGGAAAGTCCTGATTTAACTGTGGCAAGATAAATGGCACTCCGCCGATATGGTCTTCATGTCCATGCGTCAGAAGCATACCGACAATTTTTTTATTTTTATTTTTTATAAGCTCTTGAAGATAAGTAATATCTGGGAGAAAAAGATCAACCCCAAGCATCGTCTCATCCGGAAATCCGATACCACAATCAACTATAAGTATCTGATCTTTGTATTCATAAAGATACAAATTGCGAGTCACATCTTCCAATCCACCAAGGGCTATAAAAGAAACTGAGTCAGGAGGGGATATTGGAGAGGGTTGTGTGTTTTGTTCATCCATTGGATATAAGTATAGCTTATTTATTACTTAGAGCAAAGAGTGTATGGCTTATGGATTTCTATATGCCACAAGCTATATGCTCTAAGCTATGGCTAAATTACCACTCAGGCAAAAACTGTTTCACATTTTCGTTATTTATGACAACTGATTGCGCCTGACCAGATATGATTATTTTCGCAGCTTTTCTACACATTCCAGTTATGACCCGCTCAAGTCCACGGACACCAGGATCATAACCAAGAGGACGCACCAACCCTTCCCAAACAGCAGGATCAATAGTCATCTGCTCAGGCTTAAGACCAGTTGTTTGCATTGTCTTTGGCAACACAAAATCCCGTCCGATAACTGTTTTTTCTTCATCATTGTATGATGGCATTTGTATTATTTCTAAACGGTCAAGAACGGCAGTTGAAACACTGCTGACATTATTTGCTGTTGCGACAAATAAAACGTTTTGCAAGCTAAATGGATAGTCTATGTAATGATCAGTAAATCTGGCGTTTTGTTCCGGATCAAGTATCTCAATAAGAACACCCATGATATCAGCTCTTGCTGTATCAGTTACACGATCCAACTCATCAAGAAGAATAACAGGATTATTAGTACCCGCCTTTGCAAGTCTCTTCATAACTTGTCCAGGTTCTGCATCAGGAAAATAACGCGACTGACCTCTCAATACGCGCGAATCAGCCATACCTCCAAATGGAATACGCTCAAACTCTCTACCTAAGGCTCCAGCAAGAGATCTTGCAAAAGTCGTTTTACCAGTTCCGGCAAGACCTACTATGCAAAGAATTGGCGCCTTTATTACATTTTCTGTCTGACCATAATTCTTGATATTTAACATTAGTGATGCTATATACTCCAGCACTCTTTGTTTAAGCGGCTCAAGTCCATAGTGATTTTTATCCATCCACTCCTTGGCGCGGTTGAGATCAAGCACGTCCTCACTTTTCTTGCCCCACGGAAGACTAAGAACCCAATTAACAAATCTATTGGTTGATTCATACTCCATTATGTAGGTTGAGCTAAGAAAACCGGCGCTTGATCTTATCATTGCAAGCCGTGAAATACGATCAAGCAGTTCTTTTTTGAAATCCTCAGGAATTGCTGCTTTTTCAATTTTTTCACCAAGCACGCGGATCTGATCAGAAGATCTTCCATGATCAGTTACTGGTGTGTTCGTGCTATTTTGCGCCTGATTGGCCTCAAATTGAGTCTTATCGTTATTTATCATTTGTGCAGAATTAACAGATGCAACCTTACTCAAAGCCTCAGCCTCAGATGAGTTTTGCGCCTGAACAGTGCTATTTTGAATAGGTGCTGCATCTCCCCTCCCTGCAGCAGCCTGCTCCTCAGGTGTTGGCTGTTGCGGTGTTTGAGCTGTGGTCGCGCCTGCAGGATTTTGTGGATTTTGGGCAGTTGGATCCATAGATCTATCTTACAACATTAAAGACCTATTGGAAAGAATTATTTAAAAGCTAATATTTAAAAACTAAACAATAAATCAAAACTAAAACTAGTACAAAAAGCCAACTATTGATATTATGACTAGTATACAGGTATACTGGACATAAATAGATTCGAGAATTTACTCCAATTTAAACAAAATCTATTTATATTCTTGAGCCTGAATGTTGAATAATCCTACAGTAACTTTCAATTCAAAACTTTAGTCGCTAAAGATTCACTAAAATCGAATAGTCGGTCTCCTGCGCGAGAGATGCAGTCTATTTAAAATATCTGCATGTTCTTACTTATCTACTGAAGGGTTTTTTGGGGCCAAATTTACGTGGACCAAATTTACTGCCTCTTGATCCTCCGCGAGATTCTGTACTTTCTCGTCTTAATTGCTTGGAAAGAGGGTGTTCTGATCTATCGGGTCTGTCAAAATTATTTGCTCTTTGGGGGGAAGAATCACGTCTGTTAAAATCTCGTGGCAAACGAGAATTAAAAGATCTTTCATTTCCAGGCTCTGGCTGATTTGAATCAGGCTGTTTATCTTCATTATCTCCACCACTTGATGGTTCGTCTCCATCAAGAAGCATTGTTAAATTAATTCTTCCCTGCTGGTCACGCTCTTCAATCTTAATCCTAACCTTATCTCCAATTGCAACAACTTCTGATGGATCTTTGACAAAGCCTCTTTTCATCTTACTTACATGAACCATTCCCTCTCGCCCCGGAAGATACTCAACAAATGCTCCAAATGGCAATATTCTTTTCACTTCTCCCTCAAATTCTTCCCCAACTGCAACCTCTCTTGTCATTCCACCAATCCAGTCAACAGCTGCCTGAACTGACTCCTGAGAAACAGCTGAAATACTTACAGTTCCATCATCATCTACATTTACCTCAGCTCCTGTCTGAGCGATAATAGCCTTGATATTCTTACCTGACGGTCCAATAATCTCCCCAATCTTATCCACAGGTATCTTGATTTGTTCAATCTTTGGAGCATATTCTGAAACAGCTTTTTTTGAAGATGGAATAATCTTCTCCATCTTTTCAAGAATCAGAGCCCTTGCGCCTTTTGCTTGAGCTAGAATTTCTTTAACTTGCTTAAGAGTAAGACCTGGAATCTTCACGTCAAGCTGTATTGCTGTAATACCTTTTGAAGTTCCAGCTACCTTGAAATCCATATCACCTGAAAAATCCTCAAGGCCAATGATATCTGTCATCAAAACATAATCTTTATCATCTGACATCATGCCAACTGAAATACCAGCAACGGGTGCTGTGATTGGCACACCTGCATCCATAAGAGCAAGTGTTGAACCACAAGTACTAGCCATTGATGAGGAACCATTTTGAGATAGAACCTCAGAAACAACCCTAATGGTATATGGAAATACTTCTTGGGATGGTATAACAGCCATCAATGCACGCTCAGCTAGAGCACCATGTCCAATTTCACGGCGTGATGTGAATCCCATACGCCCAGCCTGACCAAAAGAATATGGCATGCCTGAGTAATGATGAATATATCTCTTTGTCTCTTCGCCCTCAGCTGATTCGATCAACTGTTCAAGACGAGGGGAACCAAGAGTTGCGACGCTTAAAGCCTGGGTTATACCACGGTTAAAAAGTGCTGAACCATGTGTTCTTGGAAGAATTCCTGTCACACCAGTTATCTCACGAATTTCATCAAGCGCTCTACCATCAGCTCTTTTTTTCTTACTGACGGTTTCACTTCTTATGATCTTAAACATCACCTTTTCAAGAGCTTTTGAAAGAATCTTTTTATCCATCTCTGTTTCTGGATCTTTCATCTTCAGCTCTTCATAAATCTTTTCAATTAATTCTCCTGCCTCATTTCCTCCGCCTTCTTTACCTACTCTTATCTCAATTAGCTTTTTGACCTCATCTGTATATGATTTTTCAAATATCGCTACAGCCTCTGCAAGAAGTGGATCCTGTGGGACTGGGAGTTTTTCCTGTCCGACTTTTTTAACAAGTTCTGCAATTCCATCAAGCACCTTGCTTGTTTCGATGTGTGCTGCTTCTACTGCTTGATAAACAACATCTTCTGTTACTTGCATTGCACCAGCCTCAATCATCACAGTCTTTTCCTTGCTTTGTGAAACTATAATATCCAAAACTGAATGCTCTGCTTGGCTGGTTGTAGGATTTGCTAGAAGCGCTGCCTGATCTCCATTTTCTTCAACATAACCCATTCTGACTCCTGCAATAGGTCCATTCCATGGAGCTTTTGAAATAGCAAGAGCAGCTGAAACAGCATTTAGAGCCAATATATCTGGCTCATTTTCAGCATCAACTGAAAGAACGGTTACAATTACCTGAACTTCTTGCTTGAACTCTTTTGGAAAAAGCGGTCTGATCGAACGATCAATCACACGTCCTGCGAGAATTGCCTCATCTGATGGCCTACCTTCTCTTTTTACCCAACGGCTTCCTTTGATTTTACCACCTGCATAAAGTCTCTCAACATAATCAACGCTAAGCGGGAAATAATCAATTTCAGGCCTCAAATTGCCCACAACAACTGTTGCTAGCACAACCGTATCGCCAAGGCGAGCCAAAATTGATGCTGTTGCTTGAGGAGCCAATTCGCCTGTTTCAAGGAGCATTGTCTTACCTGCAAAATCTATACTTACTGAAGTTTTATTCATTTATATAATAATTTCTTTCTAATTCGAAGCTAACTATTTAACTATACCAGATCGTGAAACAATTTCCTAATGAGGTATAAATACTAACTAAGCCTTAATTCCTACTTTCTTTACAATTTCTTTTACTCTCTCATCATCAACTTTTTTCAAAAAATTAATAAGTCTTCGTCTTTTTGCAATCATTGAGAGAAGTCCGCGTCTGGAATGAACATCATGAGCATGTTCTTTAAGATGCTCAGAAAGCTTTGTGATTCTGGTTGTTAGGAGCGCAATCTGCACCTCTGGCGAACCGGTGTCACCCTTTGCTGTCTGGTATTCTTTGATTACTTCTTGTTTCTGCGTAGTACTTAGCGGCATAACTTACTTCTTATCTTTCTTAAATCTTCATGTATTATAGCAGGTTTGGATTTTTATAACAAGAGTGAGATTATCTACTTGTAAGAGGATATTCATCCCTTATTCTACCAACAAGATTATTAAGCTGGCTGTCTCTATCTTTTTTTCTCCCTTCAATCTTTTGAGAAGAATTATAAGTATCAGTATCAAGATGCGCAAAAAAGATAGATTCCAATCCCCTGATCTCTGATCCTGCTTTTTCTTCTCCAAACACCTCTTTACCAATTTCCTCAATAATTTTTCCTATATCATTTTGCAACTCAAAAACCTCGTCTAATCCTTGCCTTGCAATTTTATCTTCCAAGAAATTTAAATTTCCAGCTCTTCTACCCGCTTCGCTTGCTACTTCTCTTTTAAAATCCAATAACTGAACCAACTGACCAAGCCCTGTTGCAGGAGAATAACCAAAGTTTGTAAAAAATTCTCCGACCAGACCAGGCTTTCTTGTAGTGTTTGCAATGATTCCTTTTTTTCTCTCACTTTCTTGCGTATCAACACCATTGTTTCCCAAGAGTACTGTCAGATAACTGATTCTTTGTTGAGAATCAGCAATATATCCTTCGGTGCTAAATTGTTTTAAATTTTCAGCTTCTTTTATTGTCATATTTAGTTTACATCAGTTGAGCCTTTGTAGACTTTTGGAGTCAGCCAGTCATCTGGCGCATCTTGATCGTCATTTGCAAATCCCTGATCTTTCGTTGGCTGAGTTCTTGCTGGTTGTGGTTGTCGTGTTTGAGGCTGTCTGACAGGAGCGGTTCTTGGCAAATCCTGACCAGTTGGTGCTGCCTGTTGCTGAAGTCTTGCCTGAGGTTGAGAACTCTGCAAAGGCTGTGGTCTTACTTGAGGCTGTGTTGTAACTGATGGCTCCTGAACAGGACTGTCCTGCATTACTCCGACTTGTTTTTTTGTCAAATCTGAGAGGTCTTGTCTGGCTCTTTGAAGATCTGTACCCTCAATAGTCTCACGAGCTCTAACTGCTCCTTTTTTCATCAGATTTCCTGCCACCTCAAAAGCAAGAGATGATGTCTGCGGACTCTGAAAATTCTTGGTCGCATCTGAAATTCCAGTCATGAAATTTTGTGCTGCATCCTGATCCATCTGAATACCCATTGAAAGAACAAGTCTTGCGACCTCTTCGCTTACTGATGAAAGCTGTAGGATGACATCAACGATATCACCATATCCCTCATTTGTAGCTCTTTTGTCAACATTAATAATTTTAATATCAAGATCCTGAGTATCAAAAACGCTTTCTACCTCCGACAGATAGGCAGCACCGATCACAAATACAGCATCAAGCTTTTCTCCTCCACCTCTTTGAAATCTCACATCCTGCTCACTGAATGAAAGTCCTTGTTGTGATGCCTTAACGATTATATTTAAATATCCCTCCTCTGTCGTATATGAAACTTTTTCAATTTCTCCTTCAACATATGGAAAAGAAACAGTCAAATCACCAGATCCGCCACCAGTACCGCTTAAGGTCTTTGTGATCTTGTTGACTCCGACAAGTGAAGAAAACTCGACTATAGGGTCGGTAGGTGATGCAACCAATACTTTTTTATTGGCATTTTGAAGCGCTATATAAAGACCAAGCGCAGCAGCCATGTCGTCCACAGTCGGATTTTTTCCAACCGTGATTCCGATGCTACCTGCACCTGTAACAATTTCTTTAATTTGCTGAATAATGTTGTTGTCCATAGTTAACTATGGGATAGTATCATATCTCCAACCATTATGTCAAGAGGTGTTGCAGGCACGAATCCTGCTTCTTTTCCAGATTCTACCTTGGAAACTTGATCTTTTCCAACCCTCAGCGATGCGATTGTTGTTTCTCCTACAACCTCTTCACCTCGCATAAAACGGATTCTATCTCCTTTTGCAAGTCTCCCCTCTGTAACTGCCACACCAAAAGCAAATGATTTATCAAATGGAAACTTAGCCAAAATTTTTGCCTGACCATAAATTTTTTCCATTTGAGAAAGAAGTTTTCCCTCCTGAGCATCATGTACTTCGTCAAGAAGTTCATAAATTATTTCATAGTTCCTTGCCAAAATCTTCTCATCCATCGCAAGCTTTTGAATATTGGGTTTAAGCTTGATATTAAAACTAATAAGAATACTTCCTGTTGATTTAGCAAGCATAACATCTGCCTCAGAAACCTCACCTGTTTTGCTGGATATCAGCTTAACATCCTTGGGAAGAGCTGCAGTAATAGCTTCAAGACTCCCTAGCGTATCAGCAACAACAACCAAAGAAAGACCTTTGTGTTCTTTTTGTCTTTTGTAACTATAATCTTTCATCAAAGGAGCTTTTGGTTCTTTTGCATTTTCTTTTGCTTCATCAGCTTTTGATTCATGACTAACTATACTCCCAACTGTTGGAGCCTTTGAAAAACCAAGAATCTCAACTGCCTCTCCTACTGTTGTAGATTGAGCTTGTTTTCCAAAAGCATCAATGAGGGATCTGATCTTGAAAACCTCACCATCAACCTGCACTGCCTCCCGCACGTTTAATGTACCGTTTTTGACAACCACTGTTGCTTTCGGACCTGATCTTATATCAAGCCTGGACTCAATCACAACTGCCTCAAGCGGACTAGAGCTGGAAATTTTTTCTTTATAATCTGAAGCGTGATGCATATCAAAAACAAGAAGGACAAGATCTAAAAGCTCTTTTATATTGGAGCTGGTCTTTGCTGAAACCTCAAGATACGGTACATCTCCGCCATAGCCCTCAAGTGCAACTCCTGCATCTGCAAGTTGTTTTTTTACTTTTTCTGGAATAAGATCTGGCAGATCTGACTTAGTCAATGCAACTATATATGGTATGCCTGATTTTTTGATAATTTCTATACTTTCTTCTGTTTGGGGCTTAAGACCATCTGCAAGAGAAACAACAAGTATGCCAATATCAGCAGCTTGAGCACCCCTTCCCCTCATTTTGGTAAATGCTGCATGACCAGGTGTGTCAATGAATGTAATTTTTTTCTTTGCACCATCATGTTCTATCTCGACTTGTGATGCACCTATTGCCTGCGTAATACCGCCCTTCTCACGATCAGCAATTGAAGTTTTTCTTATTTCATCTAGAAGCGTTGTCTTTCCATGGTCAACATGACCCAGAACTGCTACGACTGGAGGGAAATCTGTTTGATTTTTTTTATCTTTGTTATCCATAATGATTGTTGAATAATACCTCTCATATTATTCTTTACTGCTATCTTCTGACGGTTTTTCATTTTCTGAATTTGTGTCTCTAGCTTCAGAATCTTTTGAATCCTCATCTTCTACAGCATTTGCAGTTTCTTTGGTAGGGGTTTTACTTTTCTCATCAGCAGGTGACTCATCACTCTCAGCCGATTCTTTCTCTTCTGCTTCTTCTATAGTTACTTCCTGAGCTTGTGAAGAATCTGCCTGCTTTTCATCAGGATTGCCAACTGCTTCGGCTTCAGCTTCAGGCTTTTTCTCATCAGATGAATCATCGGATACTTCTACAACTGGCTCGCTTGATGCTGCTGCGTCATCTTTTGAATCAACTGACACCTCTTCAGCTGGTTTTTCTTCTGCCTCAACAACTTCTTCAACTTTTTCGACCTTTTCCTCAACCGGAGCTGGTGGCTCACCAATTCCCTCTATCTCAATCCTGTAACCTGTCAGTTTGTGAGCAAGCCTGACGTTTTGTCCATCTTTTCCAATTGCTAAGGACAGTTCCTCTTGTGGTACTTTAGCATGAGCTACTTTTTCTTTCTCATCAATCTCAAGTGTTACATTTTTGGCAGGAGATAAAGCTTGTGCAATATAAGTCTTTATATCATCTGACCACTGAATTATATCTACCTTTTCAATTCCGCCAAGCTCCTGAATAATAGCTTGCACTCTGACACCTTTTTGTCCTACACATGAACCAACAGGATCAATTCCAGGTTGCGTTGAGAAAACAGCAATCTTTGTCCTGTTTCCCGGCTCTCTGACAATTTGCTTTACCTCAACTGATCCTTGTGCGATTTCAGGAACTTCTCTTTTGAAAAGTCCTTCAACCAGTCCATTTGATGAACGGGATACAATTATCTCTTCACCCTTCATCCCGTCTCGAATCTCAAGCATATAAAAAGAAAGCCTTTGGTTAAGATGGTATTTTTCCTGAGGCATCTGCTCACCAGGAGGCATAAGAGCCTCAGTCTTTCCAACATCAACAATCACGTTTGGTCCTGCAAACCTGAGAACCATACCGTTAATTACTGTTCCAACTTTATCTCTGAAATCAGTAAGGATTGCTTCCTTCTCTTTCTCGCGGATCTTTTGAAGTATAACCTGCTTGGCAGTTTGCGCTGCAATTCTTCCAAAACCTGGAGGTGTCACATCTTTTCCTTCTTTGAGGATGTGAGCCTCCCCTGAATTGGGATCAAGTTCTGCTGTAAATTCTTCTATTTCTGCTCCTGGATGATCTTTACGATAGGCAGCAAGGATAGCGTTTCGGACTGTCTCAAGGACAACCTCTACGTCAACTCCTCGTTCTGAAGCAACTTGATTTAGAGCTAGTGCGAATTCTGATCTTTGTATTGCCGGCATAATATAACGAATTTCTGCTAATTATATTTGAATCACTGGGATTCTGGAAATAATTTTTCATTTCCACTTGCATACGTTCGTAAGTGAAGTATAGCAAATTAAGCCCGAAGTGACAATATTGACTTTCATATTATGAATAATATAATATAGGACACTATGGTACGAGCAGAACTTCTAACAAGGGATATTGTAAAGGGGATAACGAGGGGAACACAGCCAAGAACCTTGATGTTTGTCAGAACAGAAATTATCGACGCATCAGGAAGAAATTACTTGGGGGGGGTTCAGGAAAGAACTCTTAGTCATGTGACATACACAAGCCCTTTGGGAGTTTCATTTGTAGACCTAGCTGCTGAGAGTGATAGAAAAATTAAATTAGCAGTCTCTAGAGGCAAATTAAAAATCCCTGAAGCAGGCTTAATCAGAATTGAAGATGCGGGAACACTGGGGAGACCATCAGATTCAGAACGTTTGCTTTACGAAGGTCTTTCTAAGGTCATTGTTATTAACGGTATTCCTTTTGAAATATTAAATAAAAATAAAGAATTTCCAACTACCCGGGCGAGATCATTAACTGAAGAAGTATTTCAAGATATAGCAGGTCAGGACATTAAAGTAGAAGGACTAGCAAGAGTGACAAAAAATGAGTAATGCTTCTCATCCAAATCGAACTTATGGGTGTGATGATCTCTTATATTTACCTTGCCTCCAAAAAATCCCGCAGATATAATTTAATTACGAAATGGTTACAGTCAGCGCGCCTGTTCCATCAATTGAGAAAGAAGCTCTCTTGCCTCTATCCAGTTCTTTTGTAAGTTTTTTCTGGGCAATTATGTCCTCAAGATTATCCTGAATATAACGCTTCAGTGGCCTAGCCCCAAACTGCGCGTCAAAACCTTCTTTGCTAATCTTCTCAATAACAGCATCATCAAAGGCGAGGACTATATCTTGTTCAGCCATTGTTTTAATCAAGTTGCCAAGCATTAATTTTACAACTTGAATTACGTCTTCATTGGCAAGTGGTTTAAAGGTAACTACATCATCAAATCGATTAAGAAGTTCAGGCTTAAAAAGCCTATTAGTCTGAAGATGCTCGAGCAGATTTCTTTGAAAACTTTTATCAACTGCCACACCTTTTCCCACTTCTTCACGAATAAATTCAGATCCTGCATTGGATGTGGCGATGATTATGGCGTTACGGAAACTTACAGTCACACCTTTATTATCAGTTAATCGTCCATCATCCAAAACCTGGAGAAATAAATTATGAATCTTGGGATTTGCTTTTTCAAACTCATCAAGAAGAACAAGGCTTGCTGGATTATCATGAATCTTATCAGTCAGCTCTCCTCTTTCCTGTCCCTCACCTGGAAGCGCTCCAAGAAGACGCCTTACTCCCGCATCATCTGAGTACTCACTCATATCAAGCCTGATCATATTTTTGACACCACCAAAATAAAAATCAGCAAGAGCCTTGGCTGTCTCAGTCTTGCCCACACCAGTTGGGCCAAGAAACAAAAATGAGACAGGCCTCTCGCTAGTACTCATTCCCGATCTGACTCTTCTCATCGCCTCAGATATGGCAGTGATGGCCTCATCCTGATGGATAACCCGCGCATGAAGCCTCTCCTCAAGATGTAAAAGTAGCTCTATCTCCTGATCGCTTGGTGTGCCGATTGCCACATGCGCCTCAGTCTCCACCTCACTAACCACATGATCCTTGAGAACTGCTTTTTTCTTGGTATGCTCAAAATAAACAACGTTTTTATCAAGCGCAACTTTATTTGCAACTGTCTCAAGAAGTGATACAGCACTACCCGGAAGTACCTGATCCTGAAGAAATCTCCCGGCTAACTCAACAGAAGATTTAACAGCACCATATGTAATGATGGCATTGTATTTTTTCTCAATCTTTTTTGCCTCACTAAGTACCATTTGTGTTGCAACATCAGGGCCTGGATCTGAAAGACTTATAACAGTAAAAGCCTCCTTAATCGGATTTTTCTCCATGTAGGTTTTGTAAGCACCAGTTGTCATAGTTGCCACAACCGGCAGATTGCCTGTCTTGAGATAAGGAAGCAGTGCCCCTGATAAATCAAGGTTGTAGGACGCGCCACCAAGTATATTTTCAATATCAGGTATATAAATAAGCACATTCTCAGCATGTGATATCTCAGCAATTATTTCTTGGAGTCGTACTTCAAGATCTCCTCTTTGTGATGCGCCAGCTGTCAATGCACCAGTAAGAAGTTGAAGTACTTTTTTGTAATTGAGAAGCCCTCCAAGCTCACCCGTAAAAGAATAATAAGAAAATGCCCGCACCAAATTCTCCTTTCCCGCACCTATATTTCCAACCAGCAGCACATTATTATTTTCTATTTTTATAAGTGTCTCAATTAATTGTCGAAATTCAGCCTCTCTCCCAAGTATCAAAGGTTTATTGCCAAGAGCAATAGATGAAAATGATACTGTATATTTTTTGGTTTCATAAGTCCATCCAGTTGTTAATACTTCTCCTATTCCCTCACCCAACGACCCTGTCCTTATTTTCTTGGGCTCTTCTTCATCTGGATACTCTATCTTTGCCCAACGTACAATATTATTTAGATCATCTATCTTTAATTGTTTGGCAAAAAGAAGCTCGGTGTCTTTCTCTATAAGAAAAATGTATGCTGCAAAAAGATCAATAGATGTCACATATTTTGCCCTGAACGTACGTGCTGTTTCAAAAGCGGATTGCGCCAAAAGATCAACTGGCACATCTGGAAAATTCAAGTCTTTGTCTTCTATGTCTGCTTTTTGCATTATGGCTTTAATTTGCGGGTACTTAACAATTTTTCTTATAATATTTCCTGTCTTTACTTCCTCTACAAATGGAAGAATTGCCTGGAGTGTAAAAGATAAATAAGGATCTTTTTTTTGATTCTTTTCAATTGTTAAACTAGGCATCACACGCCCAATCTTAAAATGAAAAAATATCTCCCAAATAACAAAAAGATTAAACAAGAAAAGTGGAATTTTCGGCAAGCCTCCTGCCTCTACACTTGGCCAAATAATAAGAAGCAAAACAGCAAAAACAAAAAGGCGTATGGCTCTTAATAAAGCTCGCCTGTAAAAATGATAAATTCGTGCGTAAAAAAACATATTTTCTTTTCAAACAAACAACATCCAAAAAGTAAGAATCGGAAATGCCAAAAATCCGACAATTACTCCTATCTCAAATACTAAAAGAGTGGCTAAGATTATCAGATCAATCACAATAAAGCCTGTCTTTATGATAATTCCCATTGCTCTTGAGAAACCAACCAAGCCTTGTCTGTATTCATTTTTCAGGGGCTTAAAATAGGTCTTAAGAAAAAGAGGTAGTGAAAAGAAATCAAAAAAAGCTTTATTAAGCGATCCAAAATAACCAAGAATTCCCCTTGGCGCCTCAAAATACCAAAACTTCAAAATAATAAGTGGAATAGACAGATAAGAATTCATGCTCACATTTAGTATATGGAGAATACGCAGAAATTACAAATGAAATAACCAAATCCCAAATTTAGGAAATATTCTCACCATCGGATTCGACTGAGGTAGAAATGATGTTGTTTTCTTTTTCTAAGTGCTCATTCAAAGCTGTCATTCCAGCACTTTGTGATAGGGTCGCTCCTCCTGATGCAGGAGGTGTTGGTTCAACTGGCGCAGGATTTCCTGCAACTACAACGGGCTGATCTGCAACAACGGACTCAACTGGTGTAATATGACTTGTGTCAGGCGCACTTGGCGCGTTTGCCAAACCAAACGGCGCACCTTTTGATGAATCAACAGCGGGCTTTACCACTTCTTTTGGCTGATCAGCCACTGATACTGGAACAGGTGGTACCCCCTCAGCTTTTTTATCTTCTGCGCCAGCAACTGGTTCTTTGGTAGTTTCTTCTTGACTGGACCCAGCCACCTCAGCTGTCTCAGAATCAGATATCGCCTGCAGGACGTTGATTGCCAACTGATCTCCATTTGCCTTTGCTTTTTCAAGATCTGTTTTTATTTTTTCTATATCTGTATCAGATGTCTGATCTGTTAAAGCCAGTATAGTTTTTGCCCATTCGTTGTTTTCCTGACTAGCTTTTGTAAGCATATCATTTAGATGATTAAATTTTTCTTTATCTTTTTCATCAGCTGTATACAAAGGATTTGCTATTTGCTGAAGCTTTTTCTTGAATATAAACATCGGATCAGCTTCCTGCTCTACTGTTGCTTGCGCTGAAAGAACAGCATTAACGTAGGCTAAAATATCTGCAGAAACAGGATCCTCTTTCTCTCGCGCAACCTTCAAATCATCCATTATCTTTTGAGTCTCTTCAGCTGTTGTTGCATCAGACATAGCCATTATCCTTGCTGCTAGCTCATTACCGTTTTTGGCTGCTTCTTCGACCTTATCATGCAGGATTTTCAGCTTTTCCTTATCATCTTCGCTGGCTGTTTCAGGATGCAAAACACCCATCAAAGTCTTTTTAATGTTTTCAGAATTAAATACCTTGCTCTGCTCACCTTTTGTAAACACGAATGTATTTTTCTCAGAATCATAATCAATTAAGATTGTATCTCCAGGTGTAAATCTTTTGGATATAATCTCAAGCGCCACAGGATTTTCAATCGCTGTTTGAATAAGCCTTCTCAGAGGTCTTGCCCCATAAACAGGATCGTAACCATCTTTTGCAAGTTGCGCAATTGCTTTTTCTGTAATCTGAAGATTATATCCCTGCTCCTTCAAAAGACCTGCTGTTTTCTTAATACCAAGTCTTGTGATGCCGGCCATATGCTCAAGCAGAAGAGGCCTGAAAATAACTGTCTCATCAAATCTGTTCAAAAGCTCAGGCCTGAAAAATTTGACCAATTCTTCTTTTGCAAGAGCTGTTAATTCTTCGAATAGTTTTTCTGATTCTTCCTTGGTCTTTGCTGTCTTTGAATCATGCTCATTTAATTTCTGCTGAATCAAGCTACTACCAATATTGGACGTACAAATAACAATTGTATTCTTAAAAGAAATTGTATTTCCTTTATTATCTGTAAGTCTTCCATCTTCAAGAAGCTGTAAAAGTATATTAAAAACATCAGGATGCGCTTTTTCGATCTCGTCAAGAAGAACGATTGAATAAGGCTTCTTGCGAACTGCTTCTGTGAGCTGACCACCCTCTTCATAACCAACATATCCTGGTGGCGCGCCAATTAGCTTAGCAACCTCATGCTTCTCCATATACTCAGACATGTCAAGCCTTGCCATCGCGTCATCTCTTCCAAAAAGAAGCTCCGCCAAAGTCTTTGCAAGTTCCGTCTTACCCGTGCCTGTTGGGCCAAGGAATATAAAGGATGCAATTGGTCTATTTGCAGCAGCAAGACCTATTCTTCCACGCCTTACCGCTTCAGCAACAGCAACAACTGCCTGCTCCTGATCAATCAGTCTCTTATGAATTCTATCTTCAAGCTTAAGAAGCTTTTGACTTTCATCTTCTGTTAATTTGGTAATAGGAATACCAGTCCAAATACTGACAACTTTTTCTATGTCTCCTTTTCTTACTTGAGCTTCTTTTCTCTTTCCTGCATCTATCTGCAATTTTACCTCAGAACATGCTTCATCCAAAAGATCAACTGCCTTGTCAGGTAGATAACGTTCACCAATATATTTCTTTGAGAGCTTCACACACTCAACCAAAGTATCATCAGAAACTTCTACCTTATGAAACTTCTCATATTTTTGTCTCAAAACCTTAAGCATCTCGACTGCATTTTCCTCAGATGGCTCCTCAGCAGTAACTGGCTGAAATCGTCTCTCAAACGCCTTGTCTTTCGCAAAATTTTTTCTATATTCAATAGTTGTCGTGGCACCGATCATTTGCAAATGACCACGAGCAAGGTGTGGTTTTATGATGTTTGCTGCACTCATTCCTTCACCATCACCAGTTCCTAAGAGACTGTGGATTTCATCAATAAAAAGAATAATTGTATTATTGGATCCCATTACTTCATTCACAACACCACGCAGTCTTTCTTCAAATTCACCCCTGTGGGAGGCTCCTGCAATAAGAGATGAGACATCAAGCTGAAAAACTCTTTTATTTTGTAAATCTTTTGGAACCTGACCAGCTGCGATTTGCTGGGCAAGCCCCTCAACTATTGCTGTTTTTCCAACTCCAGTTTCTCCTATTATAATCGGGTTATTTTTAGTTCTTCGAAGTAAAATATGAACAATCCTATCAACTTCTTTTTCACGTCCTGCAACAGGATCAAGCTTGCCTGTTCGCGCTTCCTCTGTTAGGTCTGTTGCATATGTTTCAAGAATAGTTTTATGTGAATAATTAAGATCAGCGTTTTTTGCCATCTTTTCAATTACTGCTTCTTTCATAAGCCCTTTGCTTGTTAGATAATTTGAAACAGGATAATCTTTGGATAAAAGCTGTATAAAAATATCCTGAGGAGTGACAAAGTTGGAGCCTCTATTCTTTGCATCTTTGTAAGATGCATCAAAAATCTTCTGCGAGACAGGACTAAGGGTTGGCTGAGACTTAAAAACGCCCATTGTCTCTTTTGACTGAATTTCTTTTGAAAGAGCTCCTCCGTCAATCTTAAACTCATCCAAAAGCTTATATGTCTGCTGATCATTTATTATCGCAAGTAAAATCTGTTCGGGTTCAATAAACTGTTGATTTATTCTTTTTGTTTCTTCCTGCGCTCGTGTCAAAACCTGAGTTGCTAAAGGGTCAAGATGAGTAAGTGCAGCAGAGGTGTCTGGCTGTATAGGTTCTTGCTGCTGTGCTGAAGTTGCTCCATCAACAGGAGGTGAAACCTGACTCTGAATTGGAGAAGCAGCGTTATCTGCAGGACTAGCTTGAGGAGTAGGCGTCGGTGCTACTGGCTGTTGAGCAACTACTTGCTGAGCCGGTTGATTCGGTGCTACCTGTTGCTGACCAGGAGGTGGCTGATCAAAATACTGAGTAGCCTGTCCCTGTTGGGGGGCAGCAGCATTTTGATCATCTTCTTTTTTTTGATCAAATAATTTCCCAAACATATCTTAATTACAATTTATCACTAATAGACCCAAACGACAAGTATTATTGTTTTTTGTTCTCATCTGCAGGCTTAACTGCTTTTTCATCATCAACTTTTGGTTCATCAGGAACAGAAACAGATGACGGTTGACTTGCCTCCTGTCCCTTTGTAGCATCTTCCTCTTCAAGCGTTGCAGCCATCTCTCGTTTTGTTTCTGCTTTCTGTGTTGAAACCTCTACCTTATCATCCTCCTCTGTGGCAAGTTGACTATTTACTTCTTGTCCTGCTTCTTTCTTTGCCTTCAAATAAGATATAATTTCTGTCTGAGAGAAGCCACCAACCAGAAGGAAAGGCAAAATATCAGAAACTTCATCCATTCCCTTCTTCATGTCATCCGGACTGGTTGATGAAAGCATGTTTACAATATTATTAATTTTTTCAACATCTTCTTTGATCCAATCTGATCTTGTTCCGGCCATGCCTTGTGGAACTTCAAGATTCTTGTAATTCTCTCTCCACATATCCTTAACTGCCTGGTAATCCTGCTGACTGACAGTCTGAACTCTATTTACGGCAGGAAGGCCTGCTTCCACTTCTTTATCTGTAACATCTAACACCTCAGCTGCAAGCTTATCGCTTCGTTTTTTAGCCTGTGCTATTTTCTCTTTCAATGCCTCAATTTCTTTTTCTGATGTCTTTTCATCAACTGAAAGAATAGAAGTTGCCAAAGCGTTTCCTTGCTTACTTGCTTTAGCAAGCGAATCATGAAGCTGAGCAACTTTTTGAGTGTCAAATTTCTTTGTAACAGCTGGTGCTGTTGTTGGATTAGCTATCTGGTTAAGAACATTCTTTATTTGCCTATTTTGATTTTGAGCAGACTTGTTGGTAGCTATATTTGCTGCGCTAAGAATTGATGCTGCCAACTGATTTCCATCTTGGCTTTCTTTTGTTAGCTTGCTGCGGACTTCGGTGTAACGCTGGCTGTCAGAACTGGAACTTGCAGGATTACCGATCTTTGTCAGAGTATCTCTCATCCTAATAATATCCTGTTGCTTGGTAGTATCACGAGAAGTGATTGCTGTGTCGTATTTTGCAATATCACGAATTGTTGGAAGGGTAACATTTGAAAGACTAAGAGTCTGAGCCTTAATCTGAGCTGATGGCATATTATGTGACTGCATCATTCGACCTGTACTAATAGGCAATTCCTTGGCTACTCCAGTTGGTGCAGAGGGTGGGGTTTGTGGAGGACGCAAATCAAATTTCTTTGCAAATGGTAAGCTAAATGGCGGACCGGTACTCGGAGGGGTGCCAGTAGGAGCTGGGGGTTTATTTTTAACATTAAGAAGGGTTCTCATCACAGCTGTATCACCTACAGAAAAATTGGATGAATAATCCAAAAAGATCTGAAGGAGTATCCAGGGTAGAATGATAACGCCCCAAAGCATCAAAAGAGCAACAACATACTTCGCAAATGTTTCTGTAAGATTAATACTATTGCTAATAGTTACAACCTCCTGTGGACCCCCGAGAAGAATATTTACTGTTGTTGGAAAAAGCGTATTCTCATCCTTGGCAGGTGAACCAATCCTGCCCTGCTCAACTCCTATTTTTGTTGATTTAAAGTCAAGCGGTATTCCAACTGGATTACTCCACATAAAAACAAGACCCTGAAGAAAAATTGCAAAAAGCGGAGCATAAAGAAGCCAACGGAAAAACTCACCAATCCAGATTTTGGCAGTGTTTCTGATAGGATAAAATAACAAAAGTAACGGAAAGACAGGCGATACTACAATAAAAAACCATAAAATAATCTTCCTCAAAATAAGAATCCCTACCATTACGTAGTAAGTCATGGCAGTCATTTTGGTGAGAAGAAGCGACATGAATGCTGACTCAGCATTTGAATTATTTGCATCTGGGCTTGCGAGTCTCAAGCCAAGAAAAGTATCATAATCCCAACCAACATATAACAAATCTTTAGTTCCAATACAGCTTGGGGGACAAGATGTTGTCCCATCCTGTGCTGTTTCTGTTGGATGACGAAGAAAAAATCCTTGTATCAAATCAGAGAACTGATAAAAAAACTGCAGAAGTGAATAGGTAAAAAAGATTAAAATCACAACACCCAAGAAACGAGGTAAAAGCCGCATGATGGTAACAGATCTTCCACGTGTAATAATGATTACTGCAGCACTAATCAAAACTGCCACGAACAAAAGCGGTACCACAATATAGGTAACAATCCTCAACCAAAATGACTGAAGGGGATTATCTGTATCATTACACTGACTTGTGCCTACTATACGCTCGACACAAATCCAATTATAATTTTGGATAGTCCAATCAAGCATGGTGCGGGCTCTTGCTGCGCTTTTACCTATAAATGTAACTTCAGAATCTTGTCTCCATGTGCCAGCAGGCAATTTATCATCACTTACCGTAGTTGCAGTTGTACCTGGAGAAGCGCCTGTAGCCAAAGTCTGAGGAGTATTAAAAAACATTATTCCCAAAAAAACAGAAAGAAAGAGTATTAGACTGGGCAGAAGTTTTTTCATAAACTATGAGAATCCTGGAACCTTCAAAATATCAACGATTATAAGTCTTATAAATATATATCCAAAAATTGCAAGAACCAAACCTCCAATTGCATAAAATATCCATGATTTGCCGATATTTGCTTTTTGTGGATCTCCCTTGGATGTCATCACATTATAGCCTCCAATTATTAACGCCAAAAGAGAAAGCGCTGCAATAAAGCTAAGTCCTATTCCATAAAATTCCTGCACAAATCCAATCGGATCATTGGGAAGACAACCAAAATCAGTATTTATCTCCTTTGAATAATCACAATCCGCTCCTGACCCTGCTGCAAATACCTGAACTGGTGAAAAAATAAAAACAAACAAAAAAAATATAGAAAGAACGAAACGAGCCATATTCTAACAGTAGCAAGAGTTAAGAGAAAAATCAATTATCAAAACCAGCTTTTTCCTGATTTTTTCTCTTCTTTGAGAAGATCTTCCAGAATCTTTTTCTGATCCCTATTCAGCTTCTTAGGAACTGTAACTTTAATTTTGACATAATGATCACCATTTCCAGACTTATTGATCCTTGGCATACCCTTTCCACTAAGCCTCACCAGTGTTTCAGGCTGCGTACCTGATGGTATTTTAAATTTTACTTTTCCATGAACTGTTTCGATCTCAAGCTCTCCACCAAGAGCAGCTTGAGGAAAAGACACATCCTCAACTGTAACTATATCTGCACCCTCTCTTTGAAATTTTGGATCAGGTGTTACATCTACCACAATATCGTATTCACTAAATCTGATACGAGATCCCCGATCAACACCTGGAGGTATTTTTATTTTTTGTGGTTTACCATTTATACTTACTTGCTTCTCAACACCTTTCACTGCTTCATCAAAATTAATTCTGATTGAATACGCAGGTCTTCTCTGTCTTTGCGCTCCTCCAAAAAACTGCTCAAATATCTCAAATGGGTCTGAAAAACCTCCAAAATCAAAATCAGATCCCTGCCCGCCTGATGAATAGGTGTATCTAAATGGCCCATATTGTCCTCCCTGTTGACCACCGCTAAACGGGTTACCGCCGCCGCCTGCCCCTCCCATACCACCCTGCTCAAAAGCAGCATGTCCGAATTGATCATAGGTCTTTCTTTTCTGATCATTTGATAGGACTTCATAGGCCTTTGTCACTTCTTTGAACTTATTATTTGCCTCTTTAGTTTTATTGCGATCTGGATGATACTCAAGGGCGAGTTTGCGGTAAGCCTTTTTTATCTCATCAGCACTAGCTGATTTGGTAACACCCAAAACTTGATAATAATCTTTTTCACTTGCCATAATAACAGTTTTATTATACTAAAAAAGCGCTTCTGCGCTCTAAATTCCTGAAAGCTAAAAGCCATAAGCTAAAAGCTATTCTACCACTTCTCCCTCAACAGGTTCGTCTTTATCTTTTTTCTTCTCAGATTCTGAATCATCTTTCTTACCTTCCTTTTCTTCGCTTTCAATTTCAGGCTCTTCCTGAGCTTTCTGACCCTGCTGATATGCTGCTTGACCAATTTTTTGAAGCGTTTCTGAAAGCTCATTAGTCTTTGTTTCCAAGTCTTCTTTGGTGCCACTATCCAAAATATCTTTTAATTCTTTTGTCTTTTCTTCAACTTCTTTTTTAACATCATCGGCTACTTTATCCCCTGCATCTTTAAGTGACTTCTCAGCTGTAAAAATAAGAGCATCTGCATGATTTCGGGCCTCAATCTTACCCTTTTTCTCCTCATCTTCTTTAGCATGGGACTCAGCATCTTTTGTCATTTTTTCAACTTCTTCTTTTGATAAACCAGTACTACCTGTTATCTTAATGCTTTGCTCCTTTCCTGATGCCTTATCTTTTGCAGAAACGCTTAGTATTCCGTTGGCATCAATATCAAAAGTCACCTCAACCTGTGGCACGCCACGAGGCGCAGGCGGAATACCATCAAGAATAAATCGTCCCAAAGACTTGTTATCAGCAGCCATTGATCTCTCACCCTGTAAAACATTTATCTCTACTTGTGTTTGGTTATCAGCAGCAGTTGAAAAAACCTGTGACTTACTAGTTGGAATTGTTGTATTCCTGTCAATAAGTGGTGTAGAAACAGCACCAAGCGTCTCAAGCCCAAGTGTCAAAGGTGTCACATCCAAAAGAAGTACATCTTTTACCTCACCACCAAGAACCCCTCCCTGAACTGCTGCTCCTATTGCAACAACCTCGTCTGGGTTTACTGACTTATTTGGTTCTTTACCAAAGAATTTCGTGACTGCTTCAACCACTTTTGGCATTCGGGTCATGCCACCAACCATAATTATTTCATCAACATCAGTTGTTTTTATCTTTGCATCTGCTAATGCCTTCTCAACAGGCTTTAATGTATTTTGAATCAGTTCATCTACAATCTGTTCAAGCTTGGATCTTGTAAGAGTCAAAGTCAAATGAAGGGGACCGTCTTTTCCCTGAGTTATAAATGGCTGATTGATTTGTGCTTCTTGTGAACTCGAAAGCTCTATCTTTGCCTTTTCAGCTGATTCTTTTAGTCTTTGCAGAGCTTGAGGATCTTTTCTCAAATCCACGCTATTTTCTTTTAGAAACTCTTCAGCAAGATAATTAATTATCTTCTGGTCAAAATCATCTCCGCCAAGATGAGTATCACCATTAGTTGATTTTACCTGATAAACACCTTCTCCAAGCTCTAGGATTGAGATATCAAATGTACCACCACCCAAATCATAAACAGCAATGGTGTGCGCATTTTTCTTATCAAGCCCATAGGCAAGAGCTGCTGCTGTTGGCTCATTGATAATCCTCAAAACTTCAAGTCCAGCAATCTCTCCTGCCTGCTTGGTAGCTTGTCTCTCTGAATCATCAAAATAAGCAGGAACTGTGATAACAGCTTGAGTCACCTTATCGCCAAGATAGCTCTCAGCATCAGATTTAATCTTTTGAAGAATTTGAGCGGATAACTCCTGAGGGGTATAGGTTTTACCATCTACCTCAACAACTGCCATGTCATTTCTTCCTGCTTTAACAGTATACGGAAGCCACTTCATGTCTTCCTGAACTGACTTATCCTTAAACTTTCTTCCCATCAGTCTCTTGATTGAGAAGACGGTCTGCTTTGGCTTAAGAACAAGTTGTCTCTTGGCAACATCTCCGACAACATGCGTTACAGGATCCACAACAGATGGAATGACATTACGCCCTTCAGCTGAATGAATCACCTTTGGTGAACCACCCTCCATCACGGCTACACATGAATTAGTTGTTCCTAGGTCTATGCCTATTATTTTTCCCATAAATCTCCTTTCAGGACAAATTCTAAATTCCAATCTCTAATTCCTAAAACTTTTGAAATTTGTATTTAGGATTTTCCTACTTTAACTTGAACTGGTCTTAATAATTTACCATTTATCATAAAACCAGTCCTCAGCTCTTCCAAAACTTCTCCATCCTTCCCGTCCCCTGTGGCTATCGCCTCCATGGTCGTTGGATCAAATTGTACACCTTTTGTCTCAATCCGTTCAACCCCTTCGTTTTTTAATGTATCTATAAATTGCTGAACAGTTACTTTTACTCCCTGATCTTCTGTATGCACGCTCGCAAGCATCAGTGTATCCAAAACCGGAAGAAGTCTCAAGAGCAAATCTCGATTTGCTCCCCGAATAAGCTCTATTCTCTGATCACCCACTCTTTTTTCAAGATTTTGATAATCCGCAAGCGCTCTTTTGTATTTATCCTCAAAATCATGTATCTTTTCTTTTAACTCTTCTGGTTCTTTATCAATCTGTGCGCTTTCATCTCTTTTTTCTTTCTTTTTTTCTTTTTTATCCATTTTTTTATTCTAAATTTTCATCCTTATTCTGTCAATGCATGATTACTAACCATAAACTAAATGCCATACAATAAGCGTTCTGCTTCGCAGAACCTACCACCCTTCAGCACTAGTTCTTATCAAATCACCAAAGTATCTAACAGTTGGCACTATTGATGTATAGGCAAGACGCGCAGGCCCCAATACTCCTATCTTCCCATGACCATTTAATGGTGTAGAGTACTCAGTAAAAATAAATCCGTATGGACCTCTCAGTGCTGATCCAAGATCATCCTCAATCAAGATATGAATTTCATCATCAGGTAAGACATTTGCAAAAATACTTGAAAAAACATCATACTCATCCAAAACTTCAAGTAGGTTTTTCGTCAAATCTATATCAAGAAACTCTGGCATATCTAAAATATTTGCATATCCAGAACAATAAAGCTCACCTTCGTTTGTTGTGGCAATTGCCAAAGTATTTGTTTTTGCTGCAAGAGATCTTGTTGCTTCCTTAAGAAATCTCTGCATTTTCGCTCTATAATCCCAAACCCTTTCCTTAAGCGCTACCTCCTCAACAGTTGAAAGCTCTTTTTCTTTCATCAACTCATGAACGTAAAACTTAAGTCCCCTTGCTGTTGGCACACGTCCTGCTGAAGAATGGGTTTTTTTGATGTATCCATATTCTGCAAGCTTTACCATCTCATTTCTAATAGTTGCAGGGCTTGCTGACAAATTGTGTTTCTTCTCAATAGTCTCAGATCCAACAGCCTCAGCTGTCTCGATATATTCTTCAATAATACTTTTTAATATTTCTATTTGTCTGTGAGTTAAATTATGCATTGAACTTAAGTTAACAGAATTAGCAATAATATAACACGACTGCCAAATGATGTCAAGAGCCATTTCACTCTTGCATTTATGCCAATTTTCTGCAAAGCTGAAATAGTGAGAAAGATTTTTTCTGCCCTTCTTTTTTCATTTTTTGTTAGTTTGTTTTTTATCAGTCTACCCCAGCCTGTTCTTGCAGCAGAGGTAGGAGAAGGAATGACCTGTGGCGTTCTAGATACATGCAAAGAAGGCTTCAGTTGTGTTGATCCAGGTGATCCCGAACCAGCAATATGTGTAGAAGATGGAACTCTTGATGAAGGTGCAAGATGTGACAATACTGGACGAGGTGGTGGAAATTCAAAGGCTTGCAAGAAAGGGTTTGAATGCACTAACCAAAGCAGTGGACTTTTTAAAACCTGTGAACCCTCAGCTGAAATAATTAACGTTCCACCCCCACCTTGCGCTGATCCTGCCCCAAAAGAAGGAGAGCCATACGAGGTTTGTGAAGAATTTAATACAGCAATTGGTACTATTTCAACAACTCCTGGTGGTTACGTAAGTACAATTTTTGGCGCACTTCTGAGCCTCTCTGGCGGTGTAGCTCTTTTTCTGATCATGCGTGCTGGATATAAGATAATGATGTCTAGTGGAAATCCTGAAAAAATAAAAGAAGGACGTGAGCAACTCATTGCTGCGATTGTAGGACTCATCTTCTTGATACTCTCACTTGTTCTTCTCCAATTTCTTAGTGTTGACGTACTTAAACTCCGAGAGTTTGGTGGAAATCAAGGAACAATTGGAAAAGGTGGATCATGTGATGTTGCAGGAAATAATCAATGCAAAGGTGGACTAAAATGTGTATCTGTTGTTGGCAGAAGTGGAACTTGCAGATAACCTTTCTATGAAATCTCCCGAAAGATCTCTAAAATCAATATTTTTAAGCATCATCTTTCTATCAATACTTTCTTCTCTCATCTACTTTTTCCCACCAAACCATACATTTACGCTTCTTTTTTTCAAATTACCTATTGTTCTTTTATTTCTTATTTCACTTTTTCTCTTTATTTTTTATCTAATACTATTTTTGTTCAAATCCCCTCTTCATGCAGGATTAATAAGTCTTTTGGGAATAACATCTCTTATTTTCAAGCTAAATAATATCGACCACCCATTTTTCTTTATCTTACTTGCAGCACTTTTCCTCATGCTTGAACTTTTCTTTTCATACAAAAAATAATTTACCTCTTGCATAAAATCCTTTGTCCATGATATTATCTAACCAATCAAGAGTGATGGAGAGAGTCTTGGCTCTACGACCCATCCAGCAACCCTTCGGCAAGCTCAGGGCAAGCCCCAAAGCAAACCGAGAAGGGTGCTAAACCCAAGCCCATACGGGGAGGATTAGTCCTGAGAGAAATCAAAGGAAAACAATTTTTTGTTTCTAACCTCCCATTGGGGAGGTTTTTTTATTGGAAAAATATGATACCTTTAGAAACAAGATCAACATTTAAAGATCGACTAAGAGGGCGTAGCCTGTCAGTTCCAGATGGAGATGGTCGATTAATCAGAATCAAATCCACCACCTTGAAACGAGGCACTGCTATTAGCTCATCTCATAGAACACTTTTCAATGTCTCTGACTATGGTACGGGAGATCTCGCATTTGCAGAAGTAGGCATAAGAATTGACGAACAAGACAGACGCGGAAGAATATTAAGACATCGTGATGTTTCTGTCGATCCATTCGCAACTGCTTCAACTGGGTTTGTTATAGAGCAGCTGGGACTCCACGGCAACAACCCTGAGGGAACAATTATTTTTTCAAACACAGCCCCAAGAGGAGATAAAAAAACAGGAGAAGTCATATGGGAAGGGGAGGATGAAAAAACAGACCACAGGTTTGTTTTTGGAGTTCTTGAAAATGGAGTTCCGGTTCTAGCGGTAAATACTGGACATAATTTATCTTTTGTAAAAAATCATTTTAGCGGTTTATGGGTCGTAAATGTCCCCAACAACGGAACTCAATTCCGATCACGCGATAATTATCCTAAGGCGTTTGATATTCTTGAAGGAAGAAGGGGCCGAAGTCTCATCGGAGAAGAAATTGATCCTAAAACAATTGAGGATCCACCAGTGCTTAAAATCTTTCCTGATGGAAGGTTGAGTCTGCCAGTTGCTTATAAAGATGGTTATGGAAATCTGAAAACAGCTGTTAGAAAAAATGACTTTCCGCCAGAGCTAACTGGGGTGCGATCTTTTGAAATAGAAACAGAAGGAGTGACTTTTCCTGTTGTCAACTCACTATCGGGGGAACTCGTAAAAGAAGGAGATCTATTTATCACAACTGGCTCATCCGGTCCCAAAGATGATCCTTATCTGGAAGTAAATCAAATGTTTGGAAGTGCAGCACACAAGTTAGGAGTTGAAAAAGTTACCGATCATACACAAATAGTCTTTCAAGCCGCTTGATCCTTGTCTCTCGCTTCTGCCTTTGGTACAATTTGAGCAATCCGAAAGAATAAATCATGGCTAAATTTTATATCACAACTACCCTTCCCTATGTCAACGCCGAACCGCATATTGGCTTTGCTCTTGAGATCATACAAGCTGATGCCATAGCCAGATATCGCAAACTCTGTGGGGATGATGTAGTTTTTAATTTTGGAACAGATGAACATGGACAAAAAATATACCAAGAAGCTCAGAAAAGAAACTTGTCTCCCAAAGAGTATTGCGATGAATACGCAGTAAAATTTGACGCGCTCAAAGCTGCATTAAATCTAAGCTACACAAATTTTATCCGCACAACAGATCCTGACCATGTGGAGGCAGCAAAAAAGTTTTGGGGGATTTGCATGAAAAACGGTGATATATACAAAAAATTATATAAAATAAAATACTGCGTTGGTTGTGAGCTCGAAAAAACAGATTCTGAACTAGAAGACGGAGCGTGCCCTCTCCATCCAAATCAAAAAATTCAAATAAATGAAGAAGAAAATTATTTTTTCAAATTTTCAAATTATGAAAAAAAACTTCTTGAACTTTACAAAAATAATCCTAAATTTGTTTCCCCAGAAAGCAAATTAAATGAAATCAAAAAATTTGTTGAGGGTGGACTTCAGGACTTTAGCATATCCCGTCTGAAAGCAAAAATGCCATGGGGAGTTGATGTACCCAATGATCCAGAACACGTGATGTATGTCTGGTTTGATGCATTAATTAATTATATTTCAACAATTGGCTGGCCGACCGACATGAAAAAATTTAATAATTACTGGCCTGTCATACAATTTGCAGGAAAAGATCAAGTCAGACAACAAGCTGCTATGTGGCAATCTATGCTTGCATCAGCTGGACTTCCCTACTCTCAACAAATTTTTATTCACGGATTCCTGACAGTTGACGGACAAAAAATCAGTAAAAGCATTGGTAATACAATTGATCCAATCAAAACAGCCAAAGAATATGGAACAGACACACTTAGATATTTTCTTTTGGCCAAAATCCACCCAACCGATGATAGCGACTTTAGCTGGGATAAATTCAAAGAAGCATACAATTCTGACCTTGCCAATGGGCTTGGGAATTTGGTTGCCCGTGTTGCCAAACTGTGTGAGACAAGCGGATTTGAAAATAGTAAAGCTGTGAACCCTGAAGAAATCTTGTCTGATGAAAAGCTTCAAAAAGCAATGAATGAATACAAATTCAATGAAGCGCTTTTCTACATCTGGGAAAAAATAACCAAAGTTGATCAGTTTATAAATAAAGAAAAGCCATGGATATTGATAAAAACTGATAAGAAAAAATTATCAGAAATACTTGCAAAATGCGTAAATGAAATAAATAAAATTGCAGTACTCCTCATACCTTTCCTGCCAGAGACAGCTGAGAAAATAAGCAAACAATTCAAAGGACCTAAAATTGTTTCAGATCAACCATTATTTCCTAGAACCACATAAAGATTTAAGATATATGATAGACGTTCATGCTCATCTCAACTTTCACAAATTTGAAGACGATTATGACGATGTGATAAAGCGCGCAGCTGATGCAGGCGTTACTAAAATCATAAATGTCGGCACACAAATTTCATCAAGCGAAAAAGCAGTGGAATTTGCCGAAAAGTATGAGAATCTTTATGCAATAGTTGGCGTCCATCCTCATCATGCGGACAAGATTGACCTCCCATCAGATTGGCTTGAAAAACTAGAAAAACTTTGCCAAAACCCAAAAACCCTAGCAATTGGTGAGATAGGACTTGATTATTATTCCTATTCATCAAATGGAGTCGTTGATCCCACTCTTCAAAAAGAAATTTTTCAAGCACAAATTGATCTTGCATACAAGGTTGGACTGCCTCTTCAAATCCATAATAGACACGCAGGAGAAGATGTTCTCGAAATCTTGGAAAAAAACAAAAATAAACTACAAAAAACACCAGGAATGTTTCATTGTTTTGCAGGATCAAAAGAAGTGCTTAAAAAAGCGTTAGCTCTTGGATTTTATATCGGTTTTGACGGGAACATCACTTTTGATAAATTGGCGCCAGGCGAAACAGTCACACTCCCTGATCTTGCCAAGCTTACACCACTTGACCGAATGGTTATTGAAACAGACAGCCCCTATCTTACACCAATTCCTTTTAGGGGAAAGCGAAATGAACCCAAAAATGTTATAATAACAGCAGAATTCATAGCCAAACTTAAAGACATTTCTTTTGAAGAATTTCAGGATCAAACAGATCAGAATGTATATACTGTATTTGATAAACTCAAAGCGCAAAACTCAAAGCGCAAAATTACAGTTTAAAACTTAAAGTTTTTAATTTTACGCTTTTATCATGACTAATTTTTTTGACAAACTTTTTAAAAAATATCCGATAAAAACAAGGCGGCTTCTTGAACTTTTTCCAGGAGTTGTTGTTTGGACTATCATTCTATCTCCTGTTTGGGGTTCTATATTTTTCCCATCATTTCTAGCCTACTTTATTTTATTTTTTGATATTTATTGGCTATACAAATCCCTAAGCCTTCTTATTACAGCTTGGGTAGCAAACAGCCGAATAAAAAAAGACGAAGAAAAAAACTGGACATTAGAACTCAAAAAATTAAAAGCCCCTTTTTTAACTCACCATGTTCTTATAATCCCCAACTACAAAGAGCTTGTTGAAAAAATCTCGCTTACGCTTGAAACACTTACCAAGCAATCTTACCCCCTAAAAAATTTGCATATCGTTCTTGCAATGGAAAAAAGGGAAGAAGATGGAAAACAAAAAGCCAACAAGCTAATTAAAAAATTTGAAAATAAATTTGGAAGCATTTTTGCCACATATCATCCCGATATTGATGGTGAAGTGAAAGGAAAATCTTCAAACGAAGCATACGCTGGACGGGTTGCTTATAAAAAGCTTTTTGTTGATGGAAAGCTAGATCTTGACTATGCAACTGTTTCATCAGTTGATGCTGACTCAATTTTTCACAAAGAATATTTTTCTTATCTTTCATACAAATTCATGACTGATTCAGACCGCTATCATAGATTCTGGCAATCTGCAGTTGTTTACTACAACAACATCTGGGCAGTTCCCGCTCCGATTAGAATAATCTCATTTTTCGGAACCCTCTGGAGAACCGCTCTTCTCGTTCAGGGAGATAGACTCATCACTCATGCTACCTATTCTCTCTCATTCAAGCTCCTAAAAAATATTGATTTTTGGGATGCTGATGTCATACCTGAAGATTACCGAATATTTTTCAAAGCCTTTTTCAAAACAAAAGGACGAGTCTATGTCGAACCACTTTACATCAGAACCTCACTTGATGCTGCATTATCAAAAGGCTACATAAGAAGCCTAAAAAATAAATACTCACAAGAAAGACGCTGGTCATGGGGAGTGTCTGATGATCCGCTTTTTATCAAATGGTTCCTAACCGTTCCCAATGTCCCGCTTTTTAGAAAAACAATTATCATCTACCACGTTTTACTAGATCATATTCTCTGGCCAACAAATTGGTTTATTGTCACAATTGCAGCCAACGTCATGGCGCTTTTTAATCCTGTATTCACACGGACTGCATTGGGCTTTAGTCTCCCACAAATTGCGGGTTCAATCCTTAGTTTTTGTCTTCTTGCGCTTATCGCTATGATGATACTTGAATACAAGACAAGACCCAATCATGAAAAGCTTCCTCTTTACAAAAAACTTCTCTTTCCTCTTGAGTTTATCCTGATGCCTATTGTTGGATTTTTCTTGTCCAGTCTTCCAGCTCTTATCTCTCACACTTCCCTCATGTTTGATAAAAGACTTGAATATAAAGTAACAGAAAAAGTTTAGAAAATGATAAAACTACTAAAGCGTCTTGAAAAAAACAAACCATTTTGGTATTTACTTGGAATCTTGGTTGTTTTTTTTATCCTTAGGCTACCCTCTCTTATTGAACCTTATTGGTATGGAGATGAAGGAATATATCAAACAATAGGAATGGCTCTCAGAAATGGTCAGATACTTTATAGTGGTATCTGGGATAACAAGCCTCCTCTTCTTTATCTTGGATATGCTTTATTCAACGGTGACCAGTTTTCAATGCGACTTCTCTCACTTATCTTTGGGCTTTCTTCAGTTGTTGTATTTTTTAAGCTGGCTCAAAATTTGTTGAGCAAGCTAAAACCCACGTTTGTTGCAACGGGTGTGTTTGCGTTTTTTTTTGCAACCCCATTTCTTGAAGGCAATATCGCAAATGCCGAAAACTTCATGCTCCTGCCAATAATTACTGCTGGACTAATAATATATAAAACGAGTCAAAGATCAATTATTAGCAATAAACTGTTGTTAACAGCTGGACTATTGCTTGGTCTTTCTTTTCTTACTAAAATTGTTGCCATTTTTGACCTACTCGCATTTTTAGTATTTATAGTAATTACAAATTTACCAGAAAAATTTCCAAAAAATTTTGAAGTAAAATCAGTTATCAGTAGCCAGTTGTCGCTTGTTAAGTTTATCATTATTGGCTTTACTATTCCTATTGGCATAACTATCATTTATTTTATTGCCCAAAACTCTTTCTTAGATTTCTTTGACTCAGTTTTCTTCAGCAACATATTTTATGTTGGTCTTGAAAACAATTTTATTATTCCTCAAGGCCTTCTAATATTAAAACTCATTCTCCTTGCAGGATTTATTTTTTTCATCTTTTCAAGAAGATCCAAGATTTCAAAAAATCTTATTTTTATATTTTTGTGGTTCGCCTTTTCTTTTTACAATGCTTATTTCTCAGGACGTCCATACACTCATTATGCTCTTTTGCTTCTTCCATCTTTTTCTCTCTTAACCGGATTTTTATTTTTGAGAACCAGTCAGAAAATAAAAACGCATTTGCTTCTTTTGATTGTTATTTCAATCTTTTTTTTGGATAAAACATTTAACTTTAATTACAAAAAACCATTTCTATACTATGAAAATAATTTCTCATATATAACTGGACAAAAAAATATTGATGAGTATAGGACTTTTTTTGATCCGCGTACTCCAACCGATTACTACGTAGCATCCTACATTAAAAAAGAAACAGAAAAAAACGATGATATATTTATCTGGGGTGATAGTCCACAAATCTATGCAATATCAGAAAAAATTCCCCCAGGTAGATATACCGTTGCCTACCACATAAAAAAAACTGATGGCGCATATAAAGAGACACAAGAAATTTTGATAGAAAAACAACCAAAATTAATTATCTCACTAAACGAAACAGGTCTTATTCCTTTTTATCTTCCAATGTATACTGATACAATTAGAATAGGGAGAGCAACTATTTATGAAAGAATTAATTGATCAAATAAAAACTGACCGTGTAACTAACTGGGGAATTAAAATATCTGCATTTCTCTTGGTTATTGAATTGATTCTCTCTATAACAAGCTTTTTCTTCTTTCTTCCCCCGCTTATTCCAGTATATAATCAGCTTGCATGGGGAGAGGAAAGACTTGGAACAAAAATTGAAATATTTATACCAATTGGTATAAATATTATTTTCTTGTTTATAAACTACTTATTGTCTCTGTTTCTTTACCAAAAATCGCCTCTCCTTTCAAGAATAATTAGCGTTGCAACCATGCTTATTACTCTTCTTACTTTGATATTTATAATACGTACTATACTTTTGATTATTTGATGTTTTTAATAGATAAGATATTTCTACCATTTTTAGTAACGTTTTTAATAACTGGTCTTTTAACCTATGTTTCAATTGTTGTTTTTAAAAAACTAGGACTTGTTGATGATCCAAAAATTCATAAACATCCAGGAGTGATTCACAAAAAACCAATCCCCAGAGGAGGAGGGGTGCCGTTAATCTTTGGTGTGTTTATTGCTGGATATTTTTTTCTTCCTATTAATAATCAGACGTCAGCTCTTTTTATAGGATCGCTTCTTGCACTCTTTATTGGAGTAATTGATGATTTATTAAATAGTAAGTCAAGAGATGTATCGCCTTATATTCGTTTTGGGATAAACATAGCAACTGCAGCAATTGTTGTAGCCAGTGGCATAAGCATCCACTTTATTACAAACCCGCTAAGCGGTGGCATTCTTCAGCTTGATGCTATAAACATTCCCTTTATCGGAATTCTTCTTTCAGATGTGCTATCTGTTTTTTGGCTAATTTGGGTTATGAATATGATCAATTGGAGCAAGGGTGTTGATGGACAAATGCCTGGAATTGTTGCTATATCTGCGATAGTTATCGGCATACTAAGTCTTAGGCTTGATCCAATGGGAACAGCAAATCACATAGACGCAACTCTCTCATTCATAATTGCAGGATCAGCACTTGGTTTTTTAATCTTTAATTTCTCTCCAGCCAAAATTTTCCCTGGATACGGGGCAACAAGTCTATATCTTCTCCTTGGTGTTGTATCAATTCTTTCAAGCGCAAAACTTGCAACTGCTGTGCTTGTAATGGGTGTGCCACTCGTTGATTTTGTATTCACAATCATCAGAAGAATGCTAAATAAAAAATCTCCATTTCATGGAGATAAAAAACATCTACACCATATCTTTCTAAGATTAGGATATTCGCAAAGACAAATCGCGTTGTTTTATTGGGTGGTATCTGCTATATTGGGAATAATTTCACTGACTATTCGAAGTCAGAGTAAGGTATTTGCACTTATTATGCTCATTATTATTGTCGGTGGAGCCTTGCTATTCCTACACCAGGTAGTCGTAAAAGAGGCAAATGAAAAAGATGTTTCGTGAAATTATTAGGCTCTTAAGACCCAGGCAATGGATTAAAAACCTTGCCATTTTTGCTGCTATTATTTTCAGTGGTCAACTTCTTGATGCAATCACTATCGAAAAAGCAATTAGTGGTTTTTTTATTTTCTGCAGTTTATCAAGCGCAATTTATATTATTAATGATATCTTCGATGTAGAAAAAGACAGACTTCACCCATTCAAAAGATTCAGACCACTAGCAAGCAAAACAATACCGATGGAGCTTGGAGTAATTCTGGCAGTAATTTTAAGTCTTGGCTCAATATCAGCAAGCTACTTTATAAATCCTTCATTTTTTGTTATCACGATTGTTTTTTTTCTTATGCATTTTTCTTACTCTGCGTTTCTGAAACACATTGAACTTGTTGATATACTTACGCTTGCTGGTGGCTATATTCTAAGAGTTTTTGCTGGAGAAGTTTTAACAGGTTTTCATATTTCAGCCTGGCTTCTCTTAACAACTATTTCGCTTTCTCTTTTCCTTGCAATTGGAAAAAGACGCTCAGAGCTAACCTTGCTTTCACATAACTCAAAAACAAATATAGAGACAACTAGAAAAACTCTTTCTCATTATTCTGAAAAACTCCTTGATGTTTATCTTTCTATTTTTGCAACATCAACATTTATGGCTTACGCGCAATTTACATTTCTTGAAAATCCCAAAGGAGCATCATTTGCTGCAGATCTTATACCTGGAGATATTTTTGGAAATTATCTTCAAAGAAAATGGCTGATGATCACAATCATTCCCGTTGTTTATGGGATCATGCGTTATCTTCAAAGAATTTATGAAAAACATGAAGGAGAATCTCCAGAGAGAGTTCTTTTTTCTGATAGACCACTTCTAACATCAGTTGTTATTTGGGCATTTTTGGTCGTTCTCATAATTTATTTCATCACCTAATTATTTTCCTTGCATATTCACTACTAATCCACCCCTCAACCTCATCGTCAAGTCTTATTTTAAACCAGCCATTTTGCTCATCTACCAAATCGTATTCTTGGTCAGGATTTACTCTCCCTATCTCAGTTCCAGATAAGGCAAAACTAGATCTCACTCTCAAAAAACCAGTTGGTGTCTGAAGAATTATAACTTTTTCTGAAACATCAGGAGTAGGTGTTGCGACAGGATTTGAAACCTCAAGATCTGAACCTGTTGCTAAGTAAACTAAAACTGTCAGCTTATAACCAATTGGTGTATGAATTCTTATATTGTCTTTTTCTCTATATCCCTCTTTGCTAAGCTTTAAGACATGATCTGACTCCGTTGGGTCTTTATAAACAAGTGGTGTTTTGCCAATACCATTACTATCAAGCTCCACTTCAGCTCCCTGCGGAAGAGAAACAATCACCAATTCTGATTCCTTATCATCCGGAAGTTTTGACAAAGATATAATTGATCCAGTTGACTTGGAACCCTCACTAAACCTTCTGTCAACAACTGTCAAAACTCCATCAGATATTACTACTTTTTCCTGAAATTCTGAAAAATTAGAATCAGATGGAACCAATTTCAATGTATAATTTCCTGATAAGAGCATGTCATCGGCTTCGCATTTACAAAGAGGCGTCTTCCCTATCAACACGTTATTAAGATAAACATCTGACTCAGGAGATGTCGTCACCTGTAGCGCTCCTTTTTGAGAGCGGGAAACAACCAATGTCTGAAATCCCAAGAAAAAAATCAGAGCCAATATAAATGATGGAATAAGAATAGTAAGCAGCTTCCTCATGATTTATAAAAAACAAGTATAATCCATGTTAACAAAATGGCCTTAAGATGACAATAAATTTTTACGATTTGAAGAATTGTCTTAGCTTTGGTGTAATCTTCTTAAGAGCTCTCAATCTATGATTGTAAATCTTTTCCTCATCAATGCTTAATTCTTCCTCGTGATAAAATTTACCAATCTCTGGCAAAAAGAAAAAACTACGGTATGGATATCCGATAATCATATTTGAAAGAGGCTTTTTTGCAATCTCACCCTTTACAGATCCTTCTTGACTAAAAACTTCACCATCTGGCGTTACAAAAGTCACAACCGTTTTAAAACATGCCGCTCTATTGTCATCAGGAAGTTCCTCTGAAATTTTTTGCAGATGATCAATCAACTCTTTATCACTAGCTTCATATCCAAGCCATCTTCTGGATCTGACACCTGGTTCGTTATTTAATGCAGCTATTTCTATTCCTCCATCATCTGCAATTGCTGGAAGACCAGATAACTTTGAATAGAACAATGCTTTCTTTTGGGAATTCTCTTCATATGTTAATCCATCTTCTTCAACATCTGTGTCTATTCCCACATCTGAAAGTGAAACAAGCTCAACTGGTAAATCAGATAAAAGCTTGGAAAACTCATTCAACTTCCCCTTATTCGTCGTAGCAATCAAAAGTTTTTTCATAATCAAAACTGTCTAATGATTTAGATGATTAAAATATATTATATCTCAGTAAATCTTTTTTTAATGAATTCTTTATCTAAAGATAAAATAAGCCAGGCTGCTTTTGGTCCGTGATCTTTACCAATTAAAGACAAATAAATTGCGCCAAATGTTTGCTTACCATTTAGTCCAAGTTCTTTTCCCATCTCATAAATTTTTGTTTGAAAATCTTCTGGATCAGTAACATTTTCAATCTCTGATGCAATTTTTCTTAATAGTTCCTTTTGCTCATCAGATAGGTTTTCGGCAGCTTTCGGAAGCTGAAATTGAATTGCAAAGCTTTCTGAATCAGGAGCATATCTATTCAACCAAACCTGAGCATATTTTACCCACTCTTTCACTCCTTCTTCTTTGATTTTTTCCTTCATGTTTGGCATCTGTATCCACTGAACAAGAGTTGAAAAACGCAACATTGGAGGTTTTTTTACTTTTCCAACCTGTGACAATTCAAACACTCGAGCCAAATCCAGATCAGTTTTATTAAAATAAGCATCAGCTGCTTTTTGATAATCATCAAACAATGAAGGAATCGTATCTTTTTCTGACGGATCAAAGTTAGTTTGTTTCTTGATATCCATTTTAACTATCAAGAATCTGGCAATCTCAGGCGGCAAAATCTCAAGAATATCCCCTGCCGCAAAGCCTGCCCCTTTTGATGAGGACATTTTGCGTCCTCCAACCAACATGAACTCATAAATAAAAGCATAAGGCACAGGATAATTAAGAACTTTTTCTGCGATAAGGGAAGACAGATCATGAGATCCTCCAGCACTCATATGGTCTTTTCCTGCACCCTCAATCGTCACACCAATTGCCTGCCATTTGCATGGCCACTCCACTTTCCATGGCATTTTACCCTTCATTCCCGACTCGTCAGAAAAAGGAGAAGTCTTGCCTTCATGTCCGCATCCTTTTGTAAATTTAACTGCATCAGTAAGACACCGATACGAAACAACCTTTCCATCCCAATCATAAACTTTAGTCGTTGAAACCTTACCACATTTCTCGCAATAAACCTGAAAAGGATACCAATCGTTTGCGATTTCTTTTTTATACATTTCCCTATAAATTTGTCTAACCTTATCTGCATTATCAAGAACCTTTTTTATCCCCTCATTCATAAGTCCCTTTGTATAAAGATCTTTTGTCCAGATAATATCAGGGGTTGATCCCATTTGATTAAAAACTTTTTTAAATTCAAGCGCGTAATATTCAGCAAAATCTTTATAACCTGCCTCTGGTGATGGAATTTTAAAAAGCGGCATCCCTAGATATTTTTCATACTTTGTATAATCCAAATAATTTGGTATGTCATCCATTGGATCATGATTTTCAAAAACATAAGTATATTTTGATTCAACGCCTTGTTCCATTAAGGATTTAAAAATAAGGTCATGATAAACAACCCCAAACAAAGATCCAACATGAATCCTACCTGATGGTGTTTTCATATCATCCACCCATTCAAGAGGCAAATTTCTTTTTTTTAATTTAGAGGCTAGCTCATCTGACCAAAACATAATTATTGTATAATATTCTTCGCCTTGAGAAGCTCTGCTGCAAGAACAGCGCCTCCTGCGGCACCCCTTATGGTATTGTGAGAAAGAGCTACAAATTTGTAGTCCAAAACCCCATCTTCGCGAATTCTACCAACACTGATCGTCATGCCGTTTCCTAAATCACGATCAAGACGTGTTTGTGGTCTGTCATCCTCGTCAAAATATTTAAAAAGGTCATTGGGGCTTGATGGAAGATTTAAGTCAGCAACAGGATTTTTATAATTTTTAACTGCTTCAATCAGCTGCTCTTTGGTAGGTTTGTTCTTAAACTTCACACTTACTGATGCCATATGTCCATCAGCAACTGGAACTCTGATACAGGTTGCTGAGATAATAGGTTTTTTCGCGGGTTCAATTTTTCCATCAACAATTCTTCCCCACACTTTCAGTGGTTCCATTTCGCTTTTCTCTTCCTCACCGCCGATATATGGAATTACATTGTCAATCATCTGAGGCCATGTTTTAAATATCTTTCCTGCGCCAGATATTGCCTGATCTGTAGTTACAATTACATCTGTTGGCTCAAACTCCGCCCAGGCATGAAGTACTGGAACGTATGATTGGATTGAACAATTGGACTTAACAATTATTCCACCTGCCCAATTCCTATTCTTTCTTTGGAAATCTAAAATCTCAAGATGTTCTGGATTTATCTCAGGGATTATCATCGGCACATCAGCTGTCCATCTATGAGCAGAATTGTTGGAAACAACCAGTGCTCCTTTTGATGCATAGTTTTCCTCAATTTTTTTAGTCTGATCTTTTTCAAGATCAAGAGCTGAAAAAACCAATTTAACATCAGAGCAGATCTTTTCAATATCATCCTCAACAGCCAAAACTCTAATCTCGGCAACAGACTGAGGAATTGGATTTTTTGAAAACCATTTTTCAGCTACCGCGTCATTATAGGTTTTTCCGGCAGATCGAGGTGATGCAGCAAGAACTCTTATCTCAAACCAAGGATGGTTAGTTAAGAGCTGAACAAATCTCTGACCAACCATTCCGGTTGCACCCAGTATGCCAACAGGTATTTTTTTCATATTAGATTGTGCTCCTTGAGGATTTTTGTAAGAGTTTTTTTATTCTCACGATCCATTGGCACAAGCGGCAGACGAAAAAATTCCTGAGTTTTTCCCATTAATGAAAGAGCTGTCTTAACAGGAATTGGATTGCTTTCTATGAAATTTGCATGCATCAAATCAAGCCATTCAAAATGCAATCTTTTTGCTTTTTCAAAATCTCCGCTCAAACAATACTCAGAAATTTGGGACATCTCTTTTGGTATTTCATTTGATGTTGTACAGATTACTCCTTGCCCACCAAGAGTCATCACAGTATAAGCAATCGCATCATCACCTGAGAGAACTGAAAAGTCTTTTGGAGCTTTTTTAATTATTTCCATAATCTGCATGAGATTTCCTGATGCTTCTTTAATACCAACTATATTCTCTACCTTTTTCACAATTTCAAGAGTCATCTCGGCTGTTTGATTAAGAGCAGTTCTACCCGGAACATTGTAGAGAACAATTGGCAAATCAACAGCATTTCTTATTTCTTTAAAATGAGCAACCAAACCAGCAAGAGTTGGCTTATTGTAATATGGGGTTGCATGAAGCAATCCGTCTGCTCCTGCCTTTTTTGCAATAAAAGATAATTCAACTGCTACTTTGGTATTATTATGTGTGGCACCGGCAATAACAGGCACACGCCCAGCCGTTTCTTTGACTACTGTTTCTATCACCAATTTATAGTCAGTATGAGAAAGTGTCGCTGCCTCGCCTGTAGAACCGCACGGAACGAGCCCGTGTATTCCTGATTTTATCTGCCAGCTGACCAAATTTTTCAGTGCATAAACGTCAATTTCTCCGTTTTGTTTAAATGGAGTAACGAGTGCTGTAAGTGTGCCTTTTATCTGCTTCATTTTATTTCATCAAAAATATCGCTGAAATTGTAAAATCCTTTTTTTTCTTTTATAAATTCTGCAGCCGCTACTGCTCCCTCTGCATAACCCCGTCTTGAATGATTCTGATCAGATATGGTGAGTGAATCGCCGAGACTGTCAAATGTCACCTCATGAACTCCCGGATTCCTGCCCCCTCTTATTGATGCAAAATGGAGCTCATCACTTTCTATTTTCCGATCAAGTTTTTCCGTTTGAATTCTTTTTTTGGAAGGGAAGTTTTTTATTATTTCATCAGCTGTCTTAAGAGCCGTTCCTGAAGGACTGTCTTTTTTGTCTTTATGATGCACCTCATATCCATAAACATCATAATTCCCATATTTTGATGTCAGACTTGCCGCAAGAGCGACGAGTTTAAAAAATATATTTGTGCCGATTGCAAAATTCTGTCCATAAATTAAACCTATTTTTGAATCTTCTACTATTTTATTTACTTTATCCAAATCATCATACCAACCAGTTGTCCCAACAACCATATTAACGCCAAGATCAGATACTTTCTTAATATTATCCAAAATAATATCCGGTGCCGTGAAATCTATTGCCACATCTGCATTTTTAATTCCACCAAGATCAAGACTGTCAGTTTGGTTTCTAAAACTAACTGAAACAATTTCATGTTTTTTTGAATCAAGAACAACTTGCTCAATCTCCTGACCCATTTTCCCAAAACCGATTAGCGCTATTTTCATATTTTCAATAAAACTTCACTATGCAAACTCTTAACAGCTTTTTCTATTTTTTCAGATTCTATCACAAGACAAATATTAACATCTGTTGCGCTAAGAGATATCATCTTTACATTTATCTTTTCTTCATCAAGAACTGAAAAGATTTTTTTCATAATTTGTGGAATATGAACAATCTCCTCACCGACTAAAGATACTATACCAAAATTTGAAACATTTGTAACTGCAGTAAACTCGGACAACTCCTCAATAGCAGATTTTAAATTATCATGATTATCAAGGGTGACTGATACGCTGAACTCTGACACACCTACCAAATCTACAGAAATATTATTTTTTGCAAAAACATCAAAAATTTTTGCCAAAAATCCTTTGCTGTAAAGCATGTCTGTTGAATAAAGGTTTATTAACTTTGTATGTTTTTTTGATGATATTGCTTTTATTGTTTTTTTATTTCCTGTTGTTGTATCGATAATCGTTCCTGCACCTTTAGGATTCAGTGTATTCATGATCCTCATTGGAATCCCAGCACGTCTTGCCGGTCGCATAGTTCTTGGATGGAGAATTTTGGCGCCAAAAAAAGAAAGCTCTGATGCCTCTGTGAAAGAAATTTTACTAAGCAGCTTTGCATCTTTTATTTGACGGGGGTCTGCAGAATATATCCCATCAACATCAGTCCAAATCTGTATTTCTTTTGCATTTAAAGCAAAACCAAGTATTGTGGCTGTATAGTCTGATCCGCCCCGACCCAATGTCGTTGGTCGCCCATCTCTTGTTGTCCCTATAAATCCTGTTACAACAGGAACTACCCCTTCATCAATCAAGGGTTTCAGTACTTTTTTTGCTTTTTCAACTGTTTCCTTTGAAAAAAATTCAGCGGAACCAAAATCATCATCGGTTACTATCAACTCAGTTGCCACAATCTGTTTTGATTTGATTCCCGATTTCTCAAGAAATTTACTGACAATATATGAAGACATCATCTC
>JAJDCH010000001.1 GCA_029260905.1 Candidatus Levyibacteriota bacterium | reverse complement strand
GCTTACCAAGGCGATGACGGGTAGCTGGACTGAGAGGTCGATCAGCCACAACTGCACTGAGACACGGGCAGTACACCTACGGGTGGCAGCAACCGGGAATATTGCGCAATGGACGAAAGTCTGACGCAGCGACGCCGCGTGGAGGAAGACGGCCTTAGGGTTGTAAACTCCTTTTGCTAAGCCGTTCACAGCTTAGAGAATAAGCCCCTACTAACTACGTGCCAGAAGTCTCGGTAATACGTAGGGGGCAAGCGTTATCCGGATTTATTGGGCGTAAAGCGTGCGTAGGCGTTCCTGTGTGTCGTATTTGAAAGACTGAAGCTTAACTTCAGAATTGGATGCGAAACTGCAGGAATTGAGGATTGATCGGGGTGCTGGAACAGTTAGTGTAGCAGTGAAATGCGTTGATATTAACTGGAACACCAAGGGCGAAGGCAGGCACCTGGATTTTTCCTGACGCTGAGGCACGAAAGCTGGGGTAGCGAAACAGATTAGATACCTGTGTAGTCCCAGCCGTAAACGATGTCCGCTAACTTTTTGGTTTACCAAGAGGTTCAAGCTAACGCATTAAGCGGACCGCCTGGGGAGTACGGCCGCAAGGCTAAAACTCAAAGGAATTGACGGGGACCCGCACAACTGGTGGAGCGTGTGGTTTAATTTGAGACAAAGCAAAAAACCTTACCAGGGCTTGACATGTTACCGTTTTATACCTATGGAAACACTGGTAGATCCGCAAGGATGGTAATGCAGGTGCTGCATGGCTGTCGTCAGCTCGTGCCGTGAGGTGTTCCCTTAAGTGGGGAAACGAGCGCAACCCGCGTCTAATGTTAAATATTCATTAGAGACGGTCCCGATCATATCGGGAAGGAAGGAGCGGAAGACGTCAAGTCAGCACGGCCCTTATGCCCTGGGATACACACACCCTACAATGGCGAAGAACAATGGGCTGCAAGCGCGCGAGCGCAAGCTAATCTCAGAAATTTCGCCTCAGTTCAGATTGGAGTCTGCAACCCGACTCCATGAAGCCGGAATCAGTAGTAATCGCAGATCAGAAGGCTGCGGTGAATACGTTCTCGGGTCTTGTACACACCGCCCGTCAAGGCAGCAAAGTCGGGAGTGGATGAATCATTCGTATGAGTGAGAGTCCAAGCTTGGCGATGAAGCTTAAGTCGTAACAAGGTATCCCTAGCCGAAGCTGGGGATGGATCACCTCCTTTCTAATTAAAAACGCTTGATCTTATAAAAAAAATTGAAGCTTTTCTTAAAACTTCATATGGATCCATAAGTCGTAGCAGATCTCTATTTTGATCTCGCAACGCAAGAAACATATGTTGAACAGAGCGGAGATAGATTTTATAGATTTGTTTTGAACAGAACGGGGAAGACAGGAAACTCATTTAGTAGTTAGCTATTGGCTTTTAGCTTTTAGATAAGGTGCTAGAGAGGGGATTGTAACCACAGGCTGAGTGAATGGTGCCTGGTTAATTTCGCCAAACCGCTTTAAAAGCGGATCTTTTTGAATTTTGCTTAATTGTAAGATACAAAAACACTTAGAAATTGACAAAACTATTCTCGCCTTCCTACCACATCTTGGTTAATAAAAGTATATTCAATTAACAAACAATCCCGCTTAGATGAGCGGGATTTTTTGCGCTTAGAATGGGTTTACAGTTTAACTGTTGACAAGGACTCTTTTGGGTATATAATACCCATTATGGGTAAAGATCGGGAGAATTTTGTTTTAGCAGAAGATGCTGCGTTTCACCCCCCCCAAGCCGTTAAAGAAAGTAAAGAGTTTTGGTCTGGGTTGTTATTCATCATGCCCTACCTCTTGAGGAAGTTTCATATGATATTATTGAAAGAGAAAGATGCGAAGATGATCCTGGACATGAATGGCTCAGTGGCAAAGTTAGATTTAGCCCACTTTATTTAGCAGTTGGGGATACAGAACTCAACGTTAGTATGACAGGATACCACACTCAATTTGAAAGAAAAAAACCTAATGTGATTGATGCATCAAATATGGTGCTATTCTCTTTTCGCGAGCAACCACGAGCTGGGGTTTTTATAGACGATAATCATTATATTGGATTGGTTATGGGTCTGGACGGAAATCCGCAACCAACCTCATACAAAGAAGAGATGGTTTTTCATCCTTCATGGAACAAGACCGATTGGCTCAGATCTGCAACCAAACCAAAAGAATCAGTAATTTTAGTTGTGCCGGAACTTGATGTACGTACTGCTGATCTTGTTACCGTCAGAAATAAACCTACACAGCAGGAATTAGAACGAATGGGTTTTCAAAATGTCCAGGTGAGAAGAATGGCAACTCGTTAAGTTTTAGTCTTTCTTAAAGTTTAATCCCGCCAAGTGAGCGGGATTTTTTGTGTCTTCATTTTATTAAATTATTATATATTTTATTTTTGGTTTGCCTCGTGAGCCTTGGCTGTGATAAAATTCTTTGTGTATGGCGCGGTGGCGAAGTGGTTAACGCAGGAGTTTGCAAAACTTCCATGCAGGGGTTCGACTCCCCTTCGCGCCTCAGCAATAGTTTAGAATTTAGAATTAATAATTATGTCAGCAGAAAGAGGTGGACACCAAGAACAAGAAAAAAGATTAGACAGAAAAGTGGCAAGGTTTGCCAAATGGGGAGGTTGTGGCATAGCAGTGCTTGGGGCTTTGACTGGAGTTGGAAGCTTGGTTGTGCCAGGTTTAATTGCTGGAACTGCAGGCTGGGGTTATGAAGCAACCACTAGGAAAAAAAATAAAAATTTATAAAATGGAAGAAAAAGAAATACCAGAGGGTGTAAATAAAAAAGAAAAAGAGAAAACAGAAAAGTACAAAGAAGAGACTGATGATACTGGATATAGCGAAAAGCAGTCTGATCTTGATGTAGAGATGAAGGCGGGGGAGTGGCAAAGCCTATCGCGGTTTAAAACATATCAGCAGAGATCAAGACAGGGAAAGATAATTGCTACTCATCAGGCTGTTTCAAACAGGCTAAACCAACTAGAACAGCTTTTTTATAAACTCGCAAGGAGCAATCCTCAGAAAAGTGCGGATATGCTGGCTGAGATTAAGAGATTGAGGCTTATCCAAGACATACTTCTTCAATGTATCGCCTGGACAGGGAATGATAGAACAGATGAAGATGCTGATCAAACTCTAGTTGCTCATAGAAATCAAATTCCGCGTGATGTTTGGGAGCTTATAAAATGACTTCGTCATTTAGCTTATGACATATAGCTTGTAGCTTATGGAAATTAGCAAAAAGGTACCCGTTTTTGTTATAATCTATGGATAATTTATTTGCTGAAAGCTAGTTGCTAACAGCTAAGAAGTTTATTTGGGCATCTAGTTCATCGGCTAGAACGCTATCCTGATAAGATAGAGGCGCGTGGTTCGATTCCACGGATGCCCACTGTAATATAAAAAAATTGCCGCTTGAAATAAGTTTTAAGATCTTCATTAACTTATTCTCTAGTCAATTAAGAATTTTTTTGTTATAATAATTTTTTTATGAATTTATCATTCTTACAAATTGTAAGCATTGGAATTTTTATTTTTGGATATTTGCTCATAACACTTGAGCATAAAATCGGGACTCATAAGTCTGCAATTGCGTTGTCTCTTGCTGGTATATTGTGGGTAATAACTGCTTTTTCAGGTATTTCAAGAGAGTCGCTTTCACATCATGTGGAGATTGCTGGCAGTGAAGTAATGGGAATAGTTATGTTTCTTTTGGCTGCGATGACTCTGGTTGAGATCATGACTCATTACCGATTTTTTGATTATATCCGTCTTAAGCTGGTTCAACTTCATTTAAAAGACAGGGGTGAGTTAATTGTCATGGCAGTTCTTACTTTTTTTCTGTCTGCTGTTCTTGACAATCTGACTGTTACAATTGTTATGGTCCAAATCGCAAGACAGTTTTTTAAAGATAAAAATCTTCTTATTGCTGCGGCAACAATTGTGGTTGTGGCAAATGCCGGAGGCGCGTGGTCACCGATTGGGGATGTGACGACAATCATACTCTGGCTTGCAGGCAAATTTGACGCGTTAACAATTATAAGGCTAGGAATTATCCCTTCAATAGTAATAGGGCTTGTATCAGGAGTATTATTGATAAGGCAGATTAAGGGAAGCTCAGCCAATATTTTGGTTAAGGAAGTTGTTGTGCTTTCAAGAGGTGAAAGAATTGTTATCGCAGGGGTGCTCGGAAGTTTCACTTTGCCTATAATTATGAATCTTATTGGGCTCCCGCCGTATATGGGGCTTCTTCTTGGGCTAGGTTTTGTCTGGATGTTGATTGAATTTATTAAGACTAAATCAAAAAGAAAAACACACCTTGAAGCAAAAATTGATAGCCTTTTGCAAAAAACAGATATTTCATCACTTAAATTTTTTATTGGTATTTTACTTGCTGTTTCGGCTCTTCAGACACTTGGAGTTCTTGAATATTTTTCAAGGTTAATCTTTACAACTGATCCTTCGTTTTCAAGACTTCTCGTCGGTAATACAGCAATGGGACTTTTATCGGCAATTGTTGACAATGTACCTCTTACAGCTCTTATTATTGATATGCTCTCAATTACGGATCAACAGATGTGGGTCTTAACAGCGCTTGCTGTTGGGACAGGAGGATCAGCGCTTGTTATTGGAAGCGCTGCAGGTGTTGTGGCAATGGGAATGGTGAAAGAATTGACGTTTGATAAATATTTTAAAATAGCGTTTGTGCCAGCAGTGCTTGGATATTTTGCAGGCATAATTACCTGGTTGATTCAATATAAAATTTTATAGTATACTATTGGCGATGAAGACTTTGAGAGTAAAAGACATAATGTATTCAAGCGTTTTTTCGATCAGCCAGGAATCTTCTGCATATGAGGCTTCGCTAAAAATGAAACAGGACAAAATAGGTTCAGTCCTGGTTAAAGACAAAAAGGAATACGTAGGAATAGTTACTACAAAAGATATTGCGCATAGAATAGTTGGCGCCAAAAAAGACCCTGAAAAGACAAAGGTAAATCAAATAATGAGCTCTCCAATTGTCATGATAGAGGAGAGCCTGCCGATTCATGAGGCAGTAAATTTGATGACAGAATACGGTATAAAAAGATTGGTTGTTAAACATAATGAAAAAGTTGTTGGTATAATTTCTGCAAGGCTTGTTTTGAAGTTTATAAATTCTGTATAGGTTTTATAAATTTTACATAAAAATTAAAACTAGTTCTGCAATATTGAGTAACTAGACAAGAGGGTTGCTTGAGTTTAAATTTTTGTGTTTATCTCTTTTATGTCTATTTTTTGCTCAGTTGCAAAGATGCTAAAGTGCCTGGCGTTTGGGAATTTATTCATTTTTTCTTTTATTACTGCATCAAGTTTTATTTTTATCTCCTTATTATCAACTTCAGGTTGACCTCCGCAATTATCACCGTGTGCCTGCCAGCCAAATACAGTTGCGCCATTTGATGCAGCAAAATTTTCTCCTAGTGGGTCCATTTCATTACTTGCGCCTCCTGGCTGAGCCTCATGCCAATAATCTGTTGGTTTTAGGCCTGTTGCCTCTTGAAAAGCTCTGCGAGTGGGCTCGACAAAACGTTTATCCATGCATGATCTTAAGTATCCTAGTTGGTTTTGAGTCATATTATGTTAAAAAATTGTAAATCTGATATCAGAAGTTGTCAATTGTTTGTAATTGTTTTAGGTTCTATTATTATTAGCGCTTCGTTTTCTATCTCCAATTCCTGAATGATCCCATTTCTCTTGATCATTGTTTTGGGAAGAAGTTTGATCGTTGCTGAGGCACTTGCAATAACTTCGTCGCCTTTGATGTTCAGAAATGCTACTGAGCCAGCTTGGGGGTTTTTGGCGCCTATTCCTTTAAAAGCAAAGGAAACACGTCTTGAGTTGGAGTTGATGGTCTTGAGAAGCAGTACAGGGCTTACGAGTTGTGTGCCTGCTTCTGGATCAATATCAGAAATGAGTGGGTGATAGTCTATTTCAAGTTGGACTAATATTTCTTCATCTGGTTTTGGTGTTGGGTCAATATTTACACTTATCACGCCCACAGATTTAGCAGGACTTGATAATATATCAGGGTGAAGACTGAGAGTAGATTTGAGGACATTATTGGCTTGATTTTCTGTTGAGTTAACTTTTTTTAAATTAGCAAAAAAAGTTTTTCCTGATACAGCTAAATAGACTCCTGAAAATAAGATAATTGTTAATCCAAGAACAAAAAGCAAAAAAATAGTTGATTTGGACATGAGGATATTATAAGCTATTCACCTTTTTAGATAAAGAGGGGAGTGTTTTATTGTCCGTTTTGGACTGTTAATTCACGAAGGAATAGATTGTAATCTCGTTGGTTTACATTGCCATCATCGTCAAGATCAGCAAGTATTTTGTCAGTTCCGTTACATGAGCTTGCAGCTTGTAAGTCTGAATAGCAACCAATAAGCACGTTATAGTCAAGAATATTTAGGGCGTTATCCTGTACAATATCGCCTGCAATCATATGAACAGGAGGCATGACGTTGTTCTCGTTTAGTTTAATAGTTATAATTCCTGGAAGAAGTCTTCTTAGTCTAGCAGTTGAAGAAACTTTAACTGTATATATTCCATCGGCTGGCACATTTGGTACATTGACTGTTCCTGTGAAGTTACCTGGTCCTAGTCTGTAGTCTATTTCTCCTTTAGCATTGCCTGCAGGATTATTGCTTGAATCAAATACTTCAACTACAAGATCGCGAAGCGGGTGTTTTGGATTCTTGTTTGATAGAGCAGAGCCATTTGGATTTGAGTTATCGCCACTAAGTCCTATTCCGTGCATAAAGATGGTAAATGAGAGGTTGGCGCTTGTTGGTGAGATGGTAGGAGTTGGTGCAGGTCCTTCTTCACCATCTGGATCATAACTTCCTGGGTTGTTGGGATTACCATCAGTGTGACAATCTTCATCAGCTCCGTCTATTTTACCATCAGAATCATTGTCTTTTGAATCTGCACAAGTGCCACCGCCTCCATTCTCACCATTTTTGTTGGGATCATAACTGTTGGGG